>JADGEB010000022.1 GCA_016744595.1 Desulfuromusa sp.
GTATGGTCATCAGTACCTCCAGTGGTTACGGGTTGTAACCGACTGAGACCATTTACACAAAGTTTTTTACACCCTCGTTCAGTGCTACAAAGAATCAGCATTGCCACTCAATAAGTAAATCTGCTCGCTATCTTCTTCAGTGCTTACATAAAACCAAACGGAAATAGATTGAGTCAATACCATTCAACCGACGCGACTTATTATCTAATTTCCTTCCCTCAACTCCAAAGGAATATAAACTTATCGAGTTCAGGACGTTAGGCTCGCTTTGACAGAAAGGTAAATTTCTAATTATAAATGCTTGTAAAAATAGTTAAGCTTCTGTACTGTTTGTTCATGGATAAAACACCACCACACATCAAAGCAACTGTGCTTCAACTGACCCAGGTTGCACGTAAGTTTGCACAAATTGAATCATTGCCGATTATGGTGGAAGAGGGTCTGGTTATCTCGACGCGTGAGGCGCACACCATTCAGAGTGTTGGTGATGAGAGTTGCACCAATGTAACAGATGTTGCCAACTGCTTTGGTATCACCAAGAGCGCAGCGTCCCAATTAGTTTCAAAGTTGAGCGGAAAAGGTTTTTTGGTGAAGCAGCAGTCTGCACACAGCAACAAGGAATTGCAGTTGTCATTGACCCCGCTGGGCTGGCAGGCCTTTGAGGCACATGAGCATTTTCACGGCAAAGATATGAACCGTGTTGTTAGTAGCATGAAAAAGTTTTCCACTGAAGATATTGCAACTCTCAATACCCTTTTAAAGACCCTCAATACAATTATGGATGAGCGGTTGGATTCGGAAAGCGAAGAGTAGCGCATTTTTTTTGCAACAATAATTAAGAGACTTAACTATTGTTGCAAAAAAAATAACTATGGATCTAGGATGATTCCTCTGTTGGGTGATCCATTTCTTGCTCCCATGCAGCCGCCATTATGGGCGGATTGAGCTTTGCAACTTTGCTCACTTAATTTGTTATTCCCGTTACCTACTCAACTGTTTTTTCTGTTCACCGCCATGAAACAGAAAAGAAAGGATAATTTTCTATGAGCGACCATCATCATTGCCATAGTCAACAAAAGGACGCTTCACAACGCGGCCCAAGCAGTTACGGTATGCATAACGTTGATACGGTATTTTCTGCCCTCAATATTAATAAAAATGATGTTTTTCTCGATATCGGTTGTGGCCAAGGAGAATACAGCCTTATGGCGGCTCAAATGGTTAGCCCATGCGGTATTGTTTATGCCATCGACCAATGGCCAGCGATAACAGAAGGGTTAGCGAAAGAAGCTGAAGAGCATGGGATTCACAACATTATAGGCATAGCCTGCGATATCAATAAGGGGCTACTTGTTGAAGACAATCACGTTGATGTTTGCCTGCTCGCCACCATTCTTCACGCCACCCGTTTAGATATTTTAGCAACAGGATTAGCCAGTGAACTTCACCGTGTCTTAAAACCCCATGGTCGCGTCGCCATATTGGAATGCAAAAAAGAGGAGCAAAATTTCGGCCCCAGTATTGAAAGGCGACTATCACCACAGCAGGTGGAAGAAGCTTTCAGCGAAGTGGGATTTAAGAAAATAGACTATATCGATCTCGGCTATAACTACATGGTGCAATACAAATCAGATCTCAAGCAACCGACAGCATCAGAGGAGGATGAGTGATGAAGTAATACTCTGTTCTTCTGGGAAGCCTTTTGATCTACCTGTTGGTTGTTCCGGCACTCTCAAGGTCGATTCTACGGTTGCTACAAAAGGTGACAGCAAAGTAGACAATATGTCTTCAATTGTTAAAGAACGATTGACTAATAGCCTAAAGACATTAGTTTGTTAGCCGATTTTATTGCATTTTTCTTGTTTCTCAGCCCATTTGTTCAACTCAGCACAAACTACGTCGGTGTCCCGTGAAGAAATCATAAAGTTTTGTGCACCACGCCAAAGCATAAGGTTGTAGGAGCCAGGTCCTTCTTCAGTTAAGGGATAGTATTGCCCCTTTGGTTCCTCGTGCTTGTCGTCCAGCACTAACAACCTAGTCGGACTCAATGGGAAAACAATAAATGTATCCTTTGTGCTTATTCCGAAAGGCAAACCATTTATGTTTTCCATAACAACTGGTTTGTCAGTTGTTATAAAAACCGGGTCGTCTGAAACTATGATAGACCATCTTTTTTCGAGAAATAATTCAGCAATTGATCCTGTGTGCTGATGGATGCTTTCTACAAATTCGTGATGAATCCTCTTTGGGGAAGTCAGTTTGTATTCCTGGAAATTTGACGGATCAAATTCAATTTCCTTTTCGTCTACGAGCATAGTTGTAACTAAGGGATTTCCATTTTTGTCTTTTGGTAATTGCTCAAACATATTCACGACATGAGCATGTGCTTGCTTCGTGGCGTCTATCTGTGATGGATGGCGCAAAAGTAGAGTTGCCAAAAAAAAAGAGACCGCTTTACGGATAGCCTTATTTTCATATAGGTCAAGAAAGTCGTTTGCTAGTGCTGGCCAAATTCGAGAGACAAGTTGTTCTAGGTCGGCCAGTTTGTCTTCAGTAGCCCAACTTCTGATCCCAACTTCATTCTCAGGGGAATACAGGAATCTCCGAGCAGCTATGTCTCTTATACTTACAATTTTCGGATCACTGTCACCTTTGCTAAATATATATACCTGAGGGGTTTTAGAATTACGTGTTTCAGGTATGGCAAAATGCTTCAGGTAGAACCTTGGCACCCAATGTTGTTTTTTTGCTTTTCCCATATTTTCTTCTGCTAACGGAGCCGTGCTGTTGAGCCGCGAGGCTCGCAGGTTCGGAAAATGTGTTTATATTTTACGTGCCGAGAACCGTAGTCGGCTCAACAGCACGGCTCCGTTAGGATGGAGCGCGAAGCGGTCTATCCTAACATTGTGTTAGGCAGAAAACTCTCTTATATTTTCTGCCTATTTTGCTATCAACAGAATTCCTCTGACATTTTGAGAATCGTTGAGGAAATAATTGGAGGGATATTTTTTACTAGGTTGTATCGACAGGCCCCCTCCATGACGAACTTGAGTACGATACATCTCAATCGCTGATGAAACAAGGCAAATCAGTAAATAGGAAAGCTTGATCCGGTTGATTTTGGATCTGTTCATATAAATAAATTATCAATTTTCAAATAAAATATCCATTTACCCTCTAGTGCAAAATCGGTGTGGAGATATATATTGATAGTTAGGCAATGACAGAATCATATCAGTGCAGCTTCATAACCTGCAGTACCAGTGAACTTAAATAAACCAGACACCGTACTCTCCTAACCAATTAAAAACGGATGACATCATAATGTCTAAAAGCTATCACAATCTCCGCCATATCGTTTATGCCTTTGCTCTCTGCTTGCTGATCTCAGCCTGTCAGTCAAACCAGCAAGAATCGGCACCGCAATCATCGCCACAAAAACAAATATCGAAACAGATCACGAACAATGAACAAAAAGTGTTGGATCAACCAGAAGAACAGAAAGAAAGGTCAACTGCGCCCACCAAGGTCAATCTCAATCTATCTAAAGAACTGATTGAAAAAATAGATTCTGACAGCCAGCAAAAACTCAACTTAGAACTGCATGAGAAGGTGTCCAGCAAAACAGCAGGAAATAGAAAAGTTAAAATCAGTGCTGGGGTTTTAGTCGACAAGGAAGAGGAAGATCTGACAAAGAAATTAGATGGTGGAAAAGTCAATATCAGCGTCCCCTTTAACTAAAGACATGATCGCCTCTCAAAAAGACAATCCAGATCAATCAATATCTAAACCATAAGGACAAATATCAATGAAATATATAGGAGCCCATGTCAGTGCCGCTGGTGGTGTTTTCAATGCGCCACTGAACGCTGTCGAAATTGGAGCAACAGCTTTTGCTCTATTTACAAAAAATCAGAAACAGTGGAAAAGCTCACCGTTAACTAATGATGCTATTGCAAAATTCAAAACAAATTGCGAAGAAAACAACTTTAGCCCCAAGCAGATTCTCCCTCACGACAGCTACCTGATAAACCTTGGCCATCCCGAAGCAGAAAAATTGGAGAAATCGCGTGCGGCTTTTATCGATGAACTACAACGTTGCCAGCAACTAGGACTGATCTATCTCAATTTTCATCCAGGAACTCATTTGAAACAAATGAGTGAAACAGACTGCCTGAGTCGCATTGCGGAATCGATCAATCTGGCATTACAGCAGGTTCCAGACGTGATTGCAGTGATAGAAAATACGGCTGGTCAGGGGAGCAATCTGGGCTATCGCTTTGATCATTTAGCAGAAATTATCGAGCAAGTTAAAGACAAATCTCGCGTTGGGGTCTGTCTGGATACCTGTCATACTTTTGTTTCAGGCTATGACCTACGCGGAGCAGAGGCGTGTGAGAAAACTTTCGCTGAATTTGAGCGGGTTGTTGGTTTCAAATACCTGAAAGGAATGCACATTAACGACAGCAAAACACCCTATGGCAGCAAGGTTGATCGTCATGCACCACTTGGAGCGGGAGAGATTGGTTGGGACTGTTTCAAATATATTATGGCTGATTCTCGTTTTGATGGGATACCGTTGGTTCTGGAAACAACTAATCCGGAACTCTGGCCAGAAGAGATTTCAGAATTAAAGCGGCTGGCCGGATTAACTCATTAGACAGAGAAGCAATCCTTCAAACCGGGTAGTCACTGATCACCCGGTTTGAGCAATAGGTATTATTTGGTTTCTATCGACCGATTATATCGTGTCAACAAAAATGCCATCGGAATTGTACCAAGCGCAAACAGGGTACAGAGTTGATAGGTACGTTCCAAACCAATCGAGTCGCCGACAAATCCCAGTGCAAACACCAGTATTGCACCAACACCAAAATTTATAAACATGTACATGCTGTTCATAAAAGTCGGCATGTTCGAATCGGTATCCTGAATGCTGGCCATAAGAACCGGACCAGAAGCAAATAAAAACAATCCCAGGATGGCCAACAAAATAATATTCTGCGTAAAGATAAACAACGCCATCGCACCGACTGAACCGATGCTGGAAATAACCAGAGTTTTCCTCCGCCCGATCTTGTCGGAGATATTTCCCGCACAGAATGTTCCGATAACCCCAAAGAATTGCAGCACAGAAAGTGAGATACCTGCAAACCACAGCGACTCTCCCTGTCCGGTTAAATAGACCGGCAGATAGAGGGTCAGGGCACTTTTCATCGCTGCTTGAAAACAGAGGAACCCGCTAATAACACTAAAAAAAGGCCAGTAGCGACGTAACAGCTTGCGGGTGTCGCCTTTCTCTTTAGTTTTTTGTGCCTGCCTGTCAACATCAAGGTTTTTCAGTTTTATATATAGCACTAGCGAAGCAATAAGCCCCAAAGGAATCAATCGGTATATCTCTTCTAGGCTCCAGAGTGATACTGCTGAAATAACCAGCAGTGGGCCAAGGGTTCTAGCCAGTTCACCGCCCACCATAAAAAAGCTCATCCCGGTTCCAACCTTGTTTCCAGAGGCCTCTTTCACAATCACCGGGGACGGAACATGAAAAAGAGCCGCTGAGATCCCAGCAACAAAGAGGAGGATAAACAGCATCGCAAATGAATTAGCCAACCCCACCAACCCCATACTGATAGCGGTTATCGCCGGGGTCAGAATGACAAAATATTTGATTCCGGTTTTCTCTGCCAATATTCCAAGAAAGGGATTAAACAAGGCAGGAATTCGCCGGATAATGTCAAGAAAAGCGGTCATTGAAAGTGACATGCCCAACTTATCAATCAGTAACGGCAATAATGGTGCTAAAAATGCGGAAAATGTATCGTGAGCAAGATGAGCAAGGGATAAAACAATAACATCTGGTTTTTTAAATTCTGTATTCGGTTTCAAGGGTTTTCCATTCTGCGATTATGGTCTCTTGTGTCGCTATCAAATAGTGCTATTCATACATTTCTATATCGTATAAAGCAATGGGCTTCCTCAGACTTCATACAAACTGATCCCTTTATTGCTCAGAGAAGTACTTCCGCTCCGGCCGTCCCACGGCACCATAGATGAGCTCGGCAGTCAATTGCCCTGCGGCGGTCAAATATTCCAGATAGCGACGCGCGGTAGTACGACTGGCACCAATCTGGCGACCAACTTCATCGGCACTATGTCCATCCGGGTGCGGCTGATCAAAAACGGTGCGGATTTTTTTCAGTGTCAACGGATCGATCCCTTTGGGATATTCCGGCTCACCAGGGCTTGTACCTTTGTAGGGATGCAACAAACGATCAATATCCTGTTGATTGAGATTGTTTTCTATCTGTAATTTCTGACGATGGTCACTAAAACGTTTCAATGCTTCTTGAAAACGGGGAAACATGACCGGCTTGAGAATATAGTCAAAAACGCCGCCGTACATCGCTTCTTGTAACGGTTCCAGTTCTTTGGCCGCAGTGATTAGAATTACGTCGGTGGCTTGCCGACGGGAACGTAACTTCCAAAGAATTTCGGTTCCTAATCCTTTTGGGAAGTAGAGGTCAAGCAGGATTAAATCTGGTTTCAGTAGCTCCGACATCTTTTCGGCATCCTCCAGTGTATCAGCAATCCCACAGACTGAAAAACCTACAACCTTTTCGGTGAAATGGCGGTGGATTTCGGCAATCCTTGGATCGTCTTCGGCAATCAATACACTAAAATCCATATCAACGATTCCTTCGCTTCGGGATGAAGACAGTGAACAGAGCTCCCCCCAGTTCACTGTCACCCAGAGTGATCTGTCCGTGCAGATCATTCAGTGCGCGCATCACCAGATGGAGGCCGTGTCCACGATCTTTCTGCTTGGTGGTGAAACCCCGGTCAAAAATTTTCTCAGCAATTTTCGGTGGAACCCCTGCCCCGGAATCACCAATTTCAAAGACCAGATCGTTACCGGAATCGGTCATTGAAATTGTCACCTGAGGCTTATGTTTACTGTGCAGTGCGGCATCAAAAGCATTATCAATCAGATTGCCAAGAATGGTGACAACTTTTTCCCTATTCAAGTCGACCGGAACATCAATCAACTGGCTCTCCGAGTCGATCAGTAAACCGATGCGTAATTCCTGAGCATAATTATATTTACCAATAATGAAGGCAGCCAGCACCGGGTGAGGAATCGCTTTGGCAAGAAAAGCAATCAGCCCCTGATAACCAGCCGTTTCTTGCCCAATCAGATCCAGAGCCTCTTTTTCGTGGCCAATTTGAATCAACCCGGCGATTGTATGTAGTTTATTGGAATATTCGTGAGTCTGGGCTCGCAACAGCTCTGAATACTCTTTAACCTGTGAGAGCTGCTTAGCGAGGATATCCAACTCATCCTTACGCCGAAAACTGGCAACAGCACCGATAACTTGTCCTTTTTCGAGCATTGGTACCGTGTTAATAATCATCGTGATTCCAGAGACCTCAAATTCTTGATCATAATGCTGTTGTCCACCATTTAAGACCCTGCTTAACTTGGCTCCCGGTAAAACCTCACGAATATGCTGACCGATAATATCCTCTTCACAGGTTTTCTCCAGACTTTCGATAGCGACCCGATTGACGACTGTCACGTGTGCCTCACGATCAATAGCAACAATACCCTCACGGATTGATTCAATAATTGACGCACGTTCACTGAACAAGTGGGCTATCTGTTCTGGTTCAAGCCCAAAAATAGCTCGTTTGAAACGGTTGGAGATAGTCACTGCGCCAAAAATACCCAACAACATCAAGCCTCCAATCAAAACAGCCCCTTTAAGCTGTTGCTCATGAACAATGCTGCGGACATTTTCCTGCAGATAACCAACAGAAACCACCCCGATTATTTCTTGACGGCTATTAAAAATCGGTACCTTGCCACGAATTGAAGGACCTAACGTCCCAACGGCATGTGAAATATAAGACTTGCCTCGTTCCAGTGCCGCAGCATTATCACCGCCAACCATCTGTTTGCCAAGCCGATCCGGTTTTGGATGTGAAAAGCGGATACCACTACGATTACCGATAACAATAAATTCAGCACCGGTTTCACGACGGATAGCTTCAGCCAGGGGTTGCAGCTTTCCCTCAGGGTGTGATTTGACAATCTGTTGCTGAACCAGCGGGATTTTAGCTACGGTTCGTGAAACCTGCAAAGCTCGTTGACCAATCTGTTCTTCTAATACCTCACCGATCATCGCTGTGTACATTCCACCCGCCATCAGGGTCAATGACAGCACCAGCAGGCAGACCAACAAAATCATCCTGGTTTTGAGGCTGGTTGTTAAATGGTGTCGGCGTATCTTGTTGGTAATCCCGGTCATAAGAACTCACATTCCTTTTGGGACGAAACAGAGACTGACAGAATAGCTCGAAATAGCCATGAACAGAATGAACAAAATGCCCTTAATGATGAAAAAAACCATTATGCCTCTATTGTTTACACTGTTTTATCAGGAAGTTAGTTTTTATATACGAAAATTTGAATTAGATAGTTGGGGTGACAAAACTGCTCGGCACAATGACGAGCCCTGAGACAAAGGAGAGTTCAGATGAAAAAAACAATCGGCAAACTGATAATTTTGTTGGCTCTGGTAGCGTTGGCGCTACCGGTCAATACAAGTTTGGCCAGTGGTGACGTTAAAGAGTTACATTTTCTGATCCCCGGCGGTGCTGGCGGAGGTTGGGATGGAACGGCTCGTGGCGTTGGAAAAGCACTGCTTGATTCTGGACTGCTAAAAAAAGCCTCGTTTGAAAACATGTCTGGTGGCGGCGGTGGCAAAGCGCTGAATCACCTAATCAGTACCGCAAAGCGCCAGCAGGGCACCATGCTGGTCAACTCGACCCCAATTATCATCCGCTCGTTGACCGGTGTATTTCCCCAGTCTTTTCGAGATCTGACCCCAATTTCTGCTGTGATCGCCGATTACGCCGCTCTTGTCGTTGCAAAAGACTCTAAATATCAGACTGTTGAGCAAATCATGAACGACTTCAAAAAGGATCCTCGTTCAGTCAAGATCGGCGGTGGTTCCGTTAAAGGCAGTATGGATCACCTGGTTCCAGCGATGATAATCAAAGGCGCTGGCGGCAATCCCTTAAAGCTGGTTTACATCCCCTACGATGCTGGTGGCAAGGCAATGGCTGGTTTGCTTTCAGGTGACACGCAGATTCTTTCGACCGGTTTTGGTGAGGCTCTCGGTTTAGCTAACCAGGGTGAAGTAAGGATTCTCGCCGTCACTTCTGACGAACGCCTCGCTCAGGCTCCTGAGGTTCCAACAGTGAAGGAATCTGGTATCGACGTGACCTTCGCCAACTGGCGCGGTTTCTTCGGAGCTCCTGGCCTACCAGATACCAAAGCTCAAGCTTATCGTGAGCTGCTGAAAAAAATGTACGACACCCCAGAGTGGGAGGATGTTCGTACTAAGCGTGGCTGGCAAAACCTTTATAAGCCGGGTGCTGAATTTACCGCTTTTCTTGAAAATCAGGAAAAAGCAATTGGCAGCATGATGCGAGAGCTTGGGTTTCTTAAATAATCAAAAAATAGTACCGAAGTCATAAAACTATCGGGCATTCCCTCTTTTTAAAAGAGGGAATGTTCTTTGAATTAAATAGTAATACCTGAAAGGGATGTTCATGGCACGGGAAAAAATAGGGGCGCTGGTGATGCTGCTCTTTTCAATGGCTTATGGATTGCTAGCACTCAGAATCCCCTTGAGTTTCATGGATCAGGGTGAATTTTTCACCTCGCGAACCATGCCTTACGCACTTGCGGTTATGGGGCTTATCCTTTCATTGATGATTCTGATATTACCGACTGCCGACCCAGCTGGCAAGCGAACTCTCAAAGAAGAGACCCATGGCATGGACTGGAAAAAAGCAATCCTGCTGGTCATTGGGATGATCATTTACGGACTGGTGATGAAATGGTTTGGGTTCATTATCTCTTCAATCATATTTTTATTATGTGGGTTTTACATCCTCGGTGAACGACGGATTAAGCGAATGCTGCTGGCGGCAATTCCGTTAGTAATTCTACTCTGGTTCATTATGTCGGCTCTGCTCGGTGTCTATATCGCGCCGGGTGAACTCTTCTATATGTTGGGGGTCTTATAATGTGGGATGGAATGATTGGTGGCATGCTGACCGGGATCAGCACCACGCTGATTCCGATGAATATCGGTATGGTGCTGTTTGGTTGCTTCATGGGGAGTTTGATTGGCATGTTACCAGGGTTAGGACCCATCACTGCTGTAGCGTTGATGATCCCGGCAACCTATGGTTTAGATCCATCAACCGGAATGGTGCTACTGGCTGGCGTCTATTACGGCGCCATCTTTGGCGGTTCAACCTCGTCAATACTTATTAATGCTCCAGGAGAAGCGGCAACGGTTGCTACAGCACTCGATGGCTACCCCCTGGCGCGGCAGGGATATCCCGGAAAAGCGCTGGCGGTAGCAGCTTATGCTTCCTTTTCTGGCGGAACAATTTCAGTCATTATGTTAATGGTCTTTGCTCCAATGCTGGCCAGCGTCGCAACCAGCTTTCAATCAGCCGACTATTTTGCCCTGATGATTCTCGGCCTGACAGCAGTTTCGGCTTTTGCCGGACGTGGTGGGGTACTAAAAGCACTGCTAATGGTGGTGCTCGGGCTGATGCTAGCAACAGTTGGAACAGACCAGACCTCTGGAGTACAACGTTTCACCTTTGGCTCACTGGAATTGCTCGACGGTATCGAATTTCTACTCTTGGCTATGGCGACTTTTGCTTTGACTGAAGCGTTGTCGATTATTCTCAAACGTGATGCATCTTCCGACAGCCTCAATCCAAAAATGATTGGTTTCAAAAGCCTTAAAGTGACCAAGAAAGAGTTCAAGCAAATCGGCCCAAGCATCGGCCGGTCATCACTGCTCGGCTTTATCATTGGCGTGCTTCCTGGTGCTGGAGCAACCCTCGGCTCCTTTATGGCCTATGGTATGGAACGTAATTTAGCATCGCCAGAAGATCAGAAAATGTTCGGCAAAGGGAGTTTGCGTGGGTTGGCTGCACCAGAAGCCGGCAACAACGCCGCCAGCTCAGGATCTTTTGTGCCGTTGCTCTGTCTCGGCATTCCCGGTTCTGGCACCACCGCAGTCATGCTTGGTGCCTTGATTGCTTACGGGATTGAACCAGGGCCACGCATGCTCACGGCCAGTCCAGAAGTTTTCTGGGGGCTGATCATGTCCATGTACCTGGGCAACGTCTTTCTGCTGATCCTCAATTTGCCATTGATTCCCTACTTTGCGCGCTTATTGGCAATCCCGCGTAACTATATGGTGCCAATGATCCTGTTTTTCTCATTGATGGGAGTCTATCTAATTACCTTTAATGACTTTGATATTCTGATGATGGTTATCTTCTGCATTGCCGCTATGGCGCTCCGTTTGATGAATTTTCCTATGGCTCCACTACTGCTTGGATTTATCCTCGGAGGCCTGATGGAGGACAATCTGCGTCGTGCGCTGCTGATCTATGATGAATCACTCAACTTTATGTGGGAACGGCCACTAACATTGGGGATCAACTTGACAACTCTGTTTATTCTCCTGTTTCCGCTACTGCGTTCTTTTCTGTCTGATCGTAAAAGTGAGGGAAAACCTGAAGATAAAGAAGTCGCTGCTTGAATCGAATAACCATAAAGAAATAACTCAGAGCCATTTGTTTTTGCGATCAAATGGCTCTTTCTTTTCATTAAGTAGACAAAACCATCTCCTGTGAGTTAGAACCATCGAAATACCATTTTGTGCATATACACATTTAGTTCTTGACAAACCCTTCTTACCGACCTAATCTGTTTTTGTGCATATGCACACACCAGTATTGCGGTCGTCAATCTATTTTACTGAGGTTCCTGCAACCAATATTCACAACAAATAACTTAATGGAGGAAATTATGCCAGGAAGAGACGGAACAGGACCACAAGGCCAGGGAGCAATGACAGGAAGATGCCTGGGAGTCGCCAACAACCAAAATCAAGATATTAGGTCTGGACGCGGACAGGGGCTTGGACAAGGGCAGAGATCAGGTCAGAACCAAGGGACAGGTAACCAACAAGGCTGTGGTCTAAATTCCGGTGCTGGTCGTAATCAAGGTACCGGTCGCGGCAGAGGAAGACGTTAAATTTTTTTATCGGGGCAGACACACGGGTCTGCCCCGATGTAACACAGACTTAACCAGGCGAACATACAGGTTCGTCCCACTGGAGAAGACAAGAATATGCTAATAGCAATAACTGCACTGGAAAATTCATTACAATCGGAAATCGATCCAAGGTTTGGGCGAGCCGCTTTTTACATGATTGTCAATACTGAAACCGACGAAGTCACCGTTCACAACAACAGCGACGGTATCAGCGCCTCCAATGGCGCAGGGACGGGAGCAGCACAAACCTTATCGGAATACGGTGTTGAAGCTCTTTATACAGGAAGTGTCGGGCCAAAAGCCGCCGCCGTGCTAGAAAAAGCACGAATCCAATATAACGAAAACATCACTGGAACGATTCAGGGTGTTATTGATCTATTGAAAAAGGGTGATATCCCACAAAAGGCGCCCCAACACTCTGCTGTTCAAACTGAAGGCCAGCCAACGCTGAATGATAATCCCGCTGTAGCACCACAACAATGCCCTGGAGCTTTACCAGGAACAAGGCGTGGCACGGTGATAAGAGCAGGGCGTGGTCAAGGAATGGGTCGAGGTATGGGATCCGGTCGTGGCAAGGGGATGGGCTGCTAGATATTTCTTTGTCCTCTCTACAACCTTTATGATAAAAATTACTTTCCTAAATTAAAGAACAAACCGTTTTCAAGTGCAACATTTAAGTAAACCCGAATCAATGGAGTTGAATACACTATGATTATCGCAGTTACCGCCAAAGAAGCATCCTTACAGTCTGAAGTCGATCCCAGGTTTGGTCGTGCCGCTTATTTTTTGATCGCCAATAGCTCAACCGGTGAAGTATATGCCCATGACAATACCGAAGGAATCAACGCCGACAACGGAGCTGGAACAGGTGCGTCACAACTGTTGGCAGAATACAAAGTAGACGTTCTCTATACCGGCCATGTTGGACCGAAAGCGGCTGAAGTATTGGATAAAGCAAAAATTGCCTATCATGAGCATACCGAAGGCACCGTAGAGGAAGTTCTGTCCCGTATCCCTCAGGAAGCGACCCAGCAAGCTATTGAAGAACCCCCTGCAGAAACTGTTTCTGCGCCTAAAGAGGGGTCAATACGGCTGGCAATCCCGGCAGACTCAGATGCAGGACTACAAGCACAACGTTCCGGTCATTTTGGTAAATGTGCCTATTACACGTTGATTGACATTAAAGATCAGCAAGTTCAGCAGGTTGTCGCCATGCAAAATGGTGGACATGTTCAGGGAGGCTGTTCTGTTCCTGTGGTCTTGCTGCATGCCAACCACGTTAATAAATTAATCGTTGCCGGAATCGGTGGCCGACCATTACAGGGATTCCGTGAAACCGGAATTGAAGTTTATGCCGGGATCGGACAAACGGTTCAAGAAACGGTCGATCTGTTTCTCAATGATCAACTTTCCCCGATCAGCAATGATCAGGTTTGTGGCGGAGGGCCACAGTGATCATCTCAGTTGTCAGCGGCAAGGGTGGCGCAGGAAAAACCACCCTTGCCGCTTCCATTGCTCAGGTCTTTTCAGCTGAGTTTTATGATCTGGATGTTGACGCCCCCAATGCAGAATATTTTCTCCAACCCGACTTTTCTGAAAAAAATCCAATAACTCAACCGATTCCGGTCATTTCTGAAGATCTCTGTGACGGCTGTGGTATTTGTACCAAAGAGTGTCGTTTTAATGCTCTCTACAAAATTCTGAATACAGTCTATCTGACTGAACCCCTTTGCCATGGCTGCGGACTTTGTAAGAGAGTTTGCCCACAACAAGCGATCACTTATCAAGATGCTTCGGTTGGAGATATCCGTTCCGGCTATTCGCAGAAAACCAACAATATGGTTCATGTTGGTGATCTGGTCATCGGATCAACCCGAGGCACCTATCTGATCAGTGAGATGGTCAAAAAAATTGCCTTAGACAAGCTCTCCATCATTGATGGTCCGCCCGGGAATTCCTGTGCTGCCGTTGCTGCAATAAAACCGGCAAACCTTGTGGTATTGGTGGTTGAGCCAACCCCATTCGGCTTTCACGACATGCAACAAACTGAACAGATCATCCAGCAAATGGGGAAAAAATATCTGATTATTGTCAATAAAGCGATGAATGCTGCCGATGTAGAAAAATATTTTAAGGATAAAACAAAAAAAGCTGCACTGATAATAGCCTTGGAAAATCGTTACCATAAAGCCAATTTACAAGGTGAGATCCTCAGCCAGAAATTTACTGAAATCCATGCGGACATCAAGCACGCGATCAGTCAGGAGTTAACCAGTCAATGACCCGACAAATAGCCATACTCAGCGGCAAAGGGGGAGCTGGAAAGACCTCAATCACCGCTTCGATTATCAAAATGATGAATTCGGTTGTCGCCGTCGATGCCGATGTCAATGCGTCAAATTTACCGATACTGCTGCCACACACACAACAATCGACCAAGCCCTATTATGGGATGAATATCGCGCAGGTCGATCATGATCAATGTACCGGCTGTGCACTTTGCCTCTCCGCCTGCCAGTTTGACGCCATCAGCATGGCTAATAATGGTCGCATCCTGATCGATTCCGATTGTGAAGGTTGTGCCGCCTGTGCCTTTGTCTGCTCCGAAAATGCCATCAGCATGGCGGAACGTAAAGGTGGCGACTGGTACGTAAGTTCTATCGATAATGGTTACCTGATTCACGCCGACCTGATTCCTGGAGAGGACAACAGTGGTAAACTAATCACCAAGGTTCGCAATGAAGCATCAGCTATTGCAAAAGAACAAAATATTGCCTACATTGTCATCGATGGACCGCCGGGAACCAGTTGTCAGGCAATTTCATCCATCACTGGAGCCGATCTGGTTTTGGCTGTTGTCGAGGAAAGTCTCTCCGGACTTTCTGATTACCGCCGTTTGGCAGAACTGGTACAGAAGTTTTCGATCCCCCATTTTGTTTTACTTAATAAAGCGGGATTCAGTGCAGACGTAGAGGAGAACATTGTCAACGCTGCTGCAGAATTTGATGGTACAATAATTGGCCGTATCCCCTTTGATCGTAAAATTCCAGAAGCACTACAAAAACTACAATCACTCGCGGAGATGAACGACTATAAAGATATCATTATCGAACTGCTTGAACAGATAACATCATCCCTGAAAAACTAATACAAAACATAATAACAAAAGGATGCACAAGATGAAGGCTGTAAAAATTACTGATGGAATTTATTGTTTGCCAGTCAACTTGGAAAGCTACCAGCTGTTTGAGGGTATGTGGCCTATGCCCAATGGGATTTCTCTCAATTCCTATATTGTCCAAGGGGAAAAAACTGCCCTGATCGATCTGATTGAGGATACCGATGGCAAGCCAGCTGAATTCGAAGCTGAACTCCACTCTATACCTGTGGATCCAAAAAACATTGACTATATGATCATCAATCATATGGAGCCCGATCACACCAGCTGGCTCCCCGAATTTTACAAACAGAATCCTCACCTGCAATTCTATCTCACTGGAAAAGCGGCGGGACTGTTGAAGTCTTTTTGCGGTATCGAAGAGAATGTCCACATTGTGAAAGAAGGTGACACTCTTGATTTGGGACAAGGGAAAGTTTTAAGTTTTCACGAAACACCAAATATTCACTGGCCTGAGACGATGATGACATTTGAACAAAGCAGTGGAACCCTGTTCTCCTGCGATGCATTTGGTTCATACGGAAAGCTCGACAGAGTCTTTTTTGATGACCGTCTATCCACAGAACAACATACTTTTTACAGCAATGAAGCGCTACGCTACTATGCTAATATCGTTTCGAGTTTTTCCACCTTCGTAACCAAAGGGATCAATCAACTCAGCAGCCTTGATATCAAAGTTATTGCTCCATCACATGGTATTATCTGGCGCGAGAATCCAAAAGATATCATTGAATCGTATTCCCGTTTTGCCAGTTACATGAATGGCCCTGCGGAAGCAGAGGTCACCGTTATCTGGTCAAGCATGTACGGAAACACTGAAAAACTGGTCAACAACGTTGTTCAAGGGGTGCGCAAAGAAGGTCTGCCGGTTCATGTCCACCGGGTTCCAGATGAGCATGTCGGTGTCATTCTTGCCTCTGCCTGGAAATCTGCTGGTCTCATTCTCGGCATGCCGACTTACGAATATGAAATGTTCCCCCCTATGGCGTGGGTGCTAGACATGTTCCGGCGGAAAAAAGTCTGGAACAAAAAAGTTCTCCGCTTTGGTTCAGCTGGATGGTCTGGCGGTGCCCAGCGTGAGTTGGATAAATTGTCAGAAAAATTGAAATGGGACTTTATCGATCCGATTGAGTGGATGGGCGCTCCTACTGAAAATGAGCTGGATTTGGCATTAGCTCAGGGGCAAGCGTTGGCAAAGCAGGTAAAGGAGTTCTGTGCCTAAGTAATGAATGAACAACGCAAATGAGGGATATTACTTAAAAGCTGTCAGCAGGAGCGGTACTCCGTTGGCAGCTTTTTTATTAGACTAGAAGCAGCGTAAATCAACCGAGAGCAGGCCATGTCAGAAGAAAAATCACCATGGATGTGTCACGTTTGTGATCATTATTCCACTATCGGCGAAGGGTTGGTCTGTAGTGAATGCTACAAACTCACTTGCAACGAACACATGACAACGGCAACGGTGATGAACACCGAAACGGGTCTATACGAATTAAAAATAATCTGCGTAGAATGCCAATTTAAAAAGACCTTAAACTAATAATGACTAAGGCCGACCCTTTTTAACAAGGCAAAATGATGACAAATTCAAATACCAGACTTGTTTATTCTGACGAAATCGGATCGACCTGTCTCAAGTGTGGCCACCCCCTCAAAAAGTGTCAGTGTAATAAACAACCTGCGAATGCTGGTAAGTCGGATGGTATCGTGCGAATTCAAAGGGAGACCAAAGGACGAAAAGGAAAGGGAGTCACTCTGGTTACCGGAATTCCATTGACGGGAGATGAATTGAAGTCACTGGCAAAAACCCTTAAGCAAAAATGTGGAACCGGTGGAACAATCAAAGACGGTGTCATTGAAATCCAGGGAGACCATCGCGATCTTCTGTTGAACTTGCTATTGGATAAAGGTTGGAGAGTTAAAAAGGCTGGGGGATAATCCAGCTGGTCAAAACAGAGCAGAAGACAAATCTTCCCCCTTTTTTTATTTCAAGCAAGGCATAATAGTCATATGTCTTTCCAAAACCCCATAGTTTTCAACAAACACAACCGCCGGCTGATTCGCATTCTGCTCAGTTACCATTTGCTCTGGGGCTGCGCTCTTGTCGTTTTCGGGGTAGTCGGTCAACCAATTGATACAGCAACCTCCTACTGGTCAGCTGGTTTTGTTGCACTGCAACTCTATGCTGCCGCGCAATTACTGTTGCCTGCCCTCATGATACAGCGTGAAGATCGCACCCGTGGTTTTTATTTTTTCTGGTTCAGCACCCTGATTTTGATCTTATGGTTGATCAACCAAATTCCTGCAATTGGATCATGGCAGCTTCCATTAAGCGGAATCAGATCAGGCCTCTTACTTTTAAGCGGAACCCTTATCGGAACGGCTCTGGCTCGCTTTGTCAACCGACTCTGGGAAATTATCCCAATTTGTATTGCTATGGCTCTAGCCGATTTTTTCAGTTGGTTCATTGGACCGACAGCAAATTTTGCTCAGGAGATTAAACAGTATTACCTTGCCCCAGTGGGACCTCCACCGCTCATCGATATGGTGCTGGTAAAGTTGGCACTACCAGGGGCTGCTAGTCTGGTTCCAGTTTTTGGTATCTCTGATTGGATTATGGTAGCCTTCTTCGTCAATGTATCCAGACACTACACCATCAATGACAACCTGGTGGGTTTATCTGGCGAGTCTTTAGCACAGAAAAAATTGTGTGGCCGCTACCTGCCCGTACCGGTTGCAGCACTCTTCATAGCAGTGCTACTGGCACAATCTACTGGGTTGTTTATTCCGGTATTGCCACTGATTGCCATAATCATGCTGCTCTGGTATGCCGGACATTACTTGCGTTCACGTCGCCCTTTGAGCTGAGATGGAAAAATCTAAATTTATCAAAGCATATATGAATGCCAAACCTCTCCCGCTCGACAATATAGTAGCGGCCAGAAAAATGGAAAACTCTCGATCTTCGAAATCGGCGAAAGTCCCTTTCCCCGGAAATATTGACAATATTACCGCTCACACTCCCCCAGGAACAACAAAGGTCAGAATCTACACCCCCCCTGGAAATGCCCCATTTCCGGCAATATTATACATGCATGGTGGAGGTTTTAGTCTCGGCAGTCCCGAAACCTCAGACAACCTTTGCCGAACTATCTCTAAAACAGCGAATGCCGTCCTGATCAGTATCGATTATGCTCTAGCCCCTGAATACAAATTTCCTTACGCTCTGGAAGAATGCTATCGGGTTGCTCTTTGGGTTATGGAAAACGATGTTGCACTCAATGTCAGAGCAGATCAATTGTCGATTATTGGTGACAGCGCAGGAGGGAATTTAGCAGCGGGGGTATGTTTATTAGCAACCCTGAGAAAAGATTTCACCCCGATTTATCAGGTACTGATCTGTCCTCTTCTGGATCTCCAAACAGAACATGATCTTAAAATAAAAGAGTTACAAGACAACCTGTTTACAAAGGAAAGCCATCAAACTTTCAGCAATTACTACCTCCAAGACCCAGCCGAAGTCAGCAATCCTCTGGTGTCCCCTCTTTTGGCTGATAGTCTTTCTGGTCTTCCCCCAACAACTATTATCACTGCTGAGCGTGATCCCTTGGCAGCAGAAGCAATTTCTTACGGAAAACGATTGCATGACGCTGGGATCACCGTGATCCACCGCCACTACGATGGCCAAGTTCATGACTTCGTGCTGTTTGTGAAATCTTTGGATGAAGCGAAAGAGGCCGCTGAAAGTATCGGTTATGATCTGACCAAGATAGTTGCGGGATAAAGATAAGGCTAAACAATTCTGACCGGCGCAAACCCTCCACCCTCAGTTCTCATATTTGTCACCTGCCCCTGATACAGCCTGGCTCCTACCCCAAGGAGGTGATTACGGTAAACAAATAACCGCAAATCCATTTTAAATTCTTGCCCATCCGCAGAGGTTTCAACCGACGGAGAAATTACTTTTTGCACCAAAGTTGTTTCTGGGTCAAAATCAGCAAAGCGCTTTTTAGTAATTCCTCTCCCCATTAACACGCCGCGACTCGCAAATCTTGTAACAGGCTTAAAAATAAGCTTTTTACGTTGAGACCAGATTTCATCCCGATTCTGTTCAGACAACAAAACACTTGGTGGCACCATCTCCAACAACAACTGTTTATCCAGAGGAGACAGCTCCAAACCATCTAGAGATAGAGAATCAGACCACAGCACCATCCGTCGTTTATCTGCCAATAATCCATAGGCAAAAGGATTTGGAGAAAGACAAACTTGACCGGCCAGATAAGCATCCTTCAATTCTGACATCAGGGGTGTTTCTAAGTAAAAATCGCAGTGGCGATTATAAACCAGATCAATTTTTTCACCACGGAGATAAACTCCATCGGACTGAACCTCAAGATCTTCAAGGGAAGCAACATGTGCATCAATTCCGTTTTGGTTCAACCAATCACAGCAACCCGTCATTTCTGGAAGAAGTGGTTGCTGCTCAACATTTTCATCAACTACGGCAACCCTTGCTAATGGTCGATGTCCCCCCGAAAAATCATGCCACTCCCGCAAAAAACTTTGTAACAAGCGCTGTTGATAACGATTTGACAAATAGTTTGGAGATGTTTTCCCAGCCAACTGTTCACTCAGCCAAGCGATATAACCACCACCGGCATTGGTGTTGACCTCAATCAGCCGAGGACCATCGTTGGTCAGATGAAAATCGTACCCCATCATCAATGCTGCATGGCCGGGATCGAACCGGGCGACCTCTGGCAGCTCTGTAAAAATCTGCTTACGGTATGGAGATGAACAACTCAATTTAAACAATAATCGCACCAGCCGCAGCATTTGACGCAAATCTTGGCGTGGTAAATGTGCCGTAACGCGACTAATTAGAAGACTAGTAGATTCAGACATTCGAGACTTTCTAAAAAGAGTTGATGCGGCGAATAAAGGATTTAAGCAAACCGTAACTGCGCCTGTTGAACTCTACTGACAAACGCGGAAGATTTTTCAAGTCGGGCTGGTCATTTTCTTCAGGCAAAGGGGAGCTTAAACTCATTTTTCCACCCGGAATCAGAATATCTCCAAATTCATCGGCTAAAATCCGAAGATGATCAGAATCAAGAACTTTATTCAACCGGATAATCATCTTACTTTTAACAAAGCGCATAGAATGATAGTTGCGATAAAAATCGTCGATAATCTGCACTGCTTCAGCCGGATCTCTTACAACGGAAAATAAAGCAAAGTCCTCACCAGAGATCAACCCTCGTTTTAGCAGACTCCCCCTTAAAAATTCCAACCAGTCTTCCCAGTAACCGTCATCATCATCAATCATGACCACTGGAATCGGTGGGTTCTTTCCAGTTTGAATTAATGTCATTATTTCCATCCCTTCATCCAGAGTACCAAATCCACCCGGGAACAGGGCAACCGCATGAGCCTCTTTGAGAAAGGCGACTTTACGATTGAAAAAGTATTTATAGGTGATGACTTTCTCATCCTGATCCATCACCGGATTGGTATCTTGCTCAAATGGCAGTCGTATATTGACCGCAAAAGAGTTTTCTGCTCCGGCACCTTCGTTCCCTGCCCGCATAATCCCAGGGCCACCACCGGTAATCACCATGTAATTTTGTTCAGCCAGAAGACGGGAGAATTCAACACATTTTTTATAGATTGGATCGTCAGAAGAAGTCCTTGCACTACCAAATACGGTCACTTTCTTACGATCCCGATAAGGTGCAAAGACCTTGTTTGTATAGCGCATCTCCTTCATGGTGGTACGCATCAATTTCTGATCCGCCAGATAATTATTTTCCTGCCCCGATTTCAGAGCGCCCATAATCATCTCTCTGATCATCTCAGGATGATGAACACCAACTTTACGCATCAACAGATCAACAAGTTCATCTATTTCACCGTTACAGCGGTCAAAACTTAATAACATTTCAGACTCCTATTACTGTTGATCGTATTTTCAACAATGTCCGGTTAAAAATTTAGGTGGATGAAAAACTGTATTTAATCCAACTTATCAAATTTCACCTAGACCCTCTTTGCCAATGTGGAGAGAATTTCATACCTGAGTTAAAACAGGCAACTTCCCAACCGGCCATTACTGAGCTTATTTATGTTTCGAAAAAAACGGCAGTATGAATAATATCATACTGCCGTAAAAAAAAGTGGCCAAAGAAGTCCGTAAGCCGGGTTCTGTTCCCTGCTGGAGTTACCTTCAGCAGGGCGATGATCATTCATCTAGGGCCGTCGTTGCCAACGGCCTCAAGCAGCCAGACCCGGGAACTTCGGGCGAACAGCCCTCAAACATTCCCCTATTCGACCTTGCTCCGGATGGGGTTTACCGAGCTTCCGACGTCACCGCCAGAACTGGTGAGCTCTTACCTCACCCTTTCACCCTTATCCACCGTAGCTAAACTTCGGCAGACGGTCTCCTCTCTGTGGCACTTTCCCTAGGGTTACCCCCGGTTCCCGTTAGGAACCATCCTGTTCTTTGGAGCCCGGACTTTCCTCCCCCCACTGACGTAAAACTTCAGTGGGCGGCGATCATCTGTCCTTCTTTGACCAGCGTAAATAGTAAACTCAGGCTTCTGTCTCAACGTAAAGAATCCGGTTACAGTGAGGGCAGGTTTGTATCTCTGCAACCTGTAACAGCCTGTTATACTGCTGTGGCGGCAACTTCATATTACAACCAAGGCATGCACCATGGCTTGCCAAGGCAAGGGCTAATCCCCCACGCCGCTTAAAGAGCGTATGATATTTACGCAGCAAGCTAACTGGAAGTTCTTCCGCAACCGATTCCCTGGTTTGAGTCCGCTTAAGAAGTACTTCCTCAGATTCTGTCAGCAGTTGTTTTAACTCAGCACCACGAGCTTCAGACTTCTCATGGATAGCTGCAAGCTCGGTCTCCTTCTCCTTGAGATCTTCTTCAAGAGTAGTAACTTCCTGCTGCTTGGATTGCATCTGCTCTTCAACATCCTTGTTCGCCTTTTTGGCGACATCAATCTCTTTCAGAACGGCAACATATTCCTTTTGGGTTTGGATTTCTGGCAAGCGAGCCTCTACCCGGGTCACATTATCCCGCTCTTTCAGCAACCCTTGCTGCAATTCTGCCTCTGATTGCTGCAACAGAGCGACTTCATCATTCAACTGGTCAAGCATCTCCTGAACTCTTGTGGCATCAGCCTCAAAAGCACCTAACTCATCACGATACCCCTGTCGAGTGGCTTCGATAGCGCTAATTTCTTGGTCAACTTCCTGAAGATCTCTCAACAGGTTCATTTTGTTTTGCACGTTAATACCTCCACTTTCAGTACATGTTGTGACAGTCAGAAAATAACTAAGGGATTACTTTCTGCCGTCATTTCTATAGTTTCAACGTCAAACTGGCGTTCACTCAATGTATTTCTCAAACGCTTGGATAGTTCTGCCACCATAATCTGCTCAGTAGCAAAATGCCCCGCATCAATCAGTGCTACCCCTTCAGCTCTTGCTCTCTGCGCTTCATGAAACTTGATATCAGCTGTGACCAGACAATCTGCACCCTGGCGAACTGCAGTAGTAAACATTGACATCCCAGTACCACCACAAACGGCAACTTGATTGATTTTCCGCTGTAAATCGCCGACCAAGTTGAGCGAAGAAAGTTGCAACGCCTCCTTAACCTGCTCGGCAAAAGTTTGTAATGAAACTGTTTTTTCCAGATGTCCTATACGCCCCAACCCAACATCCACACGCTTATTTGCCAAGGGGATCAGGTCATAGGCAACTTCCTCATAAGGATGTGCTTTGAACATGCGAGAGATTGCTTTATTTAAGGCAGAAGCGGGAACGATCGTCTCCAAACGGACCTCTTCAGTCGTTTCCAGTTCCCCAGGCGTACCAATAAATGGTTGTGTTCCCTGACTGCCGCGAAATGTCCCTGTACCGCAGCAGCTAAAGGAACAATTATCATAAGCCCCAATATGCCCCGCTCCAGAAGCAAGGATAGCATCCCTAACCTCTATTTCATGCCCTAGAGGAACACACACAACCAACTTATAAAAATGACCTTCAACAGGACGTTCTAGGGGCAGAATATCATTGACACCCAGTCGTTCAGCAAGCCAGTCATTCAATCCATCAGCGGCACGATCCAGATTGGTGTGCGCACTGACAACAGCTATATCCTGCTTAATTGCCTGAAAAAGAACTCGTCCGGTTATATCAGTGGGAGTCAAACGCTTAATTGGTTTAAAAATCAACGGGTGATGGGAGATAATAAGCTGCGCACCATAACGTTGCGCCTCTTGAATGGCAATTTCTTCAGCATCCAAACAAACTAGAATTTTATCAATTTTTGCTGACAAATCACCAACCTGCAAGCCAACATTATCCCAGTCTTCAGCTAAATCAGGAGGGCATAACTGGTTAAGCAAACCAATAATATCGGCTAAACAAGCAGTTTTTTGTTTAGCCATAGAACCACTCCCACAAAAAGAAAGAGTGCACCGGTTTTTCGGTACACTCTTTAATTATCTGTTCCTCTGCGCTTGCAAACTGTGTTGCAGCCTTTTCGCCTCCCCAGGGTTCAATATCTGGTAGCGTCAACTTTGTTAAGCGATTATCTCGGATCAATCTATACTGCCTAATAAAGTTTGTAGCGTAAATACCGCTAAAGGTTAATTGGTGGGCCCACGAGGACTCGAACCTCGGACCAGCCGGTTATGAGCCGGCGGCTCTAACCAACTGAGCTATGGGCCCTTCGCACAAGCCCCTAAGATAAGTAACATAGCCCACAACTGTCAAGCAAAAGTATCATTTTTTTGTACTTAAATCCTACGGTAGCCAAGCCAAAATTTCAACCCCCAAGGAGGAGTAGTTTTTCAGGAGTGACGACATACATCAGTATGTCGAGATCCTGAAAAGCTACTACAACACCGGAGGGTGATTATTTTTACAACGCCAAGCCATCAACTTTCAGTGGAAGCAAACCCCCGCAACCTTTTTGCTCGACTGGGATGACGCAATTTACGTAGAGCTTTTGCCTCAATCTGCCTAATCCGCTCACGAGTGACGTTGAAATCTTGCCCAACTTCCTCCAGAGTGTGATCAGATTTTTCACCAATGCCAAAACGCATCCGCAAAACTTTCTCTTCCCGAGGAGTCAAAGAAGCCAGGACTCGTGAAGTCTGATCTGAAAGGTTTCCTTTAAGAACCGCTTCCAGAGGCGAAACGACCCCTTTATCTTCAATAAAATCACCAAGCGAAGAATCTTCTTCCTCACCAATCGGTGTTTCCAGGCTGATCGGCTCTTTGGCAATTTTCAGCACGCGTCGAACTTTATCAAGAGGCAGATCCATCCGCTCAGCAATCTCCTCCGGGGTTGGTTCTCTTCCACATTCCTGAACCAACTGACGGGTGGTTCTTATCAGTTTGTTAATCGTTTCAATCATATGAACAGGAATCCTGATGGTTCGAGCCTGATCAGCAATTGCACGAGTGATCGCCTGACGAATCCACCAAGTTGCATAGGTCGAGAACTTGTAACCACGGCGATACTCAAATTTATCAACCGCTTTCATCAAGCCGATATTTCCTTCCTGAATCAGGTCTAGAAACTGCAGTCCACGGTTGGTATATTTTTTTGCAATTGAAACAACCAGGCGCAGGTTAGCTTCAACCAGTTCAGCCTTGGCTTTCTTGGCAATCCACTCGCCCTTGTAGACCTTTTTTAAATATTCCAGCAAATCGCTAGGTTCAAACCCAGACTCTTCCGTAACCTTCTTGAATTTGCGTTCAGCTGCCTGTAAACGCTTCTCAACTGACAGCAAGACATCACCGGCAACATTCAATTCATCGGCAACGGCGTGCGCATCTTCATCGCTCTGCCGCATACGAGTCAAATATTCGCTAATTTCTCCGTAAGGACGATTGATTTTTTCCTCACAATTTGCAATTTCAGCCTTCCCTTTTTTAACCTGATTCCCCATATCCTTGAGACGGTCAACAATTTTGGCAACCTGAAAATCCTTCAGCCGAATTTCACGCAACAGCTTGATCAGTTTCTTCCGACTCTCAGCTTCTTGCGTTTCAAGTTCCACGCGTTTTTTCTTGGATGGAGAAGCTTGCAAAGACTCATGAGTTTCCAAAAGCTGTTGTTCCAGGTCACGAAGTTTTTCATACAACTCAAGTAACCGCTTACGCTGTTTCCCTTCAGCGTCAATACCTTCCTCTTCGTCATAGTCACGAGTAATATCGGACACTCGGCACTGTTCTTTCTCAAGCCGTGAAAGTAACTGCATCACTCCATGAGCAGCAATCGGGGTTCGCATAACGACCTTAGTTACCTGAGCCTCCCCTTCTTCAATTCGCTTAGCGATTTCAACTTCACCCTCACGGGTCAGCAGAGCGACCTGCCCCATCTCACGCAGATACATACGCACTGGGTCACTGGTTCGACCAAGAGTGCCCGCCTCAAGCTCAACTTCACGCTCGTCTTCATCGCTATCATCATCTTTTGAATTTGTTGCCTTACTCTCAGATTCGACGATTTCAATATCCATTTCACCGAACATGCTCATCACATCCTCAAGCTGCTCCGAGGACACCATGTTAGCTGGCAACATATCATTGACCTCATCATAGGTGAGGAAACCTTTTTCTTTCCCCATGTCAATCAGTTGCTGTATTTCATCCGGGTTTATTTTTTTTGCCATTATTCCCTGCTCTCCTCTACCGTTTGGATATATGCGGATTTAATTATATTCTAGTAAGTGTAGCCACTACTTTAGATTTGTAAACTCTTTCAACAGATCATTTGAATTTATTGTTTCTTTACCCTGCTCAAATTGACGAATTCTATCAATCGACTCACCCCGTTGTCGCTTATTTCGTTCTTGCTGCAAAGACTTCAGGCAATCGGCAAAGATAGCATCAACATTCTCACTAAATTGGCCCTGATCACACCTTGACAAAGCTATCACAACAGGTACTTTATCAGGGTCAAGCTTTTTAACAAGTGATTCCATTTCAAGCCCGGAGTCAGTTGAATTATCCAGCAAAATCTGTGCTATGTCCCGTGCCGTGGGATGGTTAAAAAGATCCAGTCCACCTGCTGCAATTATTTTTTCCCGGTTCACGTGGTTTTGCAACAAAAGACAGAGTAAAGTCTCCTCTGATCGACTCCAGTTTGCCTTTGCCTCAACCCGACCTGTAAACCCAGATCGATCTACTCCATCCACCCCGGGAAAAGGGGCTTCCGGCTGCGGATAACTTTCGGTCAGTAATGGTTCTGAATAAGTTTTTCTCTTTTGCTGTTCGCGCACCATGGACTTTTTGTTGACCTGCTTCAACTGATCAAGATCAATGCCACTACGCTGGGCCAAATCTTTTAAATAAAGATCCTGTTCCAGCTCACTATTCAGACCAGAAATCTTATCAACAATCTGTTCTGCAGCCCGTACCTTCTGCTCAATACCACCACCGGCTTCAGCCAAAACATCTTCCATAAACAGATCCATGGCCGAGCGTGCCTTTTCCAGTCTGAGCCGAAAAGCTTCTGCGCCCTCCCCTTGAATAAAGGAATCGGGGTCTTCACCGTTGGGCAATTCAATCACTGCGGCAGGAACACCTTCTTCCTGCAATACCGTCATCGCCTTGAAGGTTGCTTTTTTACCCGCGGCATCCTGATCAAATAACAGAACAACACGTTGCACATAACGCTTGAGAAGCCGCGCATGATCAGCTGTCAAGGCTGTGCCGCAAGTTGCTACAACTTGAGGGAATCCGGCTCGATAGAGTGCCAATTGGTCAAAATAACCTTCGACCAGCAAAACTTCTCCCTTTTGCCGCATCGCTTGGCGCGCTTGATACAGCCCAAACAAGATCCGCCCTTTATGATAAATCGGCGATTCCGGTGAATTAATATATTTTGGTTTACCATCATCCAAAATTCGTCCGGCAAAAGCGATAATTCGCCCAGATAAATCATAAACAGGAAAAATCAACCGACCACGAAACAAATCATAGTCGCCACGACCCTGCTTTCCCTGTCTAATCAGCCCCAGAGTGCGCATATCATCTGTGGCAAACCCTTGTTCTTCTAAATGTTTTTTCAATCCATCCCAGGAATCAAGAGCAAAACCAATTTGATATTCTCCCGCAGCTTTACGCCCATATCCACGGGTTTTCATATATTTTCGTGCTGGTTCACCGGCCGGATTCTCCATCAATAATTGATGGAAATAGGCTGCAGTAACTTCATTCACACGATAAAGCCGTTCCCGTTGCCGTTCCTGCAGTTCTTCCTCTGGGGATAGACTGCGCTCCTCCAATTCGATCCCGACCCTTTCAGCCAGCCGCCGCACTGCATCAGGAAAGGCAAGACCTTCAGTTTTCATCAGAAAGGAAAAGGCATCGCCGCCGACACCACAACCGAAACAATGGAAAAACTGCCTTGCGGAGTTCACGCTGAATGATGGTGATTTTTCAGAATGAAACGGACACAGACCAGTGTGATTGGCACCCGACCGCTTTAAACTGACATATTGCGAAATCAACTCGATAATATCCGTTTGTTCGCGGACTTCATTGATTTTGCCTTCCGAAATCTGTCCAATCATTTGTCGCTCAATTCGGCAATGGTTATATTTTCTCCACCCTGATCTGCCGGAGCCGCATAAAAAGCGGTAACTCCATGTTCGTTAGCTAAGAACTCACGTACTGCACGGCGCAGAATTCCTTCTCCTGAGCCGTGGATAATTTCAACTTGTTGCAGATTATGTAACGATGCATCGTCGATAAAACGTTCCAGTTTTGCCAGTGCATCGTCAACCCTCTGGCCAATCAATTTGAGCTGAGAATGAATCTGTCGTTCCACCACGTTGCGAGTTATCTGCCCACCACTATTAAACGATGCAACAAAGCGCCGTGGCTCAAACTGCTCCAATGCCTCCAGTGGTTGTCGCATCCGCTTACCACCAACCTGCAATTCAACAGTCGTCTCATGCAAACGCTCAACCTGCGCTTCAATACCTAATGCAGCTATCCGCACCAGTTCTCCAACCTCTAACCTTATTGGTGCAGATCCTGAGCGTTTTTGTTTTGGCTTAAATGGTGTCAGCTCTTCTCTTGCAGTTACTAACTGCTGCCGTTCATCGATTGCCTGTTGCGGGGATATCTGGCCAGGAGTGCCTTTTCGTAACTTCCTGAGACGCGATTCTGTCGCAGCAATCAACGCATCAGCCTGACGAGTTGCTCGACCAAGAATTTCCTGCTTCTTCTCCTTGAGTTGCAGTAGTTGCTGCTTGCGCAACTGCTGTGCTGCAACCGCCTCAAGCCTTGACTGCTTAACCTGCAATAACTCATGTTCCAGCTCTTGCTGTTTGGTATTCAATCGCGACAATAACGCACTATGATCGTGCTCTTCCTGCCCTAAATATTGAATTGCACGCTGTATAACCGGCTGTGGCAATCCTAAACGACTGGCTGTCGTCAAGGCACTACTGGCACCCGGAATCCCATAGCGTAATCGATAAGTTGGAGCTAGAGTTTCTGGATCAAACTCAACAGCTGCATTTTCTACTGCCGCCTGTCCATGAGCAAAATGTTTCAACTGCCCAAGATGGGTCGTCAGCAGTGTTTTTGCCCCCTGTTGACAAAGCTGGTCAAGAACTGCTTGTACCAATGCAGCACCTTCTGCGGGATCGGTTCCGGTACCCGCCTCATCAAGCAACACCAGCGTTTCAGTATCAGCTTGCTCAAGTATTCCCTTAATTTTTAGAAGGTGACCCGAGAAAGTCGACAAATTCTGTGCGATGCTCTGCTCATCACCAATATCGACATGCAAATATTGATAAAGATGCAGCCGACTATCAGGGTGACAGGGAACGTGTAACCCTGATCGCACCATCAACAAAAACAGTCCCAAAGTTTTTAATGCGACCGATTTCCCTCCGGTATTCGGGCCACTGATCACCAGAGCCTGACAATCTTCACCTAGCAGCACGTCAATCTCGACAGCAACAGACAGGTCAAAACGACCATCCACTTCCATTAACAAGGGATGACGAGCTTGCTTTAGTTCAACGATTGAAGCATCTACCAGTTCTGGCCGACACCCTTGATAACTACGAGACAAACGACCGGCAGCAAAACGAAGGTCAACCCGTGCCAACAAACCCTGATTGCTCTTCAGAATAGTGCTGTTCTTACGCACCAACCCAGCCAATTCCAGCAGAATTCGCCGCTCTTCCCGCTGTTCTTCCCGAGACAGTTGCTGAAGACGATTATTCCCTTCCAGCACTTGCGAAGGTTCCAGATAAAGAGTCTGTCCGCTGGCTGACTCATCCTGAACAAAGCCTTTTAACTGGCCCCTGCAGTCACTTTTTAATGGTACCACATAACGATTATTGCGGATCGTTATCAAGCGCTCTTGAAACCAACTGGAATGTTGATCACCAGTTAATAATTGATCCAGCTGCTGCTTGATCCGGCTACGAGTCAAACGCATCTGATAGCGCAGATCCCCCAGTTCAAATGAAGCGCTATCAAGCAGTTCACCCCGGGAACCAATTGCATCCTGCAAGCGCCGTTGCAATTCAACCAGAGATGTCATCCCGAGAGCTAATCGAGCCAATGAAGATTTCTGGCTTTGCATCTTAAACCAGAGCCGACAACCTTCCATGACTCGCAAAGACTGCGCAATTTTCAACAGATCTTCGGCTGCAATCAGGCTCCCTTCAGCCCGAACAGCCCCAAGCAGTGCAGACAGATCCCAACACCCTCCTAAAGATGGTGCTTGTTCATCAATCAGCCATTGAACCGCCTCGTCAACCTCAGTCAAAGCCGTCTCTATCTCGGCTTGATCCGACAGTGGCATCAATTGTTCAGCCTGCAAATATCCAGGCTCTGACTGTGTCTGCCCTGCCAGTAAAGTTCTCAAACGTGGATATTCAAGCCTTTGCAATGCTGTTTCGTTACAGATCATTGCCACTCTACCGCCCGATCAACCCTTGGCTCCCGCTGAATATTGATTCACCAAGGATGATAAAAGGGGGTGCCAATTGTGACCCCTTAATCATCCCCCTGACAGCATCTGGAGCAACCGATGAGTTAAGAGCCAGAACAATCATTGACAAAAGAACGACCCCCTGAATAATTCCAAATAGTGCCCCGGCCAAGCGGTTAAACCCGCCCAGAAAGATAAGTTTTACAAATCGATGCAGGACAAAACCAATCACCGCAAAAAGGACAACCATCGATAAAAAGATAGCCAGAAAAGATCCCCAAACACAAAGTTTATCCGGGAGATTGAAAGAGTTTTGCAGAAGCTGCGCCAACGGCAAATGAAAGGTGAAGGCGAAAACCCCTCCCAATACTAAACCGAGCAGTGAGCAAACTTCTCTCAACAACCCCCTGAAAACCCCTTTCAACAAAAAGAAGCAAAGGATCACTAGTATGGCAATATCAACCAGTCCCAAAAAATGCTCCGATGATTATCCTGCGAGGAGTTCCCGTACCAGCTGATTAACCATTTTACCATCGGCTGCACCCTTGGTTCTGCTCATAACTTGCGGCATAACCTTGCCCATATCCTTCATCGAACTCGCACCGCTCTCAGCAATGACTGCAACCACAATGGCACGAACATCCTCTTCGCTTAATTGCGCTGGAAGATACCCTTGTAATATTGCCAACTCAGTCTCTTCCTTAGCTGCCAACTCCAAGCGATCATTATCTTTGTACATTTGTGCTGCTTCACGCCGTTGCTTCACCGCAGTACCAATAACACCGAGAATGGCATTGTCATCCAAATCCTGACGCAACTCGATCTCTTTGTTTTTAATTGCGCTGCGCAACTGACGAATTGTGCCCAAACGTTCTGTCTGCCTGGCTTTCATCGCCTCTTTCATGTCCTGCATAAGTTGATTTTTAAGACCCATAATTCACCTGCAATGAAGAGAATTTATCAGCGCCAGCGGATATTCCCCCCTGACACTTAAATACAAAGAGGGTGCCCAGAGAATTCCGGCACCCGCAATTAAAATATTTTTCGATAATGACCCTGACGTTTGAAAACTTCCGCCCAAGATCCATTTAAAATAATCTGGCAGTATATGTGCTTAAAAGTCACAAATCAAGAAATTCTTTGAACGACTGTCATTTTTTTACCTTAGTTATCAACCACGGTGGAATTGACAGGTAAGAATTCAACGTTAAGCTAAAGATATGCGAAGAATAATGATTTCTGTACTCATTGCTCTATGCCTGATGATCGGGTTTTCAGTTCAATCTGAAACCACCGCACAAGTATCGTTTCGCCACCTCAATATTGCCTCCCCTATCAACCCGGTCACTGCTTTATTCATTGCCGAACAGGTTAGTATTGCCAACCAGAACAACGACCCGGCAATCTTGATCCAACTTGATACTCCCGGCGGACTTGATACCGCCATGCGTGAGATTATTCAAGCTGAACTCAACTCGACAATTCCGGTGATTGTCTACGTTGCTCCGCAAGGAGCACGAGCGGCTTCAGCCGGGACACTTATTGCCCTGGCAGCCGATTTTGCGGTCATGGCTCCAGGCACCAACATCGGTGCTGCCCACCCGGTCGCAATTGGTGCAGGCAATCAATCCGACAATGCCATGATGGAAAAAGTCGAGAATGATGCGGCTGCCTATGCCAGAAGCCTGGCACAAAAGCGTGGGCGAAACCAGGATTGGGCAGAGCAGGCGATCCTGGAAAGCGCCTCCATCTCTGCACAAGAAGCTCTGGATCTGTCAGTTATCGACTTGATTGCAGACAACACCGAACATCTATTAAAGCAACTCGATGGCTACAAATATATCCGTGATGGCAAAGCACTGACTCTATCAGTCGATGGCGCAGATCTGAATCGAATTGAAATGAACTGGCGGCAGAAGGTTCTCAATGCTCTGAGCAACCCCAACATTGCCTACATGTTGATGATGTTGGGAATCATCGGGATCTTCTTCGAAGTTTCCCAACCAGGGGTTGTTTTACCGGGAGCAATCGGTGCAATCGCTATTTTATTGGCCATATTTGCCTTTTCATCTCTACCGATCAACTACGTCGGCGTCCTTCTGATTCTACTGGCCATCGTGCTATTAATCTTGGAAGTAAAGGTTATTTCATACGGGATGCTCTCGGTTGGTGGAATTATCTCCATGGCATTTGGCTCTCTGATGCTAATCGACAGCAGCGAACCCTATCTGCAACTTTCCAAAGCTGTGATTGCAGCAACGGTGACGGTCAGTGCTGGCTTTTTCTTGCTTGCCACCGGAATGGTGATAAAAACCCAACGACGGCCAATCACGTCAGGACAGGAAGGTATGGCCGGAGAAATCGGGGAAGCCATCGAGCCGATCTATGCCACAGGACGGGTTTTTGTCCATGGTGAGTATTGGCAAGCCCATTCAGATGTACTGATACCAGCAGGTGCACAGATAGAAGTTATACGCGTGATGGACGGACTTCAGCTGAAAGTCAAAACATGTGAAACAATTAGTTCGGTAGAGAAAACTGAATCAGAGGAGGATTAATTATGTTTGGATTGGGAATTGTTTTTTTCTGGATTATTGCACTGGCATTTATTGTAATCATCATCGCATCTGCGATCAGAATTCTTCTTGAATATGAACGTGGGGTTGTCTTCCGATTGGGAAGATTCTCAAGTGTCAAAGGGCCAGGCCTGAAATTTATTATTCCCGTTATTGATCAGATGACAAAAATAAACATGCGGACAATCGCAATGGATGTCCCGCCACAGGATATCATCACCCGCGACAATGTCTCTGTTAAAGTCAATGCGGTTCTATATTTCAGAGTTGTACAGCCCGAAAAGGCACTGATTGAGGTTGACAATTATCTCTATGCAACCAGCCAGCTGGCACAGACTTCGTTACGCAGTATATTGGGACAAGTGGAACTTGATGATCTTCTTGGCCAGCGTGATAAAATCAACCATGACCTGCAAGACATCCTCGACCGGCAAACCGATCCCTGGGGAGTTAAAATTTCTAACGTTGAAATCAAGCATGTTGACCTACCAACAGAAATGCAACGTGCCATGGCTCGTCAGGCCGAAGCTGAACGGGAGAGACGCGCCAAAGTTATTCATGCTGAAGGAGAGTTTCAGGCTTCATCAACTTTGGCACAGGCTGCCAACCAGATCTCTGCTGAACCGGGAGCCTTACAGCTGCGTTTTCTGCAAACCATGACCGAGATTGCTGCGGAAAAAAATTCGACAATTCTTTTTCCGATGCCGATTGATTTACTGAAACCCTTCTTGGGAGAAAAAAAATAGAATATTGAAACAGAGGCAGGGTCACACCCCAAAAGATATCAGGATGTGACCCTGTAAATGCCGCTACTTTGGAATCGCCCCCTGAACTCCCTCAATAAAGAAGTTCATCTGCAACAGTTCTTTATCACTATATGTTTTTCCGGCTCCTAAAAGAACTTTCCCATCCTGCCCTTTGATCGGCCCAGTGAAAACCTGAGTTTTATGATCTACAAGAGCTTGTTTCTTCTCGGCAACCAAATCCCGAATCTGCTGCGGAACCTTGTCGCTCATAGGAGCCAACTTAACAACCTCTGTTTCTATTCCCCACCAGATTTCTTCAGGCTTCCAAGTACCGTTATGAACTTCTGTTGCGATCTGCTTATACAAAACGCCCCAGTTCCAGATCGGAGCGGTCAAGAAAGCATTGGGAGCAAACTGTCTCATGTCTGAATCGTTACCGATGGCAAATTTCCCCCTTGCTTCAGCTGCCTGCAATGTAGCCGGAGTATCCTGATGCATCGAAAGAACGTCGGCACCAACATCCAACAGTGAATCGGCAGCCTCTCTTTCAAGACCCGGATCAAACCAGGTCTGAGTCCAGACAACTTTCACTGTTGCCTCGGGATTGACTTCACGAACTCCCAAAGTGAAAGCATTGATTCCCCTGATCACCTCTGGAATGGGATAAGCAGCAACATAACCGATAGTATTCGATTTTGTCATAGCACCCGCAACGATACCGGACAAATATTTACCTTGATAAAAACGACCGAAATAGTTGCCCATATTTTCTGACATCTTGTAACCGGAACAGTGCTCAAAAGTGATGTCTTTAAACCTGCTGGCTACTTCAAGGGTTGGATCCATAAATCCAAAACTTGTCGTAAAAATAAGATTGTAACCTTTATTTGCCAGTCCCATAATAACTCTGGTTGCATCAGCACCCTCAGGAACTGACTCAATAAATGTTGTTTTTTTCACAAAAGGGAGGGTTTCCATTTCGATGCGCCCCTGATCATGAGCAAAGGTCCAACCACCATCGCCTACCGGCCCGACATAAACGAATGCAGCCTTAATATCTTTGGCACCCGCGATTGCTACAAAAGGGAGCATAAAAAGTACTGATAACAACAAAACGATCTTTTTCATATCAAACGTCCTCCTGGTTAGTTGCACTCATATAAACTGTAAACATGGTTCATAAACCATCAAAACTACTCGTAAGCAAGCGGAACCGCACAGATAAACTTGAACTCATCAGTTCCTGAAGTATTGCGATATTGATGTTTTTCATTCGGAACGACCATGGAAAAATTTCCCGCCTTAACGGAATGCTCTTCCCCTGCAGCATCAACCAAAACACCTTCCCCCTCAAGGATATAATTCAAATGTTCTGCGTCATGAATATGATAGGGAGTATTCCCGCCCGGAGCGATGGTAAAAACCCGGAAAGAAAAGTTTGGGGAACCATCGGCTTTCCCCAAAGGAACTTGTTTAATCACACCAACCGCCCCTTCCATTTGCATCGGCACTACAGGAACTTGATCTAACGAAGTAATTTTCATATAAAGTCTCCTTGAGTTTTATAATTATAGCCTCTCAAGATAACAGAGTCGTGGCGTCACAACAAGAAGCTAAAATCGCCTTTTCTTAATGCATATTGTTGTTGTTTTTCTAATTATTTGCTAAGTTCTGAAATTGTTATCCCTGAAAAGAATGATGCCTGTATTCCTTTCAGAATTAAAATTCAACCTGGTTTCTAACCAACATTTTGGAGGAGAATCGATGAATCCTGCTGCACTGATTCCAGCACCGGATGCCATTTCCGTTCCCTGGGGATGGTTCTATGTTCTGCTGATGCTCACCTTCCTGCTGCACATTCTGGTAATGAATGCCATGCTTGGTGGTGGCATCATTGCCCTGATCAGTTCCTTGCGCGGTGGCGAACAGAACACCCTGCTCAGTAAAGAACTCAGCTACAAGTGGCCTTATACTATCGCCTTTGCCGTCAATATGGGAGTGGCTCCACTGCTGTTCGTTCAGGTTCTTTACGGTCAGTTCATCTATACGAGTTCGGTACTGATGGCAGTCTGGTGGTTCTCCATCTTTGGCCTGTTGATTCTTGCCTACTACGGGGCATATATCTACGACTTCAAGTTTGAATCATTAGGTAGCTCACGCATCTTTATGCTGGGGTTTTCCATTATAATCCTGCTGTATATCGGTTTCCTGTTCACTAATAATATGACGCTGATGGTTCAACCTGAAAAATGGCAAGCTTATTTCAACAATCAAGATGGCACATTACTCAACTTGAGTGACCCATCCCTGTTCCCACGCTATCTTCACTTTGTCGTGGGTTCTGTTGCCGTTGCCGGATTGTTCTTTGCGCTGGTTGGACACTTCCGTTTCACCAAGAGTTCAGTCGATCCGGAGGCTCTGATTGCTAAAGGGATGACTTACTTTACTTATGCCACCGCAATCCAGATTCTTATCGGATTTTGGTTTCTTCTCGCTTTGCCCAAAAAAATAATGATGGTTTTCATGGGTGGCAGCAGCTATGGCACCATCCTGTTGCTGCTTGGCTTAGTTCTAGGATTTGTTGCGCTCTATACCGGCTATAAAAAACAGGTCATCATGGCATCTATCATTACACTGGTGACAATAATTGCGATGATATTCATGCGCGATTTAGTCCGGATTGCTTACCTAGAACCCTACTTTCAGCTTTCTGACTTGGTCGTGGAACCGGAATACTCACCATTGATTTTCTTTCTGGTAACCTTTGCAATCGGTCTGGCTCTGATTGGATATATGATTAAACTTGCCTTTGGCTGTCGCAAGGAGGTATCAAAATGAATTATCCAGTTTGGGATTTAACAACTTATGGTGGCGGTTTTTTGATTGCACTGGTCGCCGTTGTCCACGTTCTGGTTTCACATTTTGCCGTTGGTGGTGGTCTATTCCTGATCACTCTGGAAAAGAAAGCCTACAAAGAAGATGACGCAGGACTTCTTGATTACGTCAAAAAACACAGCAAATTTTTCTTACTGGTAACAATGGTATTCAGTGGTATGACCGGGGTTGGAATCTGGTGGACAATTGCTCTGCTTAACCCGGCAGCAACATCCAGCCTGATCCATACCTTTGTCTTCGGCTGGGCAGCTGAGTGGGTCTTTTTCGTTGCCGAAATTGTTTCTTTATTTATTTACTTTTATACATTTGGAAAAATGGATCGCAAGAACCATATCTTTATTGGCTGGATCTATTTCATCAGTGCCTGGATGTCACTCTTCCTGATCAACGGTATCATCGGTTACATGCTCACCCCTGGTGCCTGGATAGAGAATCATAGTTTCTGGTCAGGCTTCTTCAACCCGACTTTCTGGCCGTCGCTGATCTTCCGCACCGGTATTTCTTTGACTCTATGTGGGGTGTTTGGTTTTGTCACCGCTGCTTTTCTTAAAAATGAAGACCTGCGACTCAAAATTATGCGCACCTGTGCAGCCTGGGTTGCTGTCCCCTTCACCCTGATGGTTGGAGGAGGCTGGTGGTACTTTAAAGCTATCCCGGAACCAGCAATCACGATTATCCTCGAAAAGTCACCACAAATTGCCGATTATTTGGTTCTATTGACATGGATCATGCCAATTTTATTCATCGCCTCAATGCTGATGGCAATCCGCTTGCCCAACAGTTTTCAAAAAGTATTCTGTTTTGTGATCGTCGGTATTGCTCTGGTTTATTTCGGTGCCTTCGAGTTCATTCGAGAAAGTGGCCGTCATCCTTTCATTATCTACGATCACATGTACGCAAACCAGGTATATGCCAAAGATGTTCCTGAAGTTCAGAAGGCTGGTTTCCTTGCTACAGCAAAATGGACTGAACATAACGAAATTACAGACAAGAATCTGCTGAAAGCTGGTCGCGACCTGTTCAAATTTCAATGCAGTGCTTGTCATTCAGTCGATGGGTATCTCAATGATATCAAACCTTTAGTCAAAAAGTATGACAATGCCTTCGGTATGGATGCCAAATTGAACGGTCTCGGCAAACTTAACCAATACATGCCACACTTCATGGGAACCCGAACAGAACGCTGGGCATTAGCTAACTACATTGTCAGTGATCTGAATAAAATTAATGACTTGAACATGGGAAATCCGATTGTTGAGGCAAAAGAACTGCCAATCACCATTCCCCCATTTGATAAAGAAAAAGATGAATATGTTCTACTTGCCTGGAACAATCTGGGAATGCACTGTATCTCTGATAGCGATCCTTTCTGGATTCTATTACCACCAGCCAACGACATCTACGCTCAACTGGTAAAACGTGGCGATTCCCCAGAAATCATTACCGAAGGTGTCGAAATCAGCTATCAGGTTCAGGAAGGATTCGAATATCCTGAAAAACAAGTTCGCTTCTGGGAATTTGCCGATAAACTCCTCGGTGCTGATCTGACTCCAGGTGTCGGTATTGGCGGCTTAAAGGTTTCAGGGGTGATGAAGCTCGAAGAAGATCATCGTGCCTTTACCGCACCGTTGGTTCCAGTTGTCCCCTATCCCGCTGATGGCAGCTTCAATCCGTTTCCCATCTTCACGATTACTGCCACAGACAAAGCGACTGGTAAAGTGTTGATGACCACTAAAACTGTGGTTCCGACTTCCAGTGAAATGGGATGTAAAAACTGTCATGGTGGAGGCTGGCGAGTTGCTGGAGTCGCCGGATTTACCGATGAAACCAGCCTTGATGTTCTGGCTGCTCATGATAAGAACAGCGGTACCAATCTGGTTGAGAAGGCTCAGAATGGAGAACCGATGCTCTGTCAGTCCTGTCATGCTGATCCGGTTCTGGGAACCAAAGGCGACCCAGCACTTCTCAATTTTCCAGCAGCAATCCACGGTTGGCATGCTAACTTCATGACTGATCTCGATGGGATGCAAGCTTGCGTTGCTTGTCACCCATCCCGGCCAGATGGTCCAACACAATGCTTCCGCAGTCACCATTCTGAGTTCATGGACTGCACAAACTGTCATGGAACGATGGAAGATCATTCGTTGAGTCTACTGAAAAAAGAACTGGAAGCAGGTAAAAAAGGTGCCGCCAGATTGATGGAAAATCTACAGGCAAGAGCTGTCGATTCCGTTGCTGATATTAATCCACGCACCCCCTGGATCAATGAACCTGATTGTTTGAACTGTCATGAAGAGTTTGAGATGGGCAGCACCACCGATGCTTTTAACACTTGGACAGAAGGTGCTGAAGGATTATACCGGAATCGCCATGACCAGATGGAAGCAATGATGTGTGAAGCCTGTCATGGCAGCACTCATGCCGTCTATCCAGCGACTCTGAATAAATTTGGAGCCAATCGTGACAGCATCCAACCATTGCAATATCAGGGAAATGACCGCCCCATTGGCAATGACTGTACTGTCTGCCATACGGTTCAACCCGAATTTGAGGGACATCATCCCAATTCGTTACGACTCTAGAGCATTAATAATTTCATAACCGAAATCACAAAAAGGGTAGCCATTTGGTTACCCTTTTTGCGTTGTAGCTCAATGGATATAATATCCGGAACGTAGTGTTTTCATATTTGACAGCAGTGCAAGAGACGAACAAAAAGACATATGGGCTTTCTGATATTCAAAATCCAGCAGAAGTATTTTCCGTCTGGGGTGTTAGATGGTCAGACATGTTCCTGTCTCTTCAAACTTAATTTGTATTTAAAGATGACAATTTAATTCTGTTCATTTTGACCGATATCGTATCGGCCATACCCATTCGTTTGACAATTAACTGGGTAGTTGATCCAATTGGCCCTCTAAGTTCATTCAGGATCAGATATTCAAAAGTCTTCCCACGGGTTGAAGCACCATCAATATGGGTAATAATATCTGCATTTTTAATGTTCTGTTTTGATGCCGGTGAATTGGGGATAACCTGAAGAACAACAAGAGAGCCCAAATGATCTTCGGTTTCTTGATCGTAAATTTGAGCAACCACTAAACCTAACCCACCAAAAGTCTCTTCAGCGGATGATGGATTTATTGCTACCGATGTTAATAGAAGAGAAACAACAAAAACTACAGCTCCAAAATGCAATTTGATCATTGTGTTATTCTCCTTTTGTTTCGAATACTAGAAAAAGGGGGAAATCTACGTTTGCCTTTTTGCAACAGACTCCTAAACATTTTCCGTTCTCTATTTGTTACTCACCGCAAGACCAATACCTGCCCCCAAAAAAGTACCACCAATCACTCTTTTAATATGTTTCCCAGTTGTTGCTTTGGAAAAGAGTGAAACAATTTTTTGACCACATATTGCATAAATCATAAAACAGCTAAATGCTATAAAAGCACAAACACTAATAAGCATGAAAGATTGCGATAAATAGGCGGTATGAGGGTCAATAAATTGAGGGAAAACTGCGGTAAAAAAGACAATAGCTTTAGGGTTTCCTGCAGTCACAAAGGCAGCTTGCAGGTACATTTTTTTTAAAGAATTGCGTTTATTGCTGTAACTCAATTCACTTGGCGATAGCGAGCTTTTTGATGAAAACAACATGCTTATTCCCATGTAGATTAGATACGCCGCCCCCGCCCATTTAACGAGTTGAAATGTCGTTTCAGATGCAATTAAAATTGTTCCCAAACCGGTTATGGAAACAGAGGCTTGAATTATTGTCACTGTTACATTCCCCAGCGCTGATGCAATGGTTCTCTTGACCCCGTGCTGCATACCATGGGTCAAAGCCAGGAGCATACTTGGCCCTGGTATGATAGAAGCAACAAATACTGTCATTGAAAATAGGAGAATGAAGTTGAAAGACATATGAACCCCCTTACATAATGATTACCCTGATGTATCGATACACATAACGAGGCAGTAGAAAAACTCACTCTTAACCAAAACGATAAGGCGTATAGCAGGGTGATAGGCTCCTGTCGTCTATTTTGCGAACTTAATTTCCAGAGAAGGAAGCTCAATCCCATCAATATCGACAAACCAATGCTCATCTGCTGCGACAGGAAGTGCAGATGTAACTGTCCCCGTGGTAATAATTTCACCTGCCATTAACGGAGCAGCCTCGGGTTGATTATTTAACACATTCTGCAAGAACCCAAGAGCTGATGCAGGGTTTCCAAGAACATTTTTACCCACCCCTTCCGCTAAGACATGATTGTTCTTTCGCAGAACCACATGGAATGTCTCCAATTGGTTTGATAAGTTAAATATGTCCTGTTCGTTAATCTGCATAGGAGTTCCGATGATCAGTGCCGCGTGAACACCAAAATCAGCAACAGCGTCTGCGGGACTAAATTTCCAATCGGGGAAATGTGAACCAACAATTTCGATTCCAGGCGCGACCCACTCGATGTGTTTCAAAATATCGGCAGGTTTCGTGTCGGTGGGGATGGGTGTGGACTTTAATTTAAAAACAATTTCTGGCTCAATACGCGGCAGAACCATACCATTTAAAGAAAGACATGCCATATTGTCGTTTGCAAATTGGACTGTATCTTCATACATATGAGCCCAAATAGGGGTATTAAGCCCATGATCTTCCCAGATGGCTTGATTGGTAAAGCCGATTTTTCGTCCTATACTCTTTTGACCATTTCGGCACCGCCACTTGAATAATTCACCTGCAACAGTATAGGCGTGATCTAAATCAAACCCCTCATAACGTGTTGAGGGTGGAGAAATCAATTTTGCCTCTTCGAATGATTCTATCTGTTCATTAACAATGGCAAGAATATTCACTTTATTCATACATCACCTTGATTGAAAATATACTGTTTAGATTTCAAGAGCCTGACAAAATTGGAGAAAACCCTCATCGGGACGTGATCGAGCATCAACGGTGATGATAAGTGGTGGCGACGCGAACTTGCGTGATCTACCAACATTTTAGGTTTTTCCTTTTGGGAAGCACCCAGCCATTTTCCATCCGCTTGACAATTTCATGTATTTGCCAAAAATTGTTTCTATTTCAGATAGTTGTTTTGCAAACCAGTTTTTAATTTCTCTTTGTTTTTCAATATTTTCTTTTCGTGCATTTTGCTCTAAAATTGATGTTAACTCTTCGTTTAATGTGTTTAATTTCCATGCATTTTTTGTTAATTCTGAAATATAATCTTTAATTTCTTGATCAAACAAAAAGATGGCACCTTGTGTATTTGTTAATAGTGAATATTCTTCTTCATGTTTCATTTTCCCGTGGGAAAAAACATGACCAATAAAATTTCGGATCGCAATAAATTGAGCCCACCGCCGATCAAACAATTCATGCTTATATCTGTCACGATTTATTTTGAGTTGAAAGGCAGCTATTCCAATACCTAAAATTGCGATAGTGGGGGTCAACAGAGCTGACAAAATATCAATCCAATCTTTTTCGCAATTTACTGGAAATGACATTTAATTCTCCAAGGCATAACGGGGCGCAGCGTCGATCCCATCAAGGTATTATACGGTTCCGAATATCATCACTATCGTAATACTATCCACCATATTTCATATCAAAGATCTCAACAAAAGAAATTCAACCCTCCCAAGGTGGTGTCATCCCCAACGCAGCCAACTTGTCGGCAAATTCCATCGCTTCTCGTGACAGAACCTGCTTTTCTTCTTTGGCTTTGACCCAGCCTTGTTCACGACACCAATCCTCAGCGGCCTGATCTTTTCCACCAACCAGTAACGCTAACAATTCCTGATCTTGTTGCGATAATGTCATCCGGTTAAAACGGTAATCTTTGAATGCTTCCCAAGCTTGTGGAACCCAGCGGCTGACAATTTGCTCACCGATGGTTTCAGCATAGTTACGGATTTCAAGTTGGGCATGGGCATCCATGCGTAACGCCAGAAAGTGGAACAGATTATGTAAATCTATCTGCCAGAAGGCTTCTGTGTAGGTACTTAATGGGAGATCTTTGCGAGCCTGTTCTCTGGCAACTCCATCTTCCAGCCGACTGTTGTAGATCTCTTTTGACAACCGATGCAGGTTCTGTTCGGCTGCTGTCAGCTCGCTGCCGGTTTTCTGGTCAAAATAACCAGCACTTCCCTGCTTGTTATCTTGAGCCTGCTGCCGCCACTGGTCAGAATTGGTCATTTGGGCACCATCAATGGCAATGGAATAACGGGTACTGTATTCGTTAACACTGGCAGTGCGATGACGAATCCACTGTCGCCAGGTATCCATCGGCACGCGGACATGCAGTTTCAAACTACACATTTCGAAAGGGGTTGTGTGGTAGTTACGCAGCAGATATCGAATCAGTGCACGATCTTGAGAAACCTTTTTGGTTCCGTCACCATAAGAAACCCGAGCAGCCTGAACAATTGAACTATCGGTTCCCATATAATCAACGACCCGGACAAATCCGTCGTCAAGGACAGGAAACGTTTGACCGAGGATAGAATCAAGTTCGGGGCTGGATGGGCGAATTAATTGAGTTGTCACGTGAGTTATCCTTTATCGATGTGAAGATGTTGCTAAAAGAGCACCAAAACCAACAAAAATTGAGCCACTGATCCGACCAAATATTTTAATCCGATGTGGTTTCATCAACCAGAACTTTGCCTTGTGTGCCAGCAGAGCATAAAACATGAGAAAAGCAAAAGAGAAAAACATCAGGGTTGCAATCAGAAGAGAGAATTGCGGAAGAATTGGCTGTTCAACATGCAGAAACTGGGGAAGAAGAGCAGTCAAAAAAACAATCGCTTTAGGATTACTCAAAGCAACTCCCATCGCCTGAATAAAGATTTTTTTTGCTGATTTCACTTCGGGATTAAAACGTCCTTGAACCTGGTTCAGATCGATCCCTTTTTGGAAAAATAACTTCACTCCCAAATAAATCAGGTAAGCAGCACCAGCATATTTAACCAGATTGAAGATCAGCTCAGAAGTATTCAGCAGTGCTCCCAAACCTGTCACAGCAATAATACCCATGATCAACAGACCGACAATATTACCAAAAGCGGCAAAAATTGATTTCTTCCAGCCATGCAAAGTAGTGTTCGTCATAATAAATAAAACCGCTGGACCTGGGGTCGAAGCTGCGGCAAGAACCAATATCAAATACATCAACCAGGATTGTGTCGTCATAAGCCATCTCCCTCTAAAATTTTGAAGCGTAAAAATATCATATCAATTCCGGTAAATATATATTTGTTTCAAAAAAGGTCTATGGGGAAACGCAAAAAAGGGCACCCTTATGGCTGCCCTTTTTTGACTCAATTGAATTGAAAGTGCTTATTTTACGCCAGAAGTTTGTACTTTTTTAGAAACACCTTGCGCAACAGCCTTGGTCATCCCAAACAGAACCAGAACAGCTGGAACCAACTGAGCAACAATTAACAGAGCACAGAAACCAACAAATACCAGTGTGAGGATACCGCTGTTATAGGTTTGGCTGGTATCAACAGCAAATGCTGGGCTTACGAGCATCATGGTAATAGCGATAGTTGACAGAACCGATTTAATTGGGAACATAGCTTTCTCCTTTTGTTTTTTAATAGCTTGAGTGTTTGTATTTTCTTCATATTTTTTAAATGCATAACTAACAGCCTGACGAATTTCTTCATAGCTATCTTCACCGGCAGTTTTTAAAGCGTGGTAGAAGATTCCTTCTTTACGGATCCGACGCTCCAAGTCGATTGGCATTTCGTCCGAAGCCAGAATGATCGAAATATTACGGTTGCATTTTTTTAATAGTGGTATCAATTTGACTATATTCTGCTCATCATAATTGCCGTCAATAACAACAACCTGGATTTCTTTATTGATGATTCCCTCAAGAGCATTAGCAACTGAATCAGCTTTGGTAATTTGATATTCATTCTGGTCAAAAAGGCTTGCTAATTGCTCTCGTGATTCCTGATTTTTGTTTGCTATGAGTAAACCGTTCATGATCCTCACCTTTCCCTTAGGTTCCAACGATGATTAGTTAGAAGTTCCAACTTTTTTGCTGTCCTTGCTGGCCAAACCTTTAACCATACCGGCAAACAGGATAACGGCAGGAACCAACTGGAAGACAACAATCAGGGCGAAGAAACCAATAAATAAGGTGAGAAGCAGGCTACCTTCACCAGCACCGTTATTACCAGCAGCAAAAGCGGAAGAAGAGAAAGTGATCAGAGCGATTAAGGTATTGCGTAATGTGTTTTTCATGATGTCCTCCATCTATTTAATGTTTATTTAGTTTTTGTTTTGTCTCTTGCTATTCATATATAGCAGCGTCCGTGCCAAGTTTCTGAAAATATCCACAAAACAAGATAACCAACTATTATCATTGATAAATAAAAATTTTCTACCCCGACAACCATTCTAGCTATCTAAATATTTTGTATATAGAAGACATACACTTAGACTGAGGATGAACCTGCAGAAAAACAGAGTCAAATTAGTAACACACCGATATTACATATGATTACTTAATTTATGGGGTGTATATAAAAATATTACTGGGGATATTTTATTTATCAGGTAACAAGCGTTCTGAAATATAATTGCTATACTTCCATAAACAAACAGGACTGTTACTTTTCCCATTGGAGAATCTATGCCTCATCTACAATTTGAAATTAACCGAAGACTGGCGGATGCTGAGAAAATCACCTTTGCTGAGCAAGTGAGACAGTTGTTCTCTGAAGTGATGGATACCGGAACCGACCATATCAGTATTTCTATCCGAGAGTTCGACACCCATAATCTATCTATTGGTCGAGTCAAGAAACCAGAACAAGGAATTGCCCTGGTCAATGCTGATATCAGAGAAGGACGAAGTATAGAAAAACGTAGAATCCTGACCTTAGGATTTATGGATCTGTTGCATAAAACCTGGGATATCCCCAAGGAACATATGTACGTCACCCTGACCGAACACAAAGGGGAGGATTTCCACCTGTTAGAAAGATACCTGGCTGGCTGGCAGGAGGGTGAAGATCCGTTGGCAGATTAAATAGATGTTAGTAGGCTTAGAAAAAGGTGCGAATAGAATGAAACACTGAAGAATAGGCTCTCAATAAAGAAAAACCCTCATCCTGGAAATAGAGGGTTTTTCTTTATTGAATATTCAATTTCATATTTAAGAATCAAAGAACAGAAGCGATAACATCACTTAAATCTTTAAGATCAAAGGGTTTGGAGACCGCGGCACGAAATCCATAATCTCTATAGTTGGCCATGATAGGATCATTTGAATAACCGCTTGCTACAATAATTTTTGCCTTTGGATCAATCTGAAGAAGTTTTTGTGCCGCTTCCTGCCCACCAACACCACCAGGAATAGTCAAATCCATAATGACCAAGTCAACAGGCGTACCGCAATCCTGCAATTCTTGATATTTGTTGATTGCCTGTTCACCATCGGCAACCAGAACCGATTCATGTCCGAGAGCTGCAAGCTGCGACTTAGCCAATGTTAGCAACATCTCTTCATCATCCATAACCATAACTTTGGCTGATTTCACCGCATGCACTATTCTTGGATCTCCAATGGAGCTGCCTGCCGAGAATACGGCGGGGAGATAGAAAGTAAAAGTTGTTCCCTTGCCAGGGATGGAATCAACAGTGAGATAGCCATCGTGCTTGTTGATGATCGAGTGGCAAATAGCCAGCCCCAGACCACTGCCGTGCTGTTTGGTTGAAAAGTAGGGATCGAATATTTTATCGATGATTTCACGGGGGATTCCGATCCCGGAATCCTGAATGGAGATACGGACAAAGTAACCTTCGTGTACACTTAGTAGTGCCTCAGAAACTGGGTCTTCAACATTAACACAGCTAATTTTGATCTTGCCCCCTCCCGGCATGGCATGGTCAGCATTTATAATTATATTCTGGATAACCTGACTGATCTGACCAGAATCAACATCCACCGGCCAGAGATCTTTCACATAATCATACCCACAAGAAACACGACTACCAGGCAACACAAAGTCGGCAGAATCCTTGATCAGTTCAGGAAGAGATGTTGCTTCCTTGACAGGCTCACCACCTTTTGAAAAAGTCAGCAGCTGCTGGGTCAATTTAGTCGCTCTTCTCGTTGCCTTTTGTGCATCATTTAAGAGAGAAATAACTTTGTCATCTTTTTCGGTCATGCGGTGGGTAGCAAGCTCAATATTGCCAAGGATTGCAGCAAGGATATTGTTGAAGTCATGGGCAATACCACCGGCAAGCACACCGACAGCTTCCAGCTTTCGTCCCTTGAGAAGTTCTTCCTCCATCCTCTGCTCGTTGGTTATGTCTCTGAAAACAATGACAACACCAATTATTTTACTCTCAGCATCTCTGATCGGGGCACCACTATCTGCAATTGATCTGATACTGCCATCCTGAGCAATCAGAGCCGTATGATTGGCAAGGCCGATTATCCTACCCAGCTCAATGACCCTTTGCACCGGACTTGCACAACGTTCGCCAGTTTTTTCATTGATGATATTGAAAACTTCCTGAGAACTTTTCCCTTTTGCTTCCTGATCCGACCAGCCTGTCAGCTTTTCAGCCATCCGGTTTAAAAAGGTAACCCGCCCCTCTATGTCAGTCGTGATAACAGCATCTCCAATGCTGCGCAAAGTCACAGTGAGAAGTTCTTTTTCAGCCTGAAGTGCTACAGCATCCCGCTTACGTTCTGTATTGTCAGTAATGAAGGCAAAGGCTCCCAAAACTTTACCCTGCTTATCCCTGAGCGTAGTTGCACCAACAACTACGTGAAGATCCGAACCGTCCTTCTTTTTTAAGACAACTTCATAACTACGATGGATTGAATTTGGAATTTCCGCTGTTTTTTCGAGTAAAATCTTTTTATTAACATCGTCGGCAAAAACAAGTGGAACCTTCCCGAGAATCTCATCCTGACGATAACCAATCATCCTACACAAAGATTCATTGACATCTGTCACTTTGAGCTCGGTATCGACCAATACAAACCCTTCAGAAGTCGTTTTAAGAAGATTTCGATACTTTTCTTCTGATTCTCGCAACGCATTTTCTGTTTCTTGTAGCTGATCAACCTGCGCAATCAGTGTCTGGTTGACCTCTTTAATCTCTATAGTTTTTATCGCCACTTGTCTTTTTAACAACAGAGAAACAATAAAAATAAGAACAAAAAGGGCACTGGCAACAAGCACCACTGGCATAAGCCACTTTGGATGTATTACTGAATGTCTATGTCCGAACCACTTTTCGAGTGATTGGTAGTAAATAGAGTTTTTATCTTCCTGAAGAAGTTTGAGATGATGGTCGATCTTTTGCAATAAGTCTCCATTTTTCCTTAATGGAGCGGCGTACCGCACTTCAATCGGATTAAAGATCATCGGTGTTGTTTCCACCTGAAAGCGATGCGCATTTTGCATAGCGTACATTCGATTGACAACACCGACATCAACTTGACCCGACTGCACCTGTTCCAGCACTGCGGAGTAATTTTCTTCCACAACCAGTTCTACGTTTTGGCCAAACTTTTCCATCAAGTCGGTAAAGACTTTGGCGTGAAGATCTCTTTCCAGGAGCGCAACTGTTTTTCCATCCAGATCAAGAAGAGAGTCAACTGCAACATCAGGATGCCGGTAAAGCCTTCCCCAGTTGCTAATCAATGTTTGTTTTGGAAAATTGAATATCTTCTTCCGCTCAGAAGAAACCGCAATGGCAACCTGCAAATCTGTTTCGCCATTTTCAAGCCGTTGCAAACATTCAAACCAAGAACCAGGAATAAACTGCAAATCCCAATCTTCTTGCTCTGCAATATAGCGCAGGACATCAATAGAAAAACCCTCAAACTGCCCCTGTGCATCTTGATACACAAGTGGTTTGTTTTCATAAACACCAACTTTAACCGGCCTCGCAAAAGCCAATCCTGTTACCAGAAAAAATAGGAAGGAAGTACATGAACAAATGAGGAAAAAACGCTTGAAATAGGCCAAAGAAAGAAAACTCACCATATCCCACCCCTTACATGCCAAATATAATGTGCACAATTAATGCTCAACAATAACAGATTCTCCAGAGAGAAAATAATAGAATCTATTATATTTTGATTCTACTGTGGCTCAAAACTTGGATATCCCTCTGATCAAACGGAAATTTCAAGTTTTCCTTAAAGCAAGAAAGGCATTTGCGAAAAAAATAAGTAACGCACCACACCAGCCCGAAACGGTCAGCGACGGGTCAGCTACTAAAAGTGGTCCAAGTAGTGCCGCTAGCAATATTCTGCCAGAAGAGATTATGGAACCCTCGACTGCAGTTACATATAAAAAACCGTAAGTAATCAAATATTGACCAAGCACTCCAGCAACTGAGCAGCTCAACAGAAAAAACAATTCCGTAGTGTTCGGTATAAACAGGGCATCGTGAAAAAATATCAGGATTAAAATTGAACCCAAACCAAACATGAAGAAAAGGATTGTTTGCGAATCGTGGTAACGCCTGCTGATATTGAGGTAAATAATTGCTGCTGCTGCGGTTATCCCAGAACCAAGCCCCCACAGGTTTCCCAAACCGGGTTCAATATCCCCCGGTGAAAGAATCAACCAAACTCCGGAAAAAGCCACAACAACAATCAGCAGCGACAAGAAGTCACGCTGACCCCGAAGAAAAAACCAGGAGAATACCGCAACAAAAAGAGGGTAGGTCATATTGAGAATATTTGCCTCAGCCACCGATCCCATCTCCACAGCTTTATAAAAACAAAACACGGCAATAGTATTGGCCACTGCCCGGCCAATAAGATAATGAAACCTTTTTGGCTTCAGCCTTCCCTTTTGTAAGGTCATGGTGACCGATACAACTATGAACCCAAGAAGAAGGCGGGCAAAAACAAAATAAGCTGATTCAATAGTTACATGGGGCTCGGCCCAGCGAATAATAAGGGTGGCCAGATAAAAACAGAAGGCAGACCCAAAAACAGCAAACCAACCAACTGCTTGACGAGATACTTTGGAATGAATTCCAGAAAATTGAATATTCATAAAAAATCAAACTGCTAACGCACAGGAGGAGAAAAACAATATTATTTTCATAGACGACGTGCACGTATAATAGAATCGGCACAGTAGATAAAAACACCCACCCAGATCAACGCAAAAGTGATGGAACTATGCCAGTCAAACGGTTCTCTGTAGACAAAAATACCCAAACTAAAAGCAATAGTCGGAGCGATATATTGCAGGATACCAACAGTCGAAAGCTTCAACTTTCTGGCTGCAGCAGCAAACCAGAGTAATGGTAAACTGGTAGCAACACCCGCACCAATCAGCCAGAAAGTAATATTGAGCTGAACAAGAAACAGACTCTCAAAAAAGATCTGCCGATATAGGACATACCCCAATGCGGGAACAACTAAAACACTGGTCTCTATCAATAAACCGGGAATCGGTGCCACCCCAATTTTCTTACGTGCATAGCCATAAAAAGCAAAGCTGAAAGCTAATGTCAGGGCAAAAAGAGGCAGGTCGCCATATGCAAAAAGAGAGTAGCTGACACCTGCTAAAGCACAGAGAATTGCCATGAGCTGCAGACGGTTGAATCTTTCTCCAAGCAAGAGGAAACCGATCAAGACATTGACCATTGGTGTGATGTAATACCCCAAACTAGTTTCTACTACATGATCGGTGTTGACCGCCCAAATATAAATAAACCAATTGAAACTAATCAGCAAACCACTACAAAGTAATTTTTTCAGATTTGCATAATCCCGAGCAATCAGTCGAACTTCCCACCACCTTTTCTGAAAACTAACGATCAAACACAGAAAGACACAAGACCAGATGACTCGATGGCAAAGAATCTCGAAAGGAGCAACAGCATACAACTGCTTCCAGTAGGCAGGCAAAAAACCCCACGCGACAAAAGCAGCAAGGCCGAATAAAACTCCCGATAGTTGTTGGTTCATGGGAACTCGCAAGTGGGTTAAAGGAAGGATAGGAACACCTGTCGATAAACATATCACATTGTATCGAAAATTGATGACAAACTGAGACTGCGCAAAACCGGATTAGACAACCTGAAATTGGGTGAAATTTTAGTAGGTGTTCATAAAAAAAGAATCAGGTATACTTTGGTCACTATTTGAGCCATTAAATGCTAAGTTCGGAGGAGGTAAAAGTGAAATCATTTTTAGCTATTGTCGTTATTTTCCTACTTGCCTGTACCAGCACAACAACATTTGCCTATGTTGTTGACCACAATTCTACCGATCTTGGATCGATACCCGAGTCTGCCATTAACCAAGCAAAAAATACCCTGCACATTGCATATGGACACACTTCGCATGGGAGTCAGTTGATTACAGGAATGACCGGCCTTGACGGACAAACAAATTTAGTCGGCTACAAAGGTGATATTTACCAATGGAATGAGGGCGGGTCAGATGGAGCATTAGACATTGACGATTACTTTGTCGGTGGTGATTTAGGCCACAACGGCTCCACAACATGGGCAGATAGCACCAGAACTTATCTTGATAATCCTGCAAACAGTGACGTCAATGTGGTTATCTGGTCATGGTGCGGTGGTTGTTCCGACAACACACCCACAGGCATTCAAATCTACCTGGACACGATGAACCAATTAGAAACAGATTACCCAAATGTCACTTTTGTTTACATGACAGGTCATGCAGATGCTTGGAATGATGACACAGTCAAAACCAACAATTCACAAATTCGTAATTACTGCATTGCTAATAACAAAATATTATATGATTTCTTCGATATCGAAAGTTACAACCCTGATAATCATTATTTTGAATATGTAGGTGATAATTGTAACTATTATAATGACACCATACAAATCCAGGGAAACTGGGCAACTGAATGGCAAAATACCCACACCGAAGGTGTAGACTGGTACCAGTGCACTTCCGCACATAGCGAACCCTTAAATGCAAACAGAAAAGCCTATGCGGCCTGGTGGCTATGGGCTCGGATTGCAGGGTGGGATGGCGGTGTTGGTGCAGACACTGAAGACCCAACAATCCCACAGAATTTGGATGCCACAACAATATCATCAACCCAAGTTGATCTTTCCTGGGAGGATTCTTCAGATAATATCGATGTGACCGGTTACAACGTTTACTACAAACAGGGAAACACGAATTTCCCTTTGGATGGCACCAGTATACCTGAAAGCCCCTCCCCAATCGATGTCGACGACACCATAACAACATCTATCAACGGATTGACAAGAGACACAGTCTACTATTTTGCGGTCACCGCCTATGATGCAGCCAGAAATGAAAGTTTATATTCCAATATCGTCAGCAACCAATGGATGCCGGCCTTACTCACTCCACTAAACGGTGCCCTTGATATTTCTACTGTCTCTGCACGCTTTCAATGGAGCACAGCATCAGCTATTAATGCGACCTATACCCTTTATTACAGTACAGATTCTGATTTTGAAGCTATATTCGTCCCTTCTAGAAGCAAAACACAATTGCCATGGGATGGAACCATCCCTGTTGCACCTACACTGTTTGCACTCTCCTTTCTACTACTGTGGTTTGTACCGAAAACCAGAATTCGCGATAGGTACATATTTCTAACCCTCGGTGCAACTCTTGTCCTGGCAGCTTGTGGGGGAGGAGGCAGTTCTTCACCTGACGGAGGATCACATAGCACCGCTACGGTCTATTCAGTCGACAAAGGTAACAGTAGCTATCATGAAACTTCAGATCTGGATATTGGAACAACATATTACTGGAGGGTTATAGCAACAGATACCGCCGACTCATCAGTTACTTACACGAGTGAAACTTATCATTTCACTACTGAAAGTCTATAACTCTTCTGATATAACGCAAACGGACAGCAGATTGGCTGCCCGTTTGCGTTATATCTCTATTGTCTATCTTAGTCACTAGGAGCGATCTGACAACCCCATCTAGAATTTTCTCAATAGAAATACTATTGTCGAGCAAAAACTAACCGCTAAACCTATATATAATGCGATTGCGGCGAGTCAAAAAAATCTGAGACCATGAAATAGATTTTTCATAAAATTCCTTTTCACGGAATGAGGTCTCCGCGAACAACCCTCTACTACATTAAATTTAACCAGATTTTATCCCTATAACATCTATAAAAATAGCATGTTAAGACTTTTTTTCGCTCACCGAAAACCACAAGAAGTAAAAAATACAACATCAGTATACTCAGCAGAACAATAATAAACATAACATACTGTTATATTTAAGATTTATTTTGAGTTTAGCTTGACATGACTATTTTAAAGAGTAGAATATCTGCAACCCTTTAAGGTATTTTAAAACACATAAGAGAAAGGAATAGGTTATGCGTTGCCCTATTTGTGGAAACTATGAACAAGAAGTGTTCAAAATGAAAATTGACCAGTTTTACGAAGAATTGGTTGAATGTTCTTCTTGTAAAAGCAGCTGGTCAATTAACCATGGCCACGCCGATTTGGTCACTGACACACAATTATCATCATTCCTCGGAGGTCAGAGTGAATGCGTTGAGGCTGATGATTATACTTGGGTAAGCTAACTGCTGTTATTCAAAACTGAAATCAGAAAGAGATCTAACTATGGAAGCTTTGAATATCAGACAAACAGCACCATGTCGCTGTGGAGGACAAGTTAAAGTTTTTGGACCCTGCGAGTTTGCTCCACGAAGTCACTGGATCATCTTTTGTACAGGGGAATCATGTGAGCAAATGGTTTCCGCAGACAGCCTAGAAGAAGCAATTGATCGTTGGAATCACATCCTGGAGCCAATTCACTCTTAACCCAATTGAATCACGACCAAAACCAAACGCAAAAGGGCAGCCAATCGGCTGCCCTTTTGCGTTTGG
>JADGEB010000023.1 GCA_016744595.1 Desulfuromusa sp.
GTTTTCGATTATGTTTGAAGGGCGAATGCCACTACTCTGACCGGCGGGCCATTTACACAAAATACTTTACAGGCCCCCAATGCTCTGACCAAGTTGGCACGGTCTTCGGACATCAACTCCAAGAGAGCAGAAGCAATTTTACTGCGCCATTGCACCATCGCTCGATCAGGAATAATTTCTTGTCGTTTCAAAACCTCTATATCTGCTGACTTTTTTACCCAGGCAGTCATGTCTATATGTTGGCTTGCCAAATAACGTGGCCAGTTAAACTCTCCAGGTGTTCCAAAAAGGCGCGGCTTTCGCATCCGGCTTTTGCACCGAACAATATCACCAGGAAACAATTGATCTGTTCCTTCTCCCATGTAAAGCCGCACCCGCAAGGGAGAATCCAGCGATATTGGCTGATTTTTTATTGCAACCGTAGTAACCAGTAGTTCAATCCAGCTACGGCCCTCTGTTAATTGCCTGATATCTGTCAATCTCCCAGTCAAGGTAACTTTTTTCGCCAGTTGGTCGATATGGATAATATCTTGACGTGATGGAAATTGAAGTGGATAACGTAGATTTGAAAAAATAAAAAGGGAGCAAAACAGAAAGACTAAAACCACTCTATTGTATTTATGCAGGAACAAAAACAGCAAAGCAAAAAGAGTGGCGAATAACCAACCAGGAAAGAGCGGTAACGTATAGACCGGAGCCAGAGACAGCCCGGCAATTGTTGCAAATAGAGCAATAAATAATGGCTGCATATCCCCCCCCCTCCAGCATTGCAGCTTAACTAATCTTTTAAAAAAAATTATTTATGAATGTTTAAGTTTTCGCCTTTTTTCAACCAGTCTTGGATTTATCATCTTCCAACTTGCGGATAAACTCTTCAGCAAGAGCAACATCCTTTTTACAACCAATAAAAACCGGTGAACGTTCATGAATCTGTTCCGGCTGCAGATCAAGAATTGGTCGATGACCATCAGAAGCTGCGCCACCAGCCTGCTCAATCAGAAAAGCCATCGGACTCAGTTCAAACAGCAATCTCAATTTACCCTGAGGCTGATTCTTCAAATGGGGATAAAAGAAAATTCCCTGTCCCTTGAGTAAAATTTGGTTAATATCTGGGACAAAACCTCCGCTGTAACGCAACTTAACTCCCCGCTCCTCCAACTTATTAACATAGGCTTCAACTCCAGGAGTGTAGAGATTGCGTTGTCCGCCCGGAGAATATAGATTCCCCTGCGGCTCAAGAGTAATATTCTCTTGTAGCAGAGTATATTCCCGCAGCATATTCATGCCAAATTCATGCACCCCTTTGCCGACACTATACACCAACGTTGTTCGGGGGCCATAAAGCACATAGACAGCAGCAACCTGTTTACGCCCTGGTTGCAGCAGATCACACCCTTCAAAAATTGAGACAATCGTACCAACAGCCAGATTAACATCGACAAGTGATGAACCATCCAACGGATCAAACGCAACCGAATATTTTCCATCACAATCGGGTGAAACGGGAATAATTTCATCCATCTCTTCCGACATCATATTGGCAACCACACGGGAATGGTCGAGCCTCTTGCGCAAGATCCGATCAGCCAGAACATCCAGCGCTAGCTGCTGTTCACCGTAAAGGTTTGAAGTACCCGCCACTCCCAAGTCACCAGTACTTATTGAGTGAATAATATATTTAGAAGCTTCAGCAATCTCACAAATCAAATGGGTCAAATTTTCGTTTACGTAATGCTCACGCAAATGACGGCGCAAATCGAGCTGAAATTTTGTTTTTCCCGCTTTATTCGTTGGGCTCATTGGACTGAAACCTCCCTGGATTCAGTAAAATTAGGTACAAAGATTTATTGCAGCATAACCGACACACAGTCTATCCCAATTCAAATCAAGCAGCAACCATGAACTTACATTAATCTCAATTTTATTGAGTATCTTCAGATTGATACTACTTTTGGTGCTCGATTCGGGGGAAATCACACCACAACAGAGTAGCACCAACCACTGCAAGCGGAATGCAAAAGAATTGGATAAAGGGGATTGCAAGCATACAAAAAACTCCGCAGGCATAGCCAAGCATGAGAATGGGATGCTTGAAGATATAGCGACGTTGTTCAGCAAAATTCATTTGTTTACGCATCAACACAAAAGCCATGTATTCAATAACAAGAAAAAACAATGTAAATACAGGAGCGAGAACAGCGTAGATCAGCGACCCAATTCCGGGAATAAAGTTGATACCAAACAGCAGGGTCATACAAAAAACAAATACTGCCATTTTCTTTATTTCAACGAAAAGTGCATACCGAGATTCTTTCCAGAAACGTTGTAAACTAAAAGGGTCGTCATCTTGGATTCCGCTGATCAACGACTCAGCTTTTTCTGAAAGAAGTTCATTAAACGGAGAAGCAATCAAATTGCCAATAACGGTAAATGAAAAGAAGACAACAACCGTGGTCAGCAACAAGGCAATTGTCCAGGCTAAATAATAGAGGAGAACTCCATACCAGACTTCGGTACTCGGTGCGTAGGCGTCCAATATCCCGTTAAACAAATCAAGCCCAAAATAGACCGTCATGCTAAACACCAGAAGATTAATAAAAAATGGAATAGCCAAAAACTTTAACAACCCAGGTTTCTGTCGAAGAAACTTAGCAGCTCGCAATGGATAACTGAAGCCGCGAGCAAAACCAGCAACCGGCTTGACAGCAGTTGAAGCAACAGCTCTGATCATGAGGTCGTCCGGCAAGCGATCAAACCTTTTTCAAGGGTTGGGTAACGTAATTCAATACCTAACTTGTCCAACATTTTTCGATTTGTCATCCGGCGCGATTCTTTTAGGAAGGAAAAGGTTAGCGGATTCATCTCTTTTTCTGCTTCTACCCAACTCAACTGTTTAGGTTGCGGTAATTCGTACAGGTCGGCAACAGCCATAAAATAATCACTCATACTACTTTCCTGACCATCACAAACATTGAAGATGTCCCCACCCTCCCCCCTTTCCATCGCTGCCAGACAAATCTGCACAAGATCCAGACTATGAATCCGATTGGTCCTGGGAGCATCCTCCGGCTTCAATACTTCATGCCCCTTTGTCAGTTGAGAAATTGGCAACCGCCCTGGCCCATAGATCCCGGTGACACGCAGAATCACCAGATCAAAACCAAACTTTTCTGCCTGTTCTTTTAGTTGCTGCTCTGCACTAACCCGACGTTTCGCCCGACTGGTTTGCGGATTGACTGGCGTCTCTTCGGTTACTAAATCATCGTCACAATTTCCATAAACACCACTGGTGCTGATGTAAACAATCTTGGCAGGATAATTATCCACAGATAAAATCCGGCAGAAGTTCAACATCCGGTAATCACTTGAGCCTCCTCCTTGAGGCGGCATAAAATAAAACAGTTTCTGTCCATGAACAGATATTTCTGGAACATCCTCTCGATAGTCAAAATTAGCAATAATCGTTTCTATCCCAGCCGACTGTGGGACATTGGTACCTTCCTCAAAATGGATTGTCGCCTGAACTTGATGCCCCTGCTTAATCAACTCTCGGGAAACCCGAAAGCCAATATCGCCACAACCGATCATAGTAAAGTTGCTCATTTTTTCTCCAGTTTTGATAGCTCGCAATACTTTACTGCAAACTCTTATTTATGATTTCGTAAAGGTCTCGAGACAGGTCTGACTGCTGCAAACGAAGTAGTTCCTGCCGCATCAACTCACGCCGGATCGGTTCCAACCGTTTCCAGCGGGTCAGCGGTGCAGCCATTCGTGCAGCGACCTGCGGATTACGCTGATCAAGCTGCATGATCTGCTCAACCAACAGCTGGTATCCAGCACCATCATCACGATGAAAAACAGCTAAATTTTGGTAAAAAGCACCAAGCAATGCTCGTACCCGGTTTGGATTACTCAAAGTAAACTCGGGATGTTGAATCAGATTTTCAACCTCAGAAAAAGTATCAGCTCGATGAGATAATGCTAGAATACTGAACCACTTATCAAGCAACAATGGATGCTTTTTCCACTGCTGATAATACTCATCAATTATTCCCTGTCGTTCTTCTCCATTGCTATCGACCAGCAGAGTAAAAGCTGCCAGCCGATCAGTCATGTTTGTTGCTGTGCTATATTGGTGCAAACAAAGTTCGCTATTTTGCTGCTCCAAGCGCATCAGAATAGAAAGGGAAAAGTTGGCCAAACTCCGTTGTCCAACCGCTACAGGATCAAGCGAATAAGCCGTTTCGGAAGAAAAGCATTCTCCATATCGTTCTGCCAATAAAGTCTGACCATCTGACGCCAGCTGTCTGATTGCCTGATCGCGAACGTCCCTAATGGCCTGTGGATTATACTCAGACAATTGATCTGCCAGATACTGTTCGCTCGGCAGGGTTAACAATTGAGTCAATAAGCTCTTGTCTGCCTGACGATCTGTCAATGCTTTTTTCCAAGCGTCAACAAAGATCGATTGTAAGGAAAAAGCCTCCCCCATCTCAAGATCATGGTACATCCGCAGCAATTCATTCATCGCAAGGGTCTGACCTGCTTCCCAACGATTAAAAGAGTCACTGTCGTGAGCCATGCGAAACGCCAACTCTTCATCAGTGAAATCACATTGTAAACGAACCGGTGCAGAAAATTCCCTTAATGGAGAAAGTGTAGGCTGCTTCTCAAGCCCAACAAAAGTGAACTTCTGGGTCTGCTCAGTCAGCTCAAGGACTCGGGTCGTAGCTCCCGACCTCAGCTCTCCAGAAAATTGCAGCGAAATATCTTTCCCAGAACCATCCAGCAAACCAACAGCAATCGGAATGTGAAATGGTCGCCTTTCCTTCCGATCAGGGGCTGATGGGCAGGATTGAGAAATTTCAAGCGTCAAACTTTGCCGAGAAGCATCATAGCTCTGCACTATCTGCAACTGTGGAGTTCCGGCCTGCGAATACCAGCGCTTGAATGTTGTTAGATCAATACTCCCAGCCTCTTCCATTGCCACAACAAAATCGTCGCAGGTTGCGGCCTGACCATCATGTCGTTTGAGATACAATTGAACTCCAGCAACAAATTTTTCTTCGCCAAGCAGGGTCTGCATCATCCGGATGACTTCAGCCCCCTTATTGTATATTGTCGTGGTGTAGAAATTATTAATTTCCAGATAGTACGCAGGGCGAACCGGGTGTGACATCGGACCAGCATCTTCGGGGAACTGATACTGGCGTAAAACTCGCACATCATCAATTCGCTTAACAGCGGCTGAGTTCATTTCAGCAGAGAACTGCTGATCACGAAAAACGGTCAATCCCTCCTTCAGACTAAGCTGAAACCAATCCCTGCACGTAACCCGATTGCCGGTCCAGTTATGAAAATATTCGTGACCAATGACTGATTCAACACCTAAATAATCGGTATCAGTTGCCGTATCAGGGTGCGCTAAAACATATTTTGAGTTAAAAACGTTCAGCCCCTTGTTTTCCATCGCCCCCATGTTGAAGTCATCAACAGCAACAATCATATATCGGTCAAGATCATATTCTAGGCCAAAAGCCTCTTCATCCCACTGCATCGATTTTTTCAATGAAAGCATGGCATGATCACAATAATCGCTGTTGCGGTCCTCAACATAAATCTGCAACAAAACATCCCGACCAGATGTTGTCGTGTAATGATCCTCCAGACAAACCAGATCACCAGCGACCAAGGCAAACAAATAACTCGGTTTGAGGAATGGGTCTTCCCATACAGCGAAATGACGACCATTGCGCAAATCCCCTTGCTCTAGCAAATTTCCATTGCTCAGCAGAACCGAATACTTTTGATCCGCCTCAATTCGCACCCGAAACATGGCAAGAACATCTGGGCGATCTGGATAGTAGGTCATTCGGCGAAATCCCTGCGCCTCACATTGGGTGCAGAAATTTCCACTGGTCAAGTAGAGACCTTCCAGAGCAGTGTTATTTAAAGGATCGATCTGCGTTTGGATTTCCAGGGTAAATTTTTCAGACACCCTATTAATTTGCAAACTTTCGTCACATTGTAAATAATCACTTGAGGTAAGTGCCTTGTCATCAAGTTTAATTTCGAGCAATATAAGCTGTTCACCATCCAAGATCAGAGGTTCCGTAACCCCTTTTCTATCCGGGTTCAGAGACATTTGCAGAATCGAAGAAACCTGCGTTGCAGAATCGAGAAGATTAAAATTCAGTTCAACCTGTTCAACGAGATAGGCAGGTGTTTTATAATCTTTAAGACAAATACTTACAGGAGTTTTTGAGGTAGTATTCATTGTAAATACCCATTTATTCATTTAGTTGAAGATGAAGTTGTCCTTCTTGGACACTGATTGTATCAACTCCGTCAGAAAAGGTTTTCCAAAACCCTTCATCAGTGCCAAATTGTTCGATTAGATCAATGTTTTTAAGACCGCCCATCCATGCAGCAGGAACAGGCACGCCCATGATGCTGACTCCTCTGATTTTCACTACAGGCCGAGCCTCACGATAAGCGAGTTCTACACCAGCTTTAACTCGCAGGACCTTGCCTCCCAGCATTGGAAAGTCGGGGTCAACCGGGATCAGGAGTTTTGCACTGACCAGGTTGTCAGTCAGATCGATGGCCAATTTGTTTGCCAGATCGGCATTTTTTGCCAGTAAAGAATTGATTTCCCGCTCACTCAGGGTGATATCTCGAGACGCACCCTTTTCACTATAGGCCTCGGGGTTAAGACGACCATCTAATAATTTCTTAGCTGAAGTATTTTTTCTACTCGTTGGATATCCAGTTGAACTTTCAAACGCCTCAAACCGTCGCAGCTTCTCCTCTAACTGCTTTTCTTCCTGCTGGCTTAAAACAATCGGAGTAAAAGGTTGGGGAAAAAACCAGGCTCTGGCCGCAAAAATTGTTCCAACAACGGTCAATAGCATGACGAGAAGAATAATGCCGAATACCTGTATACCTGAAAACCCTTTTTTCTCTGGCGCACCGACCATAAACATCTCCGCTAATCTCCGGTTTCGTAATCCTTGAATAAGAGGCTCGTTTGAATCCCCTGATTATTCTGATATTTTCCGCTTGAATAATTCTCGTGATCACCTTCGAGAGTGTGATAATAAATCTGGCAGATTTCAACTCCTGAGTAGATTCTGATCGGCTGAACGCAGAATATTTCCAGCGTCCAGAACCCCTTGAAACCAACATCACCAAACCCTGCCGTCACATGGATAAACAATCCAAGTCGCCCAACCGAAGAACGTCCTTCCAGCATTGGCACCAGATTCTCAGTTTCGGTGTATTCAATGGTTCTACCCAGATATAAGCGGTTAGGTTCCAAAAGCAACCCATCGGCAGGAATCCTGATTTTTTGATAGGGGTTGTCCTTTTTCATATCCAGAGGAGAATCACTATAGATGATCAATTCATCAGACAATGACAGATTGTAACTGTTGGGATTAAGCCGACCCTTGTCAAAAGGTTTGATAATAATATCACCATTAACTCTGTTTGCTATTTCCTTACCAGATAAAATCATTGGATATACCTATCAACAAATTATTAACCAGTTGTTTTTGCATAATTAAAAACCACAACCAACTCCGGCATAGTCGTCTTCATATTCAATAGCGCTCTTGGGACAAGCCGGGATACAAAGGCCATCCAGATCACATTTAGCTTCATCCAGAACGGCCTTACCATCGACCAAACTGATCGCGTTCTCCGGGCAAACCTTGATACATTTAGCACTTCCGCAACACAAATTCTGATCTATAACAATCCGCATAATTACTAACTCTCTTTTAGAAGTTGACTACAGATAACTTTAACTGGACATATCCTAGTGAAACGCACAAGGCCGGGTCAAGAAATGAAGTCACGTGATAATTTATTTTATCGCTGCTAGAAAGCATGTTACTTTTTGTTATTCTCGAAGAGCACCGCAAGACCAACAAGCACCAAAATGCCCTTCACTACGTTCTCCGCAAGTAGGACAATCCCAACTTGATTCCAAGCGATTGTCGTTTGCAAACCAAGCTTTTAAAAACATTTGAGCCCGTGGAAAAGCCTCGTCATCAATCACCCAAAGCTCTGGACAACATTCAACAAAAGGTATTTCTCCAACAGCTGAAGAGAGCTGGTCATTACGCAGAGAACATTTTATACCTTCCTTGGCAAGAATTTCTTTGAGCAAACCAGCCTGTGGTCGATCCCAATAATTAAATATATGCAGCTTTTTCATGGCAACCAGTATATCATTTCCAGCGTCATTTTATAAAGAGACCTAAAGTGCTTAGTTTTACTGTCAAGCGCATCGCCCCATATATTTAAAAAATAGCTTATCGACATGGAACAACATAATACTATGCAAGAAATAATCCGGCAAATTCTGACCTCCAGAGTCTACGAAGCAGCAATAGAAACCCCACTTGAAGAGGCCGTCAATCTTTCGGCTGAACTGAAGAATAAGATTTTCCTCAAACGGGAGGATCTACAACCAGTTTTTTCTTTTAAGTTACGAGGAGCATACAACAAGATTGCACACCTCTCTACTATAGAAAAGAATCAAGGAGTGATTACCGCTTCTGCAGGAAATCACGCTCAAGGGGTTGCTTTCTCAGCGCAAAAACTAGGGCTAAAAGCATTAATTGTCATGCCAGCAACAACACCTAAAATCAAAATTGATGCCGTTAAAGCTTTTGGTGCAGAGATTGTTTTGCATGGCGACAATTACTCAGAGGCAGCTGATCGCTGCGAAGAAATTCGCCACAATACGGGTATGACCTATATTCACCCCTTTGACGATAAGCTGGTGATTGCAGGACAAGGGACTGTGGCAGATGAATTATTGCGCCAGAGTGCGGGAAAATTAGATGCGGTCTTTGTCCCTGTTGGTGGTGGCGGACTGATTTCTGGGATTGGAGCTTACTTTAAATCTTTGTCACCAGAAATCAAAGTCATTGGTGTCGAGCCGGTTGACAGTGATGCTATGTATCAATCCTTACAAGCTGGCAAACGGATCACTCTGGAATCAGTAGGAATTTTTGCCGATGGTGTCGCCGTACGACAAATCGGGGAGCTAACCTTTGACCTGTGTCAAAAAAATGTCGATGAGATCATCCGCGTCAGTACCGACGAGCTTTGTGGTGCGATTAAATCGATCTACCAGGCGACCAGATCAATTGTTGAACCAGCCGGAGCTCTGGGGATGGCAGGACTAAAGCAGTACATTAAAGCCTACGGTACCACCGACCAAACACTGGTGGCGATCAACTCCGGTGCCAATATGAATTTTGAACGCCTTCGCTACGTTTCAGAACGAACTCAAACCGGTGAAGGAAGCGAATCTCTGTTTGCAGTCACCATTCCTGAAACCCCAGGGGCTTTACGCTACTTCTGTAGCAACATTCTTAATACAATCAACATCACCGAGTTCAATTACCGGCTAGCAGATCGCAGTCAGGCACAGCTGTTCATCGGTGTTTCTATCGGCAGCGGCAACACCCGAGAGGAGTTCTCTTCACGACTTAATTCATCCGGTTACAAAACCATCGACCTGACCGACAATGAACTGGCCAAAACCCACCTGCGTTACATGATTGGTGGCCGTTCTGCAGAAGCAACCAGTGAACGCTTATTTCGCTTCTGGTTCCCGGAACGCCCCGGAGCACTAACCCGCTTTCTTGCTGATATGGGCAAAGATTGGAATATTTCACTGTTCCATTACCGGAATCAAGGTGGAGAATTTGGGCGGGTATTGATCGGTCTGGAAATTCCGGATCAGAATGAACAATCACTGGAAATATTTTTTGACAATTTGGGCTACCACTACATTGAAGAAACCGCTGACCCTGCTTACCAGTTATTTTTATGAGACAGCAGAAAAAACGTGACTACTCTTCCACATTTGTCTCTTCTACCTCTTCAATCAGACGTAAATCGTCAGCGGCCTTATCATGAAATAGCTGCGCAGTGCCGTCCTGCTGATAGACAACATCACCTTTTTTGTTAATCATGGTTCCGTCATCCAATAGTACCATTTCAAACTGCTCCATCAACTGCATTCGATACTGATGTCCAGTCTGTAAGGATTTTTGTCGCAACCGATAACTTAGAATCATCCATACTGCGATTCCAATAGCGGCAACGATCAACAATCCAATCAAGGTAAAAAACAGGTAGCGAGCGGTTGAAACTCCCACTTGTGCCATATAGATAATAATCGCATCTAACTTATAAGCCAGTGCGGTTGCAGCAATCAGCAACAACAAGCTAAACAAAATCGGCAAACGATGGACAATCTGAAAAAATACCGCAATTCGTTCGCCCTTACCAATGCCAAAACCAGAAGATAATATTCTCTGATTTGCAACAATGGGAGGAGCTTCATTGAAGAAGAAGCGATTAAAAATAAGAACGATTAAACCAAAAACAAAAGTTATTGCTACGGGAGCAATAAAAGTAGCAAACAAATAAGGCTTCCACGGGAAAAGGCCATGTTCACTTACCAGAAGATTGATATAACAAAGGAAAAATATCACTCCCTCAACTGCCATTATCGCAATCAAAAAACTGAAAAAAAGTTTTTTTACTTCTGCCGCTTCAAAACTAGCAGCCAAGCCCGACACCTTAGGTTCTGGCTGTTCAGTTCTTTTCCCAGCAGCAGAATTGTGGCTACTTCTTAATAGTTGCATCATTTCTTTCTCTATATTATATCCAAATAGCCCCCGATGAAGCTGGGGACTATCTCAAATTAACTAACGGTCATGCTGAATAGTTACCATAAATCAAAAAACAAAACCTACCAGACAATTACAAGATTATCAGATTAACTCTCTTTCCAATTTGGTGTCCGTTTCCCTAGAAACGCATTAACCCCTTCTTCAGCATCATCGGTGGCGCAAAGTGCAGCAAATAGGTCGTCCATACTGTCTAAGCCTTGGTGATAAGGAACATCCTGTAAACGCTTGAGACCTTCTTTACCAATACGCAACGCAATCGGGCTTTTGGAAACCAGCTTCTCCGCCAACTTGAGAGTTTCAGCTTCCAGATCTGCATCGGCGACAACCTTATTGACCAAGCCTAGTTTTTCTGCCTCAGAAGCACTAATCATATCACCAGTCAAAACCATTTCCATGGTTTTTTTCTTACCAAGGATTTTCATCATTGGTGCTGCTGGGCCCAGACAGATCAACCCGACATTAATAGCCGTTGTCCCAAAGGTTGAAGTTTCAGCAGCAACGGTCATATCACAACCAAATGAAAGACCCGCACCATTAGCCAAGGCTAACCCTTGTACCGATGCAATTGTTGGTTTATTCAGTTTGTCAAGAGTATGATAGAAGGCATCAATCCCATAGAGAAACTTTCGATATTCCTGATGGGTTTTATTCTTGAACTGATCCAGTGAAATGCCGGTACAAAAATGTTTGCCTGCAGCATTGATAACAATCACCCTGACATCATCATCATTTTCCATATCCCACAATGCCCGATCTAATTGATCGGCAAATTCAGGGATAAAAGTGTTCATTGCCTCGGGGCGATTCAGGGTTATAAAACCAATCCGGTTTTCTTTACGGGTCAAAATCAACTCAGCCATTAATTCCTCCATTAATTTTATAAAACAGTGTTTTTTAACAGTTTAATGCAATTACAAAATCAGGGAAACTATTTTTTTAATCATTTTCAGACTTGCCATTGATAAAACAAATAAGATATGATTATTTGAATGTACTAGACGAGACAAGGAGACCTAACTTGCCTATATTCGAATACCGTTGTGAGCACTGTGGTCAAACAATAGAAAAAATACAACGTACTCCCCTTACGGACATTACTTGCCCAGCATGCAGCAAGCCGGCAACTCGATCCGTCTCTTTAACCTCTGTTGCTACTTCAAGTGGTATTGGAACCTGTAGTTCCCCTGTCGGCAGCGGATTCACCTGAGGTTAATTAAGGATGGCGTGTCCATCTACAGATATTATGTATCGAGGGATTTATTTTAGCCACAATCTTTGAAAGATCAACAACAGCAACAAGGAGATAAACTAACATGTTAACAATGACAGACACAGCACGCGAAAAGTTCAAGGAACTGATGAAGGAACATACGGGAAAATTTCTTAGGGTAGTTTTTGAAGGTTTCGGCTGAGGCGGCCCCAGCTTGGGATTGACTCTGGACGAGTCAAAAAATGAAGACCAAACCTACACAGTCAATGACATTGATTTGATGATTGATGAAAATGTTCTCCCCCATACGAAGGGAAGCCAAATCGATTATATCACCAATTCTTACGGTCAGGGCTTCTCAATCGCCCCCGCCGAAGGCAGTAGCTGTGCTAGTGGTTGTAGCGGCTGTTAGATTGGTTGACAAATGGTTGTAATAAAAAGAGCCCCGTTTTTATAAAAACGAGGCTCTTTTTTGCTGTTCTACTATGGAGATCTAGCTTTATAACAAATTAAACCGAGTCAGCAACTTCACAGAACCAAAGTAAGATACAACTATGAGTGCCACCCATAATACCAATGAAATCATAATTTCCTCCTGTTAATAACTCTTCTTGTCGGCATTCAGTTCTTCCAGTGTCAGTTTTTTACTATCCATCTGCCTCCAGAACCACGAAATATACCCCAAGACGAACGGAACCAATAACGCGACATAACTCATTATAGTCAAAGTATAATGACTGCTGGATGCATTATAAATCGTCAAGCTACTGCCCAAATCAATCTTGGATGGATAAAAAGCAGTGTTGTTGTAACCAGCCATGAAAAATATGGCTAGGCAGGTGAGAACGGTTCCCAAACCAGACGGCCAGATTCCACGAACTGATGCGGTAAACCGATTCAGCGCCACACCAAGAACAACCAGAACCAAACCAACCAGAAGCAGAATCAGATTCAATGGCATCTGCAATAGATTATGCAGATACTTATTCGCTTCCATCGCCACCGTCCCATCAACTGGATTAACCGCATAGCCGTCCATCATAACAAGACGAATCAGGACATAGAGTAAAAATGGCAACGCACAGAGAAGATTATTAAAAGAAGAGTTTTTCAACTTTGCAACCAGAGTTTCATGCCCCAGGTTGTTGGCTAAATAGAGCGCACCCAGTGTTCGTGCCAGGAAAACCAAGAACAAACCAAAACTCAAATTAAAGAAACTGAAGGCTGCTTCCAAGCCACGCAGCGGATGATCCCAGAACACGAGATTATAATCGTTTAGGGTAAAGTTAGATCCAGTAAAGAAGGTTCCAACTGCGGCACCTATCAGCAAGATCCCAACCGAGCCATTGATAAACAAAAAGGCGTCATAAACTCCTTTACCGAGAAAGTTATCGGGTTTACGCCGATACTCATAACTGACTGCCTGAATAATAAAAGTGAACAGGATTAGAATCCATACCCAGTAGGCACCACCAAAACTGGTTGCATAAAAAAGTGGGAATGCCGCAAAAAGGGCACCACCAAACATAACCAGAGTAGTAAATGTAAGCTCCCACTTTCGACCAAGAGAATTAACAACAAGAACTTTCTCATCTTCAGACAATGAAAGAGTTAGAAGGAGGGTTTGTCCACCTTGAACGAAGGTCAGAAAGACAAACAGAGACCCCACCAGAGTAGCAATTAACCACCATAGTTGCTGTAAAGTTGACCAATCTAAGCTGCCAAACATAATTTAATCTCCTTCCGGACCAATAGAAATTTGCTTGGTCATTATTTTAAGCTCGGCAATCAGCAAAGCGGTAAACAGAATCAGAAACATAAAGAAAGTCACTTCGACGGTTCCCGCATCAAGATTGGAGCGAGCAACGCTCACAGGAAGAAGATCCTGAATAGCCCAAGGTTGTCGACCGACTTCCGTGACAATCCAACCAGCTTCGTGTGCGATAAGACCGAGAAAGAATGAAAATGCGCCCAGTTTCAATAGCAGTGCCTGTTTTTCAAGTTGGTCTTTATAAAGAAAATAGAGGTAAACCAGAAACAAGAAGATGAAAAATGTTCCCAGACTCACCATAACTCTGAAGGAGTAGAAAATCAGGGGGACGTAAGGAACTGCCTGTTCGGCATAATCAAGATATCCATAACCAAGGTAATCGCTATTTTTTTCAAACAGAGTCAACGCCTTACCTGCAGCAAGATCATCGCCTGTTTTTTTGGCAGCCTTATACTCCCCAAGCCCAGCAACAGCTAACTTACCACGCACCATTTTCTCTTCGACTCCCATGATGTTTTTTTCAGGGTTGCCATAAACGAGATCATCAATGCCAGGGACAAAGCTATCAATATCCCGATTAGCCAACAATGACAGTGCCATGGGAATTTTAACTTCAAAAATAAACGGATCCTGATCATCTCCTGGTTTTTTGCTAAAATTCATCAATCCCACTGCAACCAAGCCAGTAGGAGCTTCTCCCTGGTAGAGTCCCTCCATTGCTGCAAGTTTCATAGGCTGAACATCGGCAGCATGAAAGGCATGCTCATCCCCGGTAAAGGCGACAAAAAGAGATGCGAGCAGTCCAAAAGTACAGGCAACCGTCAGTGAGCGTTTAGCAAACTGCAGATGGCGTTTTTTCAACAAATACCAACTCGAGACTGCAACAACAAATAATGAGGCATATAAAAAGGCTGCACTTGTCACATGGACAAAGTGGCTAATAGCAACAGGGGAAGTAGCAATTGCCAGAAAATCAACCATTTCAAAGCGAGCAAGATCAGGATTAAACTTCATACCAACAGGATACTGCATCCAACCGTTGGCAACCAGAATCCAGACTGCGGAGAGGTTCGAGCCGATTGCAACCATCCAGGTTGAAAAAAGGTGGGCTCCTTTTGATACACGATTCCAACCAAAAAACATAACAGCAAAAAAAGTTGCCTCGAGGAAAAAAGCCAAAAGTCCTTCTATAGCTAACGGTACGCCAAAAATATCTCCAACCATCCAAGAATAATTTGACCAGTTGGTACCAAATTCAAATTCCAAGATAATTCCAGTTGCTACACCAATGGCGAAGTTAATTCCGAATAGAGTCATCCAGAACCGGGTTAGCTTCTTCCATTGCTCATCTCCAGTCTTTACATAAATCGACTCGAAAAATGCGCATATAAAAGAGAGACCAAGGGTCAACGGAACAAAGATCCAGTGATACATGGCCGTTAGGGCAAACGTGGCTCTCGCCCAGTTCACCATGGTTAAATCAATCTGTTCAATCACGTTTTTCCTCCTATCCTTACTGTGGTTAGGGTTAATTCAATAAACAATTAATGGTTACCATTAGCAGAAGAAGGTTCGGTCAAGTTTTTTAAAACGTGATCAGCCCTCTCAGTATCTGTATCAAAATTTGTTGCCAAAAAATTTGGAAAGAAAAAAACTTTTAGAATTGCAAACATAATGAATAATTTTATAAAAATGATCTTCCAGAGAGTCCGTCCAACGACCATAGAACGAAAACCGTCATAATATAGATAAAAAGCATTTTTAAACATTGTGTCACCACCCAGAACATGCAGAAATTAGCATCTATATATAACCAGCCGGGTTATATTTACACTCAATATAAAGCATAGTCAAGAGTAATTCTAACAGCAGCGGTATGATTTTCAACCCGGTCTAAAGATTTGTAATTGTTGACTATTCAAGGGAGACAACCACAAGTAATGTCGACTAAATCAGTAAGCAATTCGCCTAATCGTCCAACAATACGGCTTGCACCATAAAACTATGGCCTTTCCCGCTGGACTACAAAAAAAATAGCTGTCATGTTATCTGAGTATCAATACTTAACAGACGGTATAGAGATGAAACAAAGTCAAAAGTCAAATCGAATGTCTTTTCTTCCAACTTGCCAAACAGAAATGGAAGAACGTGGCTGGAATGAGTTAGACGTGCTGTTTATCAGTGGTGATGCCTATATCGATCACCCCACCTTTGGTGCTGCTCTTCTGGCCAGATTCCTGGAAAATAAAGGTTTTAAAGTCGGCATTCTTGCACAACCAGACTGGAAAAATCCAAATACTTTCTGTGCTATGGGTCGCCCTCGCCTGTTCGCAGCAATCTCTGCTGGGGCCATGGATTCCATGGTTAACCATTATACTGCCGCAAAGAAAATCCGCCATAATGATGCCTATACCCCAGGAGGGATTGCTGGTAAACGTCCAAATCGTGCGGTTATTGCATATACGGCAGCCGTCAAAGGAGCATTCAAGGGGCTACCAACCGTCATTGGTGGAATCGAAGCCAGCCTGCGCAGATTAGCCCACTATGATTACTGGGCCGACAAGGTTCGTCGATCAATCTTGGTCGATAGTAAAGCTGATCTGCTTATTTACGGCATGGCAGAAACGGCCTTACTTGAAATAACTCAACGTTTAGACAATAGCGAGCCGTTAGATAATTTAAGGAGAATTAAAGGGACAGCCTACGTGTCAAAAACCGGTCTGGATAATGCCATCAAGCTACCCTCCTATGAGCAAGTTTCTGAATCGACAGAAGCATACAATCTGGCATTTAAACTAGCGAGTAAGCAGGAGAATCCCTTTTCGGCAAAAGCACTGATACAACCGCACGGTAATCGCAATCTGATTATCAACCCTCCCACCCTACCATTAGGGACAATAGAGCTGGATCAGATTTACGACCTTCCATTTATCAGGCAACCACACCCAGGCTATAAAGAAAAAATTCCTGCTTTTGAACAAATTCGCCATTCAGTTACCAGTCATCGTGGCTGTTTTGGCGGCTGTGCCTTTTGCTCAATAACCCATCACCAGGGAAAAACGATTCAATCCCGCTCAGAAAAATCAATCCTGAGAGAAATTGATGCGCTCAAATCCCAGAACGATTTCTATGGCACCATCAGTGATATCGGTGGTCCCACTGCAAATATGTATGGTCTCAGCTGTGGTAACCCAAAAGCAGAAAAAGTTTGTCAAAGACCCAGCTGTCTTCATCCTGATATTTGTAACAATCTGATCACTGATGATCAACCAGCAACCAGATTACTTGGGAAGGTTCGCCAGATCAAAGGGGTCAAGAATACTTTCATTGCATCAGGAATTCGCTACGATTTACTCCCAAAACAACAGCAATATTTTGACGACCTATTGAAATATCATGTCAGTGGATTACTAAAAGTTGCCCCTGAATCAACCAGCGACAAAGTCACTGCTGTAATGCGCAAACCAGGCGCTCAAGTTTTCACCAAATTTCTTGAGCAATTCCGACAACACAGCCGCGAATTGGGGTTACGTCAGGCAGTTGTCCCGTACCTAATCAGTAATCATCCTGGTTGTACCTTGGAGGACATGATTGAGGTCGCACTTTACTTGAAGCGCCATCGACTGAAAGTTGAGCAGGTTCAGGACTTCACCCCCACACCAGGAAGCCTTTCCACCTGTGTATACCATACCGGTAAAGATCCCTTCAGTGGCAAAAAGATTCATATTCCTCGCACTGCAAAAGAGAGAAGACTGCAGAAAGCTTTGCTCCTTTTCCACAAACCGGAATCAAAATCTGACGTTCTGGAGGCTCTAAGAATTTGTCAAAGGAACGGGATAGCTAAAAAACTCTTTGATTAGTGGACAGTCAGGACAAATCATCAGCAACAACAAAAAACTAAGCTGTCTCACCACAATTTATAAAAATCAAACAACCAACCTCAAATCTTTATACTTAACCTGTATTTTTTTACCCTGAATAAAATATTCCTTGACAACTTACCCAGTTTTTTGTTTGTTTGCGACTGTTAAACACAGTGTTTTATTTTCTTTATCCTCACTGACAAAACTTAACTACCACTTAATTTTCTATCAGAAGGTTTATGTACGTTCGACCAACATCCACTAATCTTTCCCGGTCGAATAAAATTTAATATTTTTTGTAAAGGGATGCCCAACATGTCAAATAACAAAATTAAGCCCTCATTGCAAAATCCGCTCGCTGCAAAGGAAGAGGTAGAATTCACTATTCCAGGTGAAATTGCGGGTAAAACTGGTGCTTACGAAGAAGTCATGAAAGAAGGTTATGACCTGACTCAACGCCCAATTAAGTCAGTTGCAGTTGGTCAGATTGAGAAACAGCACTTCAAAAAACGGATGACGGTCTGGGAAAGAATCAAAATGTTGACCGACAGTGATCCGAACATTCTTTTCCAGAACTGGGGAAAGAATCTGGATGGTGCTTCTCTCGTCACTGGAATCTTAAATATCGGTGGTCGTGATGTTGCCCTTTACGGGCACGATTTCACCGTCCGTGCAGGCTCTATTGATGCAACCAATGGTCAAAAACTTGCCCGTTTGATGTACATGGCTGGTGAAAAAGGAATCCCCTTGATCGGCATGAATGACTCAGCAGGAGCCTTTGTTCCGGCTGGTGTCGGTGGTCTTGACGGCTATGCCGAGGCCTTTACTGCGCTACGTAAGATCAGCGGTGTCGTCCCAACAGTAATGTGCATGTTTGGCTTCAATGCTGGTGGAGGCTCTTACCTGCCGCGTCAGGGAAGCTTTGTTATACAACCTGAAGATACTTTCTTCGGCTTGACCGGACCTGGTGTTGTTAAATCTGTTCTGGGGGAAGACATTACTCCAGAAGACCTGGGTGGTCCAAAAGTTCACGCTGCTACCGGAGTAACCGATCTGACTGTTGCCGATGAAACTGCAGCGTTACGCACTGCTGCACGTTTGATCAGCTACATTCCGGACAACAATCATTCCATGGCACCATTTCAGGAAACCAGTGATCCCCTTGACCGGAAAACCTGGGAAATCAATACCTTGCTAAAGAAAGCCTTTAATTCACCAACTGGCTTTAATACACCGTTTGATGTGTCAATCATCATCCAACAAATTTGTGATCATGGTGATTATTTTGAAATACAACCAACCCGCGCCCGTGAAGCAATTACAGCCTTCGGCCGATTGGGTGGCAATGTCGTTGGTTTCGTCGCTAATAACTCGGCAGTTGCTTCTGGGCAGATTGATTGTGATTCCGCAGCAAAAATTGCCCGTTTCGTCCGCTTTTGTAACATCTATAATATTCCATTGATCTTCATGGAAGATACCACCGGCTTCTTACCTGGTCGTGAGCAGGAAGCTCGAGGGATTGTCCAGGCGGGTCGTTCCATGCTCGACTCGATTGTCGATGTGCGTACCCCACGTATTCTTCTGATTTTACGTAATGCTTATGGTGGTGCTTACGCATCCTACAATAACTACCCAACTGGAGCTGATCTGGTTCTCGCCCTACCAACGACACGATTGGCGGTTATGGGACCTGCAGGGAAAGAATTTGTCTACAAATCTGAAGTCCGCAAAGTGCGTGCTACTGCTAAACAGCTCGTTTCAGCAGGTATCTTAGAGCGCACCAAAGCCGGCATGGACGGTCATGATGCAAAAAAAGATGCCGAAAAAGAAGCTGCTGAGTGGCTCAAGGTTGAAGAAGCAGCTCTCAATCTACGGTACGAAAAAGAACTCATGAACCCGAAAGAAGGTCTGGCTCTCGGCTCGATCTCCTCGTTGGTCATGCCAACCGATCTACGTAAAGTGCTGGGAGAAAACCTTAATTTCTTCTTGCGTCACTACGAGCCTTCGGCTTGGCAAGGAGTCCAGCGCGAATTCCATTAATTCGTAGCAAACTGTTTTTTTTCGCCAACATTTTAAATTACATGGAAAGTGGAGATTAAACCCATGGCTCAAAATACAGATATATATGCAAACAACCCATTGATTCATAGAGACCGCCAACTCGGTCAATCAACCTCCAAATGGGTCAGTTCATTTTCGTGCGTGGACTTGTGTCCCCTAATAGTCTGTCGTGGTCCAATTCGTAAAGAGGCAATGGATGTTTACACCGAGATGGGTATCAGCCATTTTGGTATCCTTCTCTCAGAAAAAGACTCTATTGTCTACCCGAATGCCCTTTCTCCAGAGCTACGTCAACTAACCGATACCAGCCGAGTACATAGAGTTCCAGACTATAGTGGGGCCTCTAAAGAAGAGCGAGTAGAGAGAATTCAGCAAATTATCGATATTGCTAAAGATAATGGTTACAACTCGGTTTTCTCTGGTTATGGTTTCATGGCAGAAGACGATGAGTTTGTAGCAGCACTAGAAAATGCCGGTCTAAATTTTATCGGCCCTTGCTCCGGAACCCAACGTGCTGCTGGAAAGAAAGATGAAGCTAAGCGAACTGCATTGCAGGTCGATGTATCTGTCACTCCCGGTATCGACAATGTCACCGCTCGCACACTACTGAAAAAACATAAAAGCTACGATCAGCTTATTGCATTAATAAAAGCTGAAGGCCTCCAAATTGATCAGACAGTAGTTGGTAACAGTGATATGCCACTAGAAGAACTTGCCGATATCGTCTTGTTCGCCTCTTACGATAAAGGGATCGATCTCTTCTCTATTGAAGAACTCTGCGCCCAAGTTGAAGTTGAATGCGTCGAGATGTTCAAAAACTACCCCGGTGCACGCATTCGTTTGAAAGCTATCGGTGGTGGTGGTGGCAAAGGTCAGCGTATTCTCGGAGCCTCACTGCTGACATCCAAGAACCCAACCGAAAAACAGATTAAAGAGGCTGCCGCCGACGCTCCCGGTATGGTTCGTGAGATTCTAAATGAAGTTAAAACTAATGGAATCGGTGATAATAAAAACGTTCTTGTGGAGCTGAATATCGAACAGACCCGCCACAACGAGATCCAACTTCTAGGTAACGGCCAATGGAGTATAGCTCTTGGGGGACGTGATTGTTCTTTACAGATGCACGAACAAAAACTGCTCGAAATTTCTGTGACCCAAGAAAGCCTCCAGATCGAAATTGCAAAAGCAAAGCAAGGGAAGCTGAAACTGCAGCAGGAAGCTCTAGAATCTGATTTAGAAGTACTCAAGCGGATGGAAGCAGAATCAGAGCGTTTTGGTGAAGCTGTTGGTCTCGATTCAGCGTCAACATTCGAATGTATCGTTGATGGCAATCGCCATTACTTCATGGAAGTTAATACCCGGATTCAGGTCGAGCACCGAGTTACTGAGCTGGTTTACAGCCTTAAATTCACCAACCCTGAAGATAAAAACGATTTCTTCATCGTCGAATCATTGGTTGAGGCAATGGCTCTGCTCGCACTGCATAAAGAGCGACTTCCTCGTCCAGAGCGGATTCCACGTTTTGGTGCTTCTGCAGAAGCTCGGCTCAATGCGACCGATTGTTCACTATCACCAAGCGCTGGTGGCTATATCCGCTACTGGTCAAAACCGATCGAAGGGGAAATTCGCGATGATCAGGGGATCTGCACACCGAACCCTGATACCAACTTGTTTATGCGTTACCACCTGGCGGGGGCATACGATTCCAACATCGCCCTACTCCTAACCGAAGGAACAGATCGTTCTGTTAGCTATGATCAGCTGGCAAAGGTACTACGCCGCACCGTGCTGCGCGGTAGCAACCTAGCGACTAACCTAGAATTTCACTATGGTCTGGTCAATTGGTTCATCGGCAACAATGTCATGGCCAAACCAACCACCCGCTTTGTTGTTCCCTACTTGACTCTGGTCGGAAAATTGAAAGAAGAAGCACTAAAACTTGATGTTGTGTATGCCTTCTTTTCGATGAAAAAGCATTATGCAAAACTTTATTCCGACAATCCTGATGCTGCCAAAGCTGTTTCTGCAACTCTTGACCGTAAAGGAACTCTGCTGACACGGCCAATGGAGATGCTACTGGGAGATCCCCATCTCCTCTCCGGCTGGCTAAGCCTCAACCGCCTCAAATTCAAAATTGAGAATGGCAAAGTGATCTGGCTCTGCAACCCGCTGGTTATTTTGGAAGAAACTTACGAATACCTGAATATGGACTGGCAAGAGGAGGCACCAGCGGCAGAAGTCATCTGGACACACGATCGCGACCTACTCGCGAATGCCCTTGAATTTTATGCCGAATTGCGCACAAAGTTTTCGGTCAGCAAAGCTGAATTTGTTAAATTGAACGCAATCCTCAGCAAAACTTCTCCACAAGGTGGTTACGATGCAGAGACCTGGGCTAAAATCCAGGAAGCGCACGTCGGTTATGAAATTGGCAACGAACTCCTCGGTATGCTTTGCATGATTGCTGAAAAAACCGACTTCTTCGATTTTAAAGTTGAAGATGACCTCGAAGTTACAATCCCCGAATACCTCCATAATCCTGAGTTACAGGGAGCAATGAAAAAGGTTCTGGTTCCGCCACCGGCAACGAAAGCCGATGAAGTTGTAACTCCTGGAGGTGGTATGTACTACGGGCAGGAAGCGCCTGGAATGCCACCTTTCGTTACCGAAGGGATGCACTTTGACAAAGGTCAACCATTGTTTATTCTTGAAGTTATGAAAATGTTTAATAAAGTCCCAGCACCTTTTGCTGGTACCATAGACAAAATCATTATTGAAGGTGGTGACGGGACAATTGTTCAGAAAGGGCAACCTCTGTTCAAGGTCACACCAGATGAGAAGTTTGTTGAAGTTGATCCAAAAGAATTGGCTAAGCAGAAACAAAATACCACAAGTGAGTATTTACAAGCAGTTCTGTAGATAAGAATGCAGCTAGGCAGCATAAAAAAGAGCCCCAGTTTTCTGGGGCTCTTTTTCTTACAAATACGAGTGAATCAAATTAAGCTTTCGCTGTCCATAACCCATGCAGATTACAGTAAGCACGAGCAATTACAGTGGCAGCAGTCACATTGAACGTTGCTTCTGCAGGAGTACCTGCCTGCAAATACTGACGATAGATCTTGTCATCCACTAGAATCTCAATCCACTCAATGTAATGAGCATCCTCCATTGGGTGAGCGACATCACCAACCTTGACAGTGACAGTGTCAGCACCAACGGTAATAGCAGGAACATGCTTCTCCGTTGCAGCGTCTGTCGTATTTTCCGTCATACGATCCATATTTTTCCCACAACATACCAGTGCCCCAGCACCGCTGTGTGCCACATCAACGATAATTCCACAAACTGAGCACTTGTAAACTTCAAGACGCTTTGCCATTGCCTTTTCTCCTTTTATTCATGGTTAGTAGAAAAAAAATCAGCTAAAGATTACTTATCAGGTAACAGTAACATTTTTCTTTATTTTTTCAAGGACTGATATCATTTTATTATTTTTACTGACCAGAACCGGCAAATTTTATATACTGATATACAAATTTGATCGACTCTCTGCCCTTCAGGTGAGGCCAGAACGTCCACTCGGAATAGCAAAACCTTCGGGATCGTCTCAGGAATCCGGTGTGCCAGCCCACAATTTAAGTGGGACGCCTAATGGATTTACAGACGCGCCCACCTCATTGTCACTCGATGTGAGTCCAATGACCCACGGTAGTGGTGGAGAGTCGTGAAGCCAAAATGAGTCCGGCAGAACGCTGGACTCATTTCGTTTCTAGCAGTCTGTCAAGTTATCAATGAACTGGCTGCTAACCTGTTAGCCTATTTTTGATCAATTATATTTCTGCCACGGAGGAAAAACTTGACCGAATCAATACCACCCAGTAGCGACTACACTCGTCTGCAGGTTGATGATAAAGAGATTGTTCTCGTTGGTACCGCTCATATTTCACAAGATTCAGTTGATACTGTTATCCGATCTATTGATGAAGTGACCCCTGATACTGTCTGCGTCGAATTGGATGCCCAGCGTTATCAATCTCTGATCAACAAAAAAGGATGGGAATCGCTTAATTTGAAAGAGCTTATCAAGAAGAAACAAGTTCCTTTTCTCCTGACCAATCTAGCGCTTTCTTCCTACCAGAAGCGGATGGGCTTGCAGACCGGTGTTAAGCCGGGAGCAGAGCTAGCTGCTGCAGCTCAGACTGCTGAGGCACGAGGAATGGAGGTTGAGCTGGTTGATCGAAATATTCGGACTACGCTCTTGCGGGTCTGGCGAAAAACTGGGCTGTGGAATAAAATGAAAGTTATTGCTTCACTCTTCGGCAGTTTGTTTGAAAAGCAGGAATTAAACGAAGAAGAACTCTCCAAATTACGTGAAAGCGATACCCTGTCGAGCATGCTTGATGAAATGGGCAAACTGCTTCCATCGGTTAAACAAATTCTGGTTGATGAACGTGACACCTACATGGCCTATCACATCCGTAATGCCCCGGGAGAAAAGGTTCTTGCTGTTGTTGGAGCTGCGCACCTACCAGGAATTACTCGACTGTTACAAAGAGATGAAATAGCCCCTGAAAGAATCACCGAAATATCAATAGTACCCCCGAAGACAACTTTCTCTAAAATAGTCCCATGGCTAATCCCAGGAATTGTAGTAGCGCTGTTTATCGGTGGATTTTTTTTCGGCAACCGTGACCAATTAGCCGAGGCAGCCACTGCCTGGGTTCTTGCTAACGGGCTCTTTTCTGCACTAGGAGCTCTTTTAGCACTTGGTCATCCAATAACCGTTCTAAGTGCTTTTGTTGCCGCCCCCATAACTTCACTCAACCCGACCATTGGTGCAGGTTTTGTCACCGGGCTGGTACAATCTTTTGTTGCAGCCCCAACCGTTCGCGACATGGAACACGTTGGTGAAGATCTGATGACATTTAAAGGGTGGTGGAAAAATCGGTTAGCCCGGGTTCTATTGGTCTTTCTCTTCTCATCCATTGGCTCATCAATCGGGACCTTTGTTGCGTTGGGATGGTTGACAGATCTATTATAATGACAACAATATCATTTTACTTATAGATATGCTTATTTACAATTCTTCCGATATTCCTTTAGCAGGAGCTTCATTTTGAATGCTTACCACCGCCAGCAGTTTTTTTTGAAATCTACACTGCGTGGGAACTCTCTCGTACAAATATTGATTTACACCAACCTCATCCTCTTCACCCTGATGGTTCTCCATGGCACTGTTCTTGGTTTGGGTATGCAGGCGATAATGAATCCTCCTCCTCGCCTATTGGTTCATTGGGGAGGACAATACTGGCCAATGGTACTAGAGAATGGTGAGTGGTGGCGGTGTATCACCTATGCCTTTACCCACGGTGGTCTAATTCACTTAGGCTTTAATATGGTGGTACTCTATCAGGTCGGTCCATTATTGGAATCTGAAATTGGTTGGTCACGCTTATTGACTGTTTATATCTTCGCCACAATTATTGCCACAGTTGCTGGTTTATTCTGGCACCCCATGACTGTTGTTGTCGGCGCTTCAGGGGCAATTTTTGGAATGATCGGGTTTTCAGTCAGTTATTACCACCGTGTTGGTGGGAATATCGGTCTACAACGCCGTAACTTCATGTTTCAATGGGCATTAATGGCTTTCGTCTTTGGAATTTTTGTTGGTGCTGACAATGCCGCCCATCTCGGTGGAGCAATTGCTGGGGCGGCTCTCGGCTGGTTTATGCCTGTCAGCATTCGCAATCAGCGCAAAACTGAAACGCTATTTAAAAGAATTGCTATACTTTGTTCTTTGATAACCATTATCAGTCTTATTTTTATCCCACTTTCCTGGCTATTTGGCTAAGAGGACTTTATGGCTCGAGACAAAATCCCTGCAACTCCTGCAATCAGAATGTTAAAGCAGCATAAAGTCAAATTCATTCCCCGTCTGTACAAGTATGAAGATAAGGGAGGGACTCGCACCAGTGCACGGGAATTACAAGTTGATGAGCATGAAGTGATTAAGACTTTGGTGATGGAGGATGAGCAGCAACAACCACTCATCGTTTTGATGCATGGCAATTGCGAAGTATCATTGAAGCATTTAGCTCGCCAATTGAAGGTAAAGAAAATTACTCCCTGCAATATAGGCAAAGCTGACACCTTAACCGGCTATCAGACCGGTGGAATTTCACCCTTCGGGACTCGTCAGATTTTGCCAATCTATATTGAAGAGACTATCATCAATCTGGAGAGAATAATTATCAACGGAGGTCGTCGCGGGCTCCTAGTAGAATTATCCCCGAGTGACCTGACTCGCATTCTGAATCCAACACCAGTATCTGTTGCTATCTAAGGAAGTAGCCCGTTGGACTATCGATAAGCTAAGCCAGGAGAAAATCATGATCGAGCCACGTTACGCTGAAGTTGCAGAGACGATTCAAAACGCCCAAGCCTTAATAATAACGGCAGGCGCCGGAATGGGGGTTGATTCAGGATTGCCTGACTTTCGCGGAAATCAGGGATTCTGGAATTCTTATCCGATGTATGAGCAACTAGGGCTCAGCTTTGTTCAGGCTGCTAATCCTGAACACTTTGAAGACGATCCCCATTTTGGTTGGGGCTTCTATGGTCACCGTACCAACCTCTACCGAGAGACTATTCCCCACGTCGGTTTTACAATGCTACAAGATTGGATCAAAGAACTTGATCTCGATTATTTTGTCGCCACATCAAATGTTGACGGACAATTTCAGAAAGCTGGATTTTCCCATGATCGAATTCTTGAAGTTCATGGCTCAATTCACCATCTACAATGCACTGTCCCCTGCCATCATAATATCTGGAAGAACAGTGCTGAATACGATATTGAAGAATCAACCATGCGATCTAAAAATGTTCCAAATTGTCCAAAATGTCAGCGTGTTGCTAGACCAAACATTCTGATGTTTGGGGATTATTCGTGGTTGTCTAAACGTTCCGCTATTCAAGAAGAAAATTTCGATATTTTTTTACAAAACAACGACAACAGAAAGATAGTTGTGATTGAGATAGGAGCAGGGTCTTCTGTTCCAACGATTCGTCATATCAGCGAACAACTAGGACAACGTCAACAAGCAACTGTTCTCAGGATCAACCCCCGCGAACCACAAATTCGTGCCCCACATTTCTCCTTCTCCGGTGGTGCTGTTGAGGTTCTAACTCAAATTTATGATGCCATGAATTAACCTTAATCAGACGGGGTATCTACTTTCATAAACTTGCAAAATCCTTGTGGTGGCATATCGAGAGCGCTATTAAATTTACTGGAAAGATTCTGAAACGCTATCAATCCAGTCAATTCTACAATTTCATCCTCCTTAAACCACTTTTTAAGAATTACAACCATTTCATCCGTTACGTGTAAGTGGGTATCAGTCATCGCCTCGGTATACTCCAAAACAGCACATTCCTGGTCACTGAACAAATCACTTTGACGCCAGTGTTCCAAAGCTTCAACCTTGTCTGATGATCCCGCTCGTTTAGTCAAAACAGAAGAATTAATGTCAACGCAAAAACGGCACCAGTTAATTTGTGATACTCGTACCGTAATTAATGAACGCAAGATTGGACTGATAGGTGATTTCTTTCTGTCCAACACTCCATAAAGACAAGCAACAGCCGCGAATAGTTTAGGTTCTCTAGCCCAGAGTAAAGCTGGCTTCAATAATTGCCCATAGGTACGAAACTGTTTCCAAAAAAAAGGCTTAAGGTACCATGGATATTGCACATAATCTTTCGGTTCTATACGCATGAATTTACCTTTCAAAAAAATTAATCGAACAAACTACTGAAGTTGATGACAGAATAATACCAATAATTATCAGCTTTTGGATAATTATTGTGGATATTACTTATTGACAAAAGATATATATAATGTGACCATGCCAATGTCTATTGTGAAGGGTGGGGGAAATAGATCAATTCTCATTTGCAATAACATCCACACCACGAGAGAAGACTAATGGCCAGAAAAAAAATGGGTGAAATCCTGATTGATAATGAAGTTATCTCTCAAGGTGATTTAGATAAGGCACTTCTAAGACAAAAAAATACTAAAAAACCAATCGGTAAAATCCTCGAAGATATGGAAGTTATCCTTGAAGAGGATATTGCCAAAGCGCTCTCTACGCAGTTTGGCTTTCCCTACGTTAAGAGGTTCTCCAGACACCGTTTTCCCCAAGCAGTTCTGGATACAATTGATACGGAATCAGCCCTGGCTCACCTGATCTTTCCACTTAAAATCGATAAAACTACTCTCTATTTAGCTATGTCGAACCCTCTCGACATGGCATTACAAAGCGACCTGTCATTTAAGCTGGCAATGCGTATCTCACCTTGCGTTGCAACTCCAGATGAAATCAAAACAGCGATCAAAAAATATTACCTGGCAGACATTCCAGTGGAAAAGGAAGATATTACCCAGAACATCCTTCTAGTGGATAATCAGGAGATTGTTTTAAATGCCGCAGAAGCAACCCTAAAAAAAGAGGGTTACTCTATTTTCAAAGCTAGAAATGGAGCTGAAGGGTTAAAAATTGCCACTCAATTACAACCTAATCTAATCATCACTGACATTGTCATGCCACGAATGGATGGAATCGAGATGTTCAAGGCACTACAAGCCAACGGTGAAATCGACAATGTCCCAGTCATTGCCCTCTCAGCAAAAACTTCTGCAGAGGAAGAATACAACTTACTTGAAATGGGGTTTTTTGATTTCATCCCCAAACCGATCAGTCCAATCCGCTTATTAGCAAGAGTTAGACGAGCCCTCAGACAGAATAGTCACATCTAAACCCTGCTATAGCACCAATCAGTATCTCTTTTAACCCGTATAGAATAAATATATTTAAACGGGTTATACGCGTCAATTAATTCTTCAATTTAGCTTGACAAAAGTGTGAATTTGGGGTTGAAAACACTCCAAAAGATACACTAATGGTGCACAGAACACCTGCTTATTTTTTAGGCAAAGAGGAAAAAAGTAAGCTATCACAGGGCTGATATTGCCTAATAGCCAGTTTTACACAACGCTATCCACAGCAAATGTTTACAGCCGTCACTGACAACTTCAAAAGAATTATTTTTATTATATTTACAGGTAGTTAGGAGAATACCAAGATCAAAGACTAATCTTCTCTGACAGCGCAATCAGCAGGATCTCCCTTTAATTTTGCCAGAGCATGAGGAAGAACCGGCAGCAAGACCTCAAAGTTCTCTCGTGCTGCCTTTGGGCTCCCAGGAAGATTAATAATCAAGGTTTGCTGGCGCACCCCGACCAGAGCACGAGACAACATAGCACGCGGGGTTATTCTTATGCTGGCTGCACGCATCGCTTCTGCCATCCCGGGGACCAGATAATCAACGGCAACTTCAGTTGCCTGAGGGGTAACATCACGTGGGCTCAGTCCTGTCCCACCAGTGGTCAGAATCAAATCGAGATGCAAATCATCTACCCAACTTTTTAACATCATAATAATTTTATCTGGATCATCAGCTATGACCTGATAGCGGACAACATTACCCATCCCCGACACCAAATCTGCTAGTAAAGAACCACTTTCATCTTCACGCTCGCCACAAGCACCTTTGTCGGAAAGAGTGAGAATTCCAACCCGATAATTTTCTTCTACCACCAGCTACTCCTCCATCTCTTCAACATAATTATCTTTTCTTGGTCATCAACATACGCCTTGCGTTATTAATGATTGCCTGTCCAACCTCACGGCTCTTGGCCAACTCCTTAATATCCTTTTCCGATAAAAAGTTCATGTACCGCACGGCCGTCTGAAGCGGTGTCCGCGGGTGAACAATCAGAGCCTTTTTCATATCATAGAGCTTCACCCAATCTCGATTAAGCAAAATAATCCGGATCAGTTCATCACTACTGCTGCGATTTTTTGCAACGGCTACAACTTCACCTTCAGAGATTCTCGGGTTTTTCAGAACAGCAGTATTGACCTGTTTATTAGATTCGCGGATTAATAACGTTCGCCACTCCTTATCCCCAGTCAAAGCCATTTTGATCTTATCAGCAACTGCCATTTCTTGTAGTTGCTGATATTTAGAAAAATCATCACCTTCAATCTCATCATCAACAGGCACATCATCTTCATTTTCATCTGCTGCTACGGGTTCAGATTGCTGCGCCACAATGGGTTCAGGTTCCTCAACAGGTTCAACCCAACCGAGACGATGCTTCATTACCTTATCTGCGTGAGCGTTATTAATTAGCGCAGTTCGCAAGGCGTCTGTTTTGCGCAGAATTTCATCATTGTGCGAAAGCATATCCAGCACATCACCACTACTGTTCTCAGCCAGAAACAACAGGCTCTTGATTCCAATCATCCGATGTGTCAACGCGACCTGCATAACTACGAAATCCTGATAACGTAACTGCACAATCAAATCTATGATTGATGGATGCAATTCAACTTGACCTAGAGCCGCCAAGAGAATCTGTGCCGGAAGAGTTTTCAGAGTACTTAAAGCTTCCGCCTTAAGTTCCGGATTCTCACCATGATAGAAAACGAACAGCACGGTGACCAGATTGTGACCTGACATCGGCAGCGCACCACGAGCGGCAGCAAGGCGAACACTATGACCGCCCCACTTACTCATGATCTTGGCAACTTCTGCCGGGATTACAATCTGAACCTTTTCTGTTCCCTGTTGATTCTCAGTCAAGCTAACCTCACTTCTTTTCTGAAACCTGTGTATGCAACCCTAAACTTGATATGTGTGCAGCAACTTCACGTGCCGTTTGCTGATCTGCCTGGAGAGCGGCTAACATTGTGCCTTTCATAGTGATCTCACTATCAACCAACGTAACATCAATCCTTTTATTTGCCAGATCGTCACGCATTTGTTGAGCCCGAACTCTCTGATGGAAAGACCCGGAATAAACAGCCAATTTATCTCCAGATGGTAATATAAATGCAGAATTCACAGCCTTTTTCAATCTTACCAAATGTGCCCTGGCCTCCGCCTCAGGATAAATCCCCTCTAACAAACGAATCATTGAAACCTGACCATATCCGAGGCTTTTCTGTGGATGAAGTCCAAGTTCCTGCAAACTGCTGATAGCATGTTGTAATTCATCAGACTGGATAAAAGGGCCAACTGTTACGGTATAAAGAGGGGCTTTTATATCAACAAGTGGAACAGCAGCAATGACGTCCTTATCTGATTCCAAATATGAATCTTTTTCGACAATAACACCAACAACAGGAATCTCTATTTTGGGTCGTACCGGAACCGGCAACTTTGGTGAAACATAATGGTTCTGCTCGCTAGCAGGTGGATTTTGACTAGGCATATTATCCAGGGAATAATAGCCCATACCAAGAAGGAGAATACCTAACAGTATTAAAGTAAGAAATGAGCCAGAACGACCTGTTGTCCTCTTGCTGACAACCCTTACCTCCTGTTCAGCAATACGCTCAACCGATCGTGTGTCCCCTGAATCATCAAGCAGGAGTGACTCAAGACTTTTTTGTTGACTTACTTGTCGTTCGACAAGACCAGTCTTTTCAGAGAACGTTTCAATCGATTCCGGAATGTCCTGTTCATCCACAGCCATCTCCCAAGGTTCTGTATTCTTAAAAAATTAAAAACCCGGGGCACCGCCTAACCTAGTGCCCCGGATATATTTTTCAGCTTTCTTTGTTCATTTCATCCAGAAGTTTAGCCGTCTGATGCGTTGGTACTTCTTCATACTTACTGAATTCCATAGAAAACATCCCACGATCTGAAGTCATGGATCGTAGTTCAGGGGCATACCTGAGAACTTCAGACATTGGAACTTCGGCACGAATCACCTGGCTATTGGTCTGAGGTTCAACCCCAACCACCTTACCACGACGTGAATTGAGATCACCGATAACATCGCCCATACAATCGTCAGGAACTGTAATCTCAATTGCCATAATTGGTTCAAGAAGTACCGGTTTACACACTTCCATCGCCTTTTTAAAAGCCATGGAGCCAGCAACTTTAAAAGCCATTTCAGAGGAATCAACTGAGTGATGAGAACCATCATACAAAGTAATTTGCACATCAACGACCTGACTTTTAATCAAAGGTCCGGTTTTCATCGCTTCAATAATTCCTTTGTCGACAGCAGGTATATAATTTCTCGGGATAACTCCCCCGACAACTTTGTCGATAAATTCATAACCACTTCCACGCGGCATCGGCTTGACCTCTATCCAAACATCACCAAACTGCCCCTTGCCACCTGATTGTTTTTTGTATTTACCTTGCACCTGGGTTGAAAGTTTGATGGTTTCACGATAAGGAACCTTTGGCTCGTTAAGGACAACCTCTGCACCATATTTACGCTTGAGACGCTCTACAGCAACTTCTAAATGAATCTGTCCCATTCCGGAGAGGACCATTTCTTTGGTCTCGTCATCGCGGGTTATCCGTAAAGTTGGATCCTCTTCCATCAACCGCTGTAAGCCTGTATAGATTTTATCCTCATCCCCTTTGTTCTTTCCTTCCAAAGCAAATGAGATAATTGGCTTAAGTGGGACAAGAGGTTCATACATAACCTGATTTTTTAAATCACACAAAGTATCACCTGTTGCAGTTGCCTTAAGTTTGGGAACCGCAACAATATCCCCTGCAGCAGCTAGATCGATAGGAGTCTGGTTCTTCCCTTCAAGTTTAAAGATATTACCGATTCTTTCTTTTTCATCCTTGTTCGGATTATAAACGATAGTATCTCCGGACAAAGTCCCTGAATAAAGACGCATCAACGTCAACTTCCCCGCATAGGGATCATTGATTGTCTTAAAAACCATCGCAGAGAATGGCTCATCTTCACTTGGCTGTCGTTCCACCAACTCATCGGTATATGGTTTAATCCCAGTCTGGACACCTTTGTCAATCGGGGATGGTAGGCAAGCAGTAATATAATCGAGTAGATGACGGACTCCAATGTTTGCTGTCGCACTACCGCATAATACGGCAGTAAAAACACCGGTCAAAGTACCTTCACGCAATCCAAACAGAATTTCTTCTTCGCTTAAAGATTCACCTTCAAGGTATTTTTCCATCAGATCATCATCAGCCTCGGCAACCGCTTCTAGCAATTGCTCACGCAGTCGATCCGCTTCATCTTGGTAATCTTCCGGGATGTCGACTTCATCATAAGTCCCTTTTTCATCAAACTTATAAATTTTTGCCTTCATCCGAACAAGGTCGATGATCCCCTTAAATTCTTCTTCAGCACCAATCGGCATGGTCACAACCACAGCACGCGCACCAAGAGCTTTTTCCATATCATCAACAGCTTTAAGAAAATCGGCTCGTTCTTTATCCATCTTGTTGACAAAAGCAATTCTTGGGACTTCAAACTTGTCACACCATTTCCAGATCTGCATGGTCTGAGATTTGACCCCGGAAATTGCCGAGACAATCACTACGGATCCACCGAGAACTCGCAGACAACGACGCGTATCATGCAAAAAGTTACTGACCCCAGGAGTATCGACAATATGTAAGCTGTAATCGTTCCACAAACAATGGTTCAAGCTGGAGCTGAGTGTTGCCTTACGCTTGATTTCCTCTTCCTCAAAATCCATTGAAGAAGTACCATTATCGACCTTCCCCAGCGTATCGGTCATCCCCGTATTGAATAAAATCGCCTCAACCAGCGAAGTCTTACCGGCACTGTTGTGTGCTACAATTCCAAGATTTCTCACTTTTGTTGTGTCATACTTACCCATGAATCGCTCCTTTTAAGAAAAAGCCTACTACGGATTTCCGCAGCAGCAGCCCTCCATTTCATCGACGTCATTACGTCCAGATAACAGGGTCTGAAGGTTAGTTCCGGTTTCTTTCGTAGAGTAATCGTAATCCTTCCAAAGTCAAGAAGGGTTCTACCAAATCTATACAGCTGGTTGCAGTAGAGATCGATGCGGCCAGACCACCGGTGGCAACCACTTTAGGTAAGGCTGACAACTCTTTCTTCATGCGACTGACAATCCCTTCAACCAGCCCGACATAGCCAAAGAATATTCCAGCTTGCATGCTATTGACGGTGTTTTTAGCGACAATTTGATCCGGTCGTGAAAATTCGACCCGAGGCAACTTACTTGCCCGCTCAAATAGGGCATCAGCAGAGATTCCCACTCCAGGAGCAATAGCACCACCCTGGTAGCAACCATCAGCTGAAATTACATCAAAAGTCGTTGCGGTACCAAAATCGACGACAATAAGACCACACTTCGATTTCTCGTAAGCGGCGATGGCATTAACAATCCGGTCGGCACCAACTTCACGCGGGTTATCATATTGAATCGGCATACCAGTCTTCATACCGGGACCAACTATATATGGCTTCAAATCAAAATACCGCTGACAGAGCCCCTCCATCGTATCCAGCATCGGCGGTACAACACTGGACACAATCACGGCATCCAGATCAGAAAACTGTAACCCTGACAACCGAAACAGATTATCAATCAACATCGCATATTCATCAACTGTCCGGTCTTTATCGGTTCCGATCCGCCAGTCATTCTTTAAAGTTTGTCCGGCATAAATCCCCAAGACAGTATTGGTATTTCCAATATCAATAACCAACAACATGATTCGACATGACTCCTGATATATCAGTTAACAGGGTTTACATCCCCAGCTAGAATTCTCTCAACCTTGCCATTATTTAATTGCACACGCAACGCTCCTTCTGCATCAAGCCCAACGACAGTACCGCAAAGGATCTCGTTTCCCTGATCAACCTCAACCTTCATATTCATCATATTGCAGAGTTTTTCCCAACGACGCCTTATCGGAACAAACCCCTCCAACAGAAATTCAGAATAATATCTATCCAGACACTGCAACAATTCCTGTAAAAAAATAAGTCGGTTAACCGATTTTCCTGTTTCTAAAAATGCAGAAGTTACTGGGTATTTGAGTTCTTCAGGAAACTGTTCTTCGATCATATTCAAATTAACGCCAATCCCGAGAATAACAAAATGAATTTGTTCTGTCTCTGCGTTCATTTCATTAAGCAATCCCGCAATTTTAGCACCATTCACCAGAATATCATTCGGCCATTTGACTTTGGCAGAGAGACGACAAATTTTATTCAAGGTTTCGGCAACCGCAACGGCAGAAAGGAAAGTCAATTGAGGAGCTTGTTGAACAGGGATTTTAGGGCGTAACAGAATAGAGCAGTAGAGATTGACTCCAGAAGGGGATTCCCAGCGCCGACCAAGACGACCTCGGCCAGCGCTTTGTCGGTCGGCAACAACTACCGTGCCTTCAAGCGCTCCCTCTTCAGCCAACCGACGTGCCCGTGCATTGGTTGAATCTATTTCAGAAAGAGAAATGACAGATTGGCCAACCAACTGACAATTCAGTCCGTTCTCAATGTCAGCAGCCAGTAATAGATCTGGGACAGCCAACAAGCGATATCCTTGAGAATGTTTAGCTTCTATTTCAAAACCCAGCTCACGTAACGCCCTGACCTGCTTCCATACCGCTGCCCGAGAAATATTCAGCGAACGGCTGATTTCCTGCCCCGACATATATTGATCGGAATGAGTACGAAACAAACTAAGGATTTTGTCACGTGAGGTCAATGGATCTCCAATTAATCAAACAACATTGAAATATCTGCAGCAAGCACTGAATGGGTCAACGCACCGACAGAAATGATATCGACTCCTGTTTCGGCAATCTCGCGAACGCGTTCCAGGTTAACTCCACCAGAGGCTTCGACCAGAGCCCTTCCTGCAATCAACTCCACACCCTGCCGCATTTCATCCAAGTTCATATTGTCAAGCATGATGATGTCGGCACCAGCCTGCAACGCTTCTGTAACTTCGGCTAAATTGCAGGTTTCAATTTCAATTTTGAGAGTATGGGGAAGTTGCTGTTTCGCACGCTCGATGGCAGCGCTAATGCCGCCAGCAGCTGCAATATGATTTTCCTTAATCAGCACCCCATCAAACAAACCAATCCGATGGTTCCTGCCACCACCCATACGAACAGAATATTTATCTAAAGCCCGCAAACCAGGAACCGTTTTACGTGTATCAACAATAGTTGTATTTGTTCCTGCCACCTCAGCAACATAACTGGCGGTTAAGCTGGCAATCCCACTCATTCGTTGCAGTAAATTGAGTGCAACTCGCTCACCCTGTAGCAATACGGAAGCCTTACCCTTTAACCAGGCGATCACTTCTCCCTTACGCACAGAGTAACCATCGGCAAAAATCTTTTCAAAGCTGACTTCTGGATCAAGAGTTCGAAAAACTTCTGCAGCTACATCAAGCCCTGCAAGAGTAAAATCTTCTTTAGCAACCAACTCAGCACGCGCGACAGTATTATGGACAACTGTAACCTCAGTCGTGACATCTCCAAGACCAATATCTTCTGCCAGTGCCGTACGCACAATACGCTCAATTTCAAACTGCATCTAATTAATACTCCAGACAGGTGTAATAGGCTCAAATATGTCGGGATGATTGGAAAAAACGAGCCTAATCTATAGCATAACGGCTATTTCTCTCGCAACCGAAAACACTGCTCTTAACTGAGCAAATCCTCTTTACATTTCCACAACTTGTGGTAAAAATAAGTCTTTCATAAAAAGATCCTGCTTAATTCTTCAAAAGGAGAACAAATGAAAAGTCTATTCATTATTTTGCTACTTGCTCTACCTCTCGTTCTGGGCGCCTGTGTCAGCAAAAACACTTATCAGCAAAAAGTCAACGAAGCAGATCTATTAACTCGTGACGTTGCAGACTTATCAACGACCACCATGGAATTGCGTAATGATAAAAAACAGTTGCAGGATGACCTGTCCAAACTAAACGCTCGACTAGTAGAGGCCTTGCAACAAAATTCCAAACTCCAACGTGACCTGTTAGCAGCGTACGCCAATCAGGAACGTCAGGAAGGAAACCTGTCTTTACACCAGCAACAGATCACCGCAATGCATGAACAGTTGACCGACATGCAACAGACCAATGACCATTTACTCACCACTATCGAAGAATTGAACCAGGCATTGGAAAAAGAAAAAATTGCACGGGAAGCTCGTCTTGCAAAAGTTAAGAACACCTACAATCAACTGGTTGGTGCATTGGAAGAAGAGATAAAACGTGGTGAATTGACGATCTCAAACCTGGAAGGACAACTGTCCGTCAACCTGCTCAATAAAATTCTTTTTGATTCTGGAAAAACAGCCATAAAAAAAGAAGGCCAAAAGGTTCTTAAGAGTCTGGGCGATGTCCTCAGTAAGTTTCCCAACAAATCATTACAAATAGCCGGACATACCGACAACGTTCAGATCAGTGAACGATTGAGAGAGCGTTACCCCTCCAACTGGGAACTTTCAACCGCTCGAGCCACCAGTGTTGTCCATTTTCTGCAGGATAACGTTGGCTTATCAGGGGAGCGCATGATTGCTGCTGGATATAGCGAATATCAACCGGTAGCCGACAATGAAGAAGTAGAAGGCCGTGCCCTGAATCGGCGTATTCAGATTCTTCTGGTGCCGTTTAAAACTGTAAACCCAACAGAATAAATTAAGTAATGTGATCGCCAACAAAACACAAACCCCGTAGATCTATCCTAGCCTACAGGGTTTGTCGTGAGCACTTCCAAATACAACAATAAAGGTTGACTTTTGCTATTCCTCAGCCCTTAATCGGTTATTCTTAAGTATAGTTTTTTGAGATATCGATCAATATTCACAGTTAAATTGGAAAATATTTCCATCGACTTTATCCAGAAATACAGAAGTTGCCTTTTACTAACTCATTTGAAATTGACCAAGTTGACGATAGAATCAAGTCGCAATTAATAATGTAAATATTACCTTTTAGCAAAACACCACAAGGCAGAATTATGATCACGACCATTCATACCTTTATAAAAAGGGAATCATCAGCAGGGATTCTCCTTGTTTTTGTCACTATTGTTGCCCTAGTTTTGAAAAATAGTGGTTTATCTGAATTCTATAGCAGTTTTCTACATACACATGTAGAAATCCGTTTTGGCAGTTTACAAATCGCCAAGCCTCTATTGCTCTGGGTCAATGATGGACTCATGGCGGTCTTTTTCTTTCTTATCGGCCTGGAGGTTAAAAGAGAAGTACTGGAAGGCCATCTGTCTTCTCTTAGCCAAGTTGTTCTGCCAGGGGTTGCAGCAATTGGTGGGATGGTTGTTCCGGCTTTGGTTTTTATTGCTTTTAACCAAGGTGAATCTTTTGCAATGAAGGGTTGGGCAATACCAACCGCTACAGATATTGCCTTTGCCCTAGGGGTTTTGTCCCTATTAGGAAACAGGGTTCCTCTTTCTCTCAAGGTGTTTTTGTTAGCGTTGGCCATCATAGATGATTTAGGTGCCATTGTTATCATTGCCCTGTTCTACACAAGTGAACTTTCGACCATGTCAATCATCATAGCTACCATTGCACTGACAATTTTGTTTGTTATGAATAGATGCTGTGTTGCTCTTAAGGCCGCCTATATTCTGGTCGGTATTGTGTTGTGGGTCAGTGTATTGAAATCTGGCGTTCATGCAACACTGGCAGGGGTTGCACTGGCATTTATGATCCCCTTTAACTGCAAAAACAGAGACGGTAAAACCTGTGCAATGAGCAAAGAGATGGAACATGACCTGCACTACTGGGTGGCGTTTATGATTTTACCTCTTTTTGCTTTTGTGAATGCCGGGGTTGATTTAAGGGGAATATCAGTCGTAGAAATGTTTACACCAGTCCCTATGGGTATCATGCTTGGCTTATTCATCGGAAAACAAGTGGGCGTATTTGGATTTAGCTGGTTAGCAATAAAAGCTAGGATTGCTAAACTCCCTGATGGTGGAAGTTGGGGACAGTTGTATGGAGTATCTATTCTCACTGGCATTGGTTTCACCATGAGTCTATTTGTTGATTCATTGGCTTACAACGATACTCAAATTTTTCATTATGCAGATAAACTGGCCATACTTCTAGGGTCATTTCTTTCTGCGACCGTAGGATATTTCGTACTGAAATCTACGTCCAAAGCTGATCCCCTCGAATAAGCCCTAAAATATATTCATTTTTTGATGCCTTTCGACTGCCCCCTTGGGTGTCCTCGATAGGTACCTGTTCCTAATTCGCCTCGAATACCACATTTAGTGTTTTCGAGTCTAAGTTTCAGAACACAAAACAACCCGATTCCGCCCTTCATGCTTGGCTTGATAAAGGGCATTATCAACTCGCTTCAGCAGCGTGTCGGTGCTGTCCCCTTCATGAAGTTGAGCAACCCCCAGACTGATCGTAATCGATCCGGCATCGACAAATTGTTCTTGTTCCACCTCGACCCTGATTCTTTCTGCAAAGGGACCTGCCTCCTCAATCAGAGTGGTGGGTAGCAAAATCAAAAATTCCTCTCCACCCCAACGGATTAACAGGTCTCCCTGACGGATCAGGCCACGAATCAACTGACTAAGCTGCTTGAGAACCAAATCCCCAACACTGTGACCATATTTATCATTTACCTTTTTGAAATGATCGATGTCGAGCATGATTAGCGAAAACGGTGTCTTTTCCTGCTTGGCACGGTGGTGTTCCTGAATGATCGATTCATCAAATTTGCGGCGATTGTAGGTCTCCGTTAAAGTATCGGTTACTGCCAACTGTTCAACCTGTAACAGACTTTCATTTAACTGGGCGGCAAGGTCTCCAACCTCAATCAAAGCACGGTTCAACTCATGCGTCCGTTCCTCTACCCGGATTTCCAATTGCTCCTTAGCCTGTTTAGTTTCTTGCTCTGCCTGACGACGCTGCTGGCTTTCAGAACCAATCCGGGTCAGCAAATCAAAAAAACGGGCAAAAAACCTCATCAGATAACTGATTCGCTGCTCAGAGACCACCGGTATTGCGTCCAACGTTTGGAGATATTCTTCTATATCAAATCCGTAAGCAATTGCTTGCCGACGAAAGTAGTCTCGATCAAGAGGATGATGGTGGAATTGGCCAAGAAAAAAGAACCCGAGGGGGACATCATCAAGCAGAATCGGAATGGCCACCTCAATGAGACCATTCGGACAAGGATAAGTGAGATATTCTTTCGAATCGAGATATTCCTGGATTCGAAATTCACTTAAAATGCAGTTTTTACGACTTTCTGGGTTTGTACGATGAAAATCGGTACAAATTCGCTGCCAGCCGATCGCGACCAACCAGTTATGGTTCGTATCCATCACTCCAACTGCAATACCTGCAGCTTCATAAAAAAAGTGCATTAATTCTTTCAGCTCATCCAGATTTATTATTTCTTGTAAACTGAGGTTCATATCGCCCTCCCTCAGACAAGATAACGTAAAGATGCCGCACAAAGTTCTAAGCACAAAACAAGATACTATTAGTAGTATAGCAAATTACTCTCTATATTCAACAAGATGAACGTCAAGAAAAACTATTCTGTACCGCCATTCATCACAATAATTATTCCAATCTGAACTTGTTGCAGTTGTTACAACAATAACGTAATCTCTTCTTTATTGAACCAAACGTTCCAAACTAATATTTAGGAGTTTACATGTTACAAAGCACTTTTTTACTGATATCCATGTTCATTCTATTGTTCATCTCCCCTGTTTTTGCAGAGAACAAAGTACAACAGAAACAGCCAGGGTCTCCTCCTATGTTGATTGAAGTCGCGCAGGTGACCCAAGGTGAGTCCGAACCTTTGGTCGAACGAATAGGGACGGTTCGTTACGCACGTGTCTCACGTGTTGCATCTGAGCTCTCAGGCCTGGTCGAAAATGTTCATTTCACCGAAGGGGATAGGGTTATAACAGGACAGCCATTAGTTCAACTACGCAACGATCTGCTAAAGAAATCGATTGAAAGCACCAAAGCCAGTTACGAACAAATTCAAGTGGAACTGGAACATGCAAAGAAAGGTCTTGACCGGATCAAATCCCTCTTTGAGGAGAAGTCGGTTTCAGAATCAGTCTATGACGACAGTTACTATAAAGTCTTAGGTTTGGGAAAACGCGCCGCAACGATGAAAGCCGCTTACGAGAAACAGCTTCTTGAGTTGAGAAAAACAACTATCACTGCCCCATTCGGCGGATTAGTACAAAAAAAGTCGACCGAACAGGGTGAGTGGATTTCAACTGGCGGACAAATTGCCCTGATTGCAAATGATTTAGAGCTTGAAGTCCATATCGACATACCCCAAGAGCAACTTTCTTACCTTGAAAAGGGTCAAACAATATCAGTTCGCTGTGCAGGACAGCAGTATATGAGTAAATTCTCCTATATTGTTCCTCAGGGCGATACTGCCACTCGCACCTTTACAATCAAATTAAAGCTAAAAGATGCCAACAACCTGATTGAAGGAATGGAGGCTTATGCGCAACTCCCCAATGGTTTAAAACAGCAAAGTCTGCTGGTTCCACGTGATGCAGTTATCAAGCAGTTTGGTCAGGATGTATTGTTTATCGCCGTCGCAGGAAAAGCGACAATGATTCCGATTCAAATCAGCGGCTACCAAGAGATGTACACAGCCGTAAGTGGCTCCGGTCTGAGCGAAGGAATGCAGGTTGTTATCAAAGGCAATGAACGTATTCGTGACGGTCAAGCCATTCGATTTAATCAATAGGTCTAACTATGGATATCATCCGCTTTTCTATTCTTAAGCCAGTTACAATTATAGCAGCAACAATTATGGTGCTGATGTTTGGCATCATCAGCCTGAATCGTCTTCCCTATCAGCTCAGTCCTACAGTGATTGAACCTGAAATTCAAGTGAAAACCACCTGGCGTGGAGCAACTCCCTATGAGGTTGAGCGTGAAATTATTGAAGAACAAGAAAACACCCTTAAAGGACTCCCTGACCTGGTTGAAATGGAGAGTGAAGCTCGTAACAGCCAAGGAAGTGTAACGCTGCGTTTCAAAGTTGGAACCAGTGTGGAAGAAGCTCTACTCCGAGTTTCAAATAAAATCAATGAAGTACCATCTTATCCAGCTGGAGTTGACAATCCAGTGGTGAATGCCTCAGGTGCGACAGCCTCTCCAGTTATCTGGATGATTCTCAAAACCACGACAGGAAATGAGCGTCAGGTACAAACTTATCTGACCTTTTTTGAAGATGAGATCCGCCAACATATTGAACGAGTTAAAGGGGTTTCAGATCTGTTTGTTGGCAGCGGTACTGAAGAGGAAATGCATGTTGTCATCAACGCAGAAAAACTAGCCGCTTATAATCTGACCATCAATAATGTCATTGACGCAATCCAGAGCGAAAATATCAATATTTCTGCAGGAACCATAGGTGTCGGACGGCGGGATTTCAGGGTTCGAACCACCGGAGAATTCAATAGCACTTCTGAAATTAATCAGGTTGTACTGCGATCCACTGGCCAGCAGCGGATCATGCTGGCTGATGTGGCCGAAGTGACGCCTTCTTTTGCCAAGAAGAGATCCGTAGTTCTGCATAATGGCATTCCAGGAATAGCAATTGGAATACGACCTGAAACGGGGACGAATATCCTCGAAATGACCAACTTGGTTGAAGAACGTTACAATTGGCTAAACAAAAACAAATTGGCTCCAGAAAAGTTACAGCTTGCTTGGGTCTACGACCAACGCTTTTACATCAATGGTGCGATCAATCAGATTAAGCAAAATATTATGATCGGGGGACTGCTGGCTATTGGAGTGCTACTATTATTTCTCCGCAGCTTGAGGTCAACAATCGTCGTCGCAACCGCAATTCCGATCAGTATCTTCGGTACCTTTGTTTTTCTCGACCTGTTGGGGCGAAACCTGAATGTGGTTAGTCTGGCCGGGATTGCATTCGCCGTTGGTATGTTGGTCGATAATGCGATCGTCGTCATAGAAAATATTGACCGACACCGGCAGATGGGGAAAGATTCTTACACCGCCTCCCTAGATGGAGCTAAAGAAGTTTGGGGTGCGGTTCTCGCTTCCACCATCACAACCGTTGCAGTTTTTCTACCAGTCGTTTTTATTCAAGAAGAAGCAGGACAGTTATTCCGCGATATTGCAATTGCAGTTGTCGCCGCTGTAACCTTGAGTCTGTTTGTCTCTGTCTCCGTCATTCCGATGTTTTCCAATAAACTGTTCAACCGGAAATCGAAAAAAACCAAGATGCACATTCCAGTGATCGATTCTATCGGTCAAGGGTTTTCCACACACGTGATGAAGTTAGTTGAATGGACTATCCGCAATTGGTTGACCCGTTTGGCAACTTTGACCATTCTGATTAGCCTTGCCGCAGCTTGCGTTTGGCTTCTGACCCCTAAAATGGAGTATCTTCCTCAAGGCAATCGAAATTTTGTCCTTAGCATTCTGGTTCCCCCGCCAGGCTTGTCAACCGCTGAACGTGTAGATATAGGTAACCGTTTTTTCAAAATGGCCACCCCACACATTGGCCAAGACAAGGATGATTTGCCAGCGATCAAAAATATGTTTTACGTTGGGTCGGAAGGATTCATGATTTCAGGAGCCATGAGTGAACATTGGGATCGTGCTTCAGAACTTCTTCCTTTCTATAACCGAATGATTTACAGCATCCCCGGAATGTATGGAGTCAGCCTCCAACCAGGAGTCTTCGAATCTGGAATCGGCGAAGGACGTGCCATCAAACTCAACGTCAGCGGCAACGACTTGAACCAGATTGTTGCAGCAACCGGAACCATGTTTGGTATGATCCGTGGTCAGTTAGAAGGAACGCAGGTTCGACCTGTTCCGTCAATCGAACTGACTTATCCAGAAACGCGGATTGTACCAGATCGTGATCGCCTGAAAGCAAACGGTATGTCAACTCGTGATCTAGGAATTGCTCTGGATGTTCTGATGGATGGACGCGTCATCGGTGATTACAAGCAAGAAGGCAAGAAAAAAATTGACCTGATTTTGAAGGCTGCGGATCAGGACATACCAACGCCAGAAGTTCTTTATCAGGCAACCCTTGCCACCCCACAAGGAAAAATTATTCCAGTATCATCTCTGGCGACGCTACAACAAACCACCGGTATGGCGCTGATACGCCACCTTGAGCGAGCTCGTACAGTGACTCTGCAAATCACTCCACCTAAGTCGATGCCACTACAAACAGCCATGGAAACCATCGAAGAGAAGATCATTCCTCAAGTACGCGGGATGGGGTTGTTGGATGGCTTGCAAGTAGATATCAGTGGGGCAGCAGACAAGTTAGTTGAGACACGTCGAGTTCTACAATGGAATTTTTTACTCGCAATATTGATTGCCTACCTGCTGATGGCATCCTTATTTGGAAACTTTATTTATCCTCTGATTATTATGCTGACGGTTCCATTAGCCGGAGCAGGGGGTTTTCTTGGGCTGAAACTATTAAATACCTTCATCGTCCCGCAACCAATGGATGTTCTCACCATGCTTGGCTTTGTTATTCTTATTGGGATCGTGGTAAACAATGCGATCCTGATTGTCCACCAATCATTGAACAATTTTCACTCTGGTGGCATGGACTACAAAGAAGCAGTTCTGGAATCGACACGTAGCCGCTTACGACCAATTTATATGAGCGCAACCACCAGTATTTTCGGTATGCTGCCACTGGTTCTGATCCCCGGACCGGGTTCGGAGCTTTATCGTGGTCTGGGCAGTGTCATTGTTGGTGGGCTGGGAGTTTCCACAGTCTTTACTATCTTTGTCATCCCGGCAATCCTGATCTTTGTTATTCGAATAGAAAAACGAAAAACACCTCAAGGGGGAAATTTATGAGACTTTTTTTCCTGCTTATTTTCTTTGCCACATCTATTGTTCCAACAGAATCTTCGGCACTACTTCTCGAAGAGGCTCTTCAGGCTGCCCTGAAAAACCATCAGCAAATTGAATTTTCCCGTGCTGGAGAAGAACAAGCAAATGCTGCTGTCTTCTCTGCCAGAGCAGGCTTCATGCCACAGGTTGATCTAAACTACAGTTATGTCAATCGAGATCAAGATCCTCTTCAACTAGGAAATGAAAGTACGACCTTTACGATTACAGGCTCGCTTAGCTTATTTAATGGATTACGTACTCAGCACAGCTATAGAGCTGCAAAACATCGTGCCAGAGCTGCAAAGTACCAACTTAAAGGCACAATTGCTGATATTATCCTTGCAACGAAACAGTCCTATATTGAAGTTCTGCGGACAAACCGCTCAGTAGAAACAGCTCAAGAAGGGGTCGAACTGTTAAATCAACAGCAGCATGATGCAGAACTGCAATTCGAATACGGCCTGATTGCACGAAATGACCTGCTTCGGGTAGAAGTAGAACTTTCAAGTGCCAGACAACAGCTTTTGACAGCAGAGGGACAACTACAAATCACCAGAAGGCAGCTTGAAAGGATCACCGGCCTGCAGCTATGCGATGAATCATTAATTGAAGAGGGTCTTCAAGAGTTCAAAGCTGAAAACAACAGCGATATAACTGGTTATCGACAAACATTACTAGAAAAACGCAGTGAACTTAACTACCTCCGTGAACAATTATTAGCCAGCAAACGGGATCGCTCTGCCAGCAAAGGAAGCTATCTACCAAGCATTGATCTATCTTTGGCACATGAAGAATATGGTGATTCACTGACACCTGGAGACCTACCCGATACTGCAGATAATGACGATAAACTGATGCTGAATGCACGCTGGAATTTATTTGATGGTTATGCCACCCGGAGTGCTGTTGCCGCCGCTGATGCGCGTACGAGAGCCGTTGCAGCCGAACTTCATGACACCGAAGCCGAATTGCTACTGCAATTGGAAACTGTTTTAAACAATGCTCATATCGCTCAAGGGCGCTTAAAAGAAGCTAAAATTGGCGTAACTCAGGCGGTGGAAAATTACCGTGTCACAGAAAATCGCTATCAACAACAACAGGCGACAACGGTTGATCTGCTTGATGCTCAATTCCTGCTAACGCGATCTCGCAATCTCGAAATCAATGCTCGTTACGATTTATTTTTATCCTCTGCATTTCTTGACAGAACTCTAGAGCGCGATCCAATCTGAATCAGGAGTCTCTTGTATGCCTGTTGTTCCCTATAAACCGGAAGATATTCAGGAACCGTGTGAACTGGTTGATGCCATCCGAGCTCGCCGAGGTGGAGTTCTACTTAATCTGGATCGTATGTTGCTACACAGCCCGGCTCTGGCAACCGGATGGAATAGTTTTCTTGGCGCAATCAGGAATGACCTCGACATTCCAGCTAATTTACGCGAGCTCGCAATCTGTACTGTCGCAATACTTAATGGAGCAGACTACGAATTCATTCAACATTCACCAGAATTTTTAAAATCTGGTGGCAAAGAAACTCAACTGACGGCATTACAACAAATTGACCTCACAGCCCCAAATAGTTTAATCTTTGATGAAGCAGAGCGTGCAGTTATCCAGCTCAGCATCGAAATGACTCGATCAGTACGAGTCAAGGATACGACCATGGCAATCGTCAAAGATGTATTGAAAAATGATCAGCACCTGGTCGAACTTATTGGGGTTATCGCAACCTACAATATGGTTTCACGTTATTTAATCGCATTGGGAATTGAACCGGAATAGTAGCAAGATTGGACGACAAAGTGTATAACGCAAACAACACTCACCAAAAAGCAATTGGTTATATTTTATGGATATTTGGTTTCACTGGATCGCACCGTTTTTACTACGGCAAACCGATATCAGGTACCATCTATTTTCTGACCTTGGGACTCCTTGGAATCGGCTGGATCGTTGACCTATTTCTCATCCCTTCCATGGATCGGCAAGCCAATCTTCGCTTTTTCGATGGACCCTACGACTACACTGTCGCCTGGGTTCTGTTGACTTTTCTTGGCCTTTTAGGAATCCATAGAATGTTTCTGGGGAAGTGGGTGACCGGTATTATTTTCCTGCTGACAGGTGGGATTTTTGGCTTTGGATATCTGTATGATTTCTGGACAATAAATGAGCAAGTGTCGCAGCTGAACGGATAATTGCACCTCATTAACTCAATTCTAAATGTCTATCAATTCACATAACTTTCCAAAAAAATATTAATAAAACACCAGTATAACTCACAAATTACTTGACCGAGCGAACCCCATCCCTTACGTTAACGTAATCCATATACAAAACATCGTTTCCTATCGTTCCGGAGAACTCTCATGACTTACGAAAACCTGTTAGTTGAAATTGAAAACGGTACCGCTATTGTTACGATTAACCGCCCAAAAGCTATGAATGCACTCAATGAAAAAACCTTGATCGAATTACAAGATGCCTTTGTTAATTTTACTGCAGATGATGTGATCCAAGTCATCATTATAACTGGCAGTGGCGAAAAAGCCTTTGTTGCCGGAGCCGATATCGCTGCAATGCAACCACTGACAGCTTTGGAAGCCCGCCAATTTGCCAAACTTGGCCACCAGGTAATGCGCCACATTGAAGCTTGTCCAAAACCGGTTATTGCTGCCATCAACGGTTTTGCTCTGGGGGGTGGTTGTGAGCTGGCTCTTGGCTGTGATATCCGCGTTGCTGCGGAAAATGCCCGCTTTGGTCAACCAGAAGTCAATCTCGGTGTCATCCCCGGCTTTGGCGGAACCCAAAGGCTGGCAAGGTTGATCGGCAAAGGTCGTGCAATGGAACTGATTTTTACCGGCGACATGATTGATGCTGTTGAAGCCTATCGAATCGGGTTGGCAAACAAGATTGTTCCCCTTGATCAACTTCTGGATACCAGCAAAAAGATGGCAGAAACCATCATCAACAAAGGACCTCATGCTGTTCGTCTGGCTAAAGAGGCGATCCGCAATGGCCTTGAACTTGACTTGGAACGTGCCAACCAATACGAAGCAGAACTATTTGGACTCTGTTTTGCCACTACCGACCAGAAAGAGGGAATGCTGGCTTTTTTAGAAAAACGTCAGGCAAAGTTCAAAGGTAAATAATTTTTTCTTCAACCAGAACTGATAAAGGAGTAAATTTATGCACTTTGATTTGACCGATGAACATAATTTGATGCGCCAAATGGTGCGTGAATTTGCCGAAAAAGAGATTACTCCCGGCATTCAGGAACGAGATGAAACAGAACATTTTGATCGCACAGTGATGTTTGATCGACTTGCCGAACTAGGTCTAACCGGTATTGTTTTCCCTGAGGAATATGGTGGAGCAGAAGCTGATTACATCAGTTATGCCATTGCTGTGGAAGAATTATCCAGAGTCTGTGCTTCTACCGGAGTCACCCTCTCCGCTCACCTCTCCCTTGGAGCCAACCCAATTTATGAATTTGGAACTGAAGAACAGAAACAAAAATATTTACGCCCGCTGGCTGAAGGTACCAAGTTGGGAGCCTTTGCCCTGACTGAAAACTCTGCCGGATCAGATGCCGGAGGAACCAAAACCACCGCAATTAAAGATGGTGGAGAGTGGGTTTTAAGCGGCAGTAAAATTTTTACTACTAACGGTGGTGATGCTGATACCTATATTGTCTTTGCCCGCAGCGACAAAAAAGCCCAAAAACATCACGGGATCAGTGCATATATTGTTGAAAAAGATACTCCTGGCTTCAGTTTCGGCAAAAAGGAATCAAAACTAGGCATCCGCGCATCCTCAACCCGAGAGCTGGTTTTTGAGAACTGCAGGATTCCGGCAGAAAATCTGCTCGGCACCGAAAATGATGGCTTCAAACTGGGGATGAAGACACTTGATGGTGGACGAATCGGGATAGCAGCTCAGGCACTTGGAATTGCCCAGGGTGCATTTGACGCCGCTGTTGCATATATGAAAGAGCGGACTCAGTTTAATAAACCACTCAGTGCCTTCCAGGGGCTGCAGTTCAAGATTGCCGATATGGCAACTCAGATTGAAGCCGCCCGACTACTAATTTACCAGTCAGCCTATAAAGCCTCGGCCAAGCAGCCCTATAGCAAAGAATCTGCTATGGCCAAAATGTATGCTTCTGATGTTGCCATGCAAATAACAACAGAAGCCGTTCAAATTTTTGGAGGCTACGGCTTTACCCGTGATTTTCCGGTAGAACGAATGTTCCGTGATGCAAAAATCACTCAGATTTATGAAGGAACGAACGAAATACAACGAATGGTTATCGGTGCCGCACTGCTCCGTTCGTAAGCTTCCCTAAAAGGTAGACAAGTCAAAAGTAGAGTTTTCTGGCACAATGCAACCAGGAGGCTCTGATGAAAAAGTCACGTTTTACCGAAACTCAGATTATCGGCATTCTCAAAGAGGGAGATGCCGGTGTACAGGTCAAAGAGATCTGTCGCACGCACGGCATTTCTGATGCCACCTATTACAATTGGAAATCAAAGTATGGTGGTATGCAAGCGTCTGATTTGAAGCGTATGAAAGAGATGGAGCAGGAACTCTCTCAACTAAAACGTATGTATGCCGATATTGCCCTTGAAAATCGGGCTATGAAAGATTTGATTAAAAAAAAGCTTTAAGGCCATCTGACAAACGCGGAGCCGTAACCTATTTGGTTGCTGAGCACCATTTGTCTGTGCAGCGCAGTTGTCGTTGCATCGGTTTATCTCGGGCGGCCTACTATCGGACCCCAGTTATGC
>JADGEB010000024.1 GCA_016744595.1 Desulfuromusa sp.
TCTGGAACGTTGCCTTTTTGTATTGGTCAGCAAATTTGGCACTTTTCAGTGAGACCTCTTCCGGGAGAGTCAGATACTTTAAATTGTGCTGCTCTGCAACCGATTTATAAATGTAGAGGTAATCATACATCCCCGCCTCAATCAGCCCCAGAAGATCGGTTTCCTTCGGTCGGACAATAACCTTGGCTTTGTTCTCATCACCGTGTTGATATGAGTCACCGTAGCCAAACAGCTTGTCAAACAGGCCAGGCATCTTGTAATAGTCTTCAGCCAGCTTGGTAACCAGCATGGATCGGTACCCGCAGGGATCCATGTTTGGATCGGAGTGTCCAATCTTAACCCCCTCCTTCAGAAAAATTTCTGGCCAGTTATCCGCCGTGATCTGATCCGCGTATTTTGCTTTTCCAGTAAAGGCTATAGCCATCTCATTGGTAGCAAACTGGGCGTTAAATTTAGCATGATCGGGGATCATCAAGTTGTCGATCACCTTGTAATCAGCGCTGGCCATAACATCAGCCGGTTTTTTTATATCGGTAACTTTTCTCGCGGCCGCCCGGCTACCAGAGGCCTCCCGCTGTACATCATATTGCGGGTATTTCGCCTCAAATGTTTTTTCAATTTCCGCAAAGGGGACAGATAGGCTTCCGGCATGAAAAATTGTCACCACGCTTTTAGTTTCAGCTATTGCGTTTGCACTAAAGGTTAATAATCCCAAAAGCAAACATAAGACCATCCGGCAAACATAATGTTTCATTGCTATTCCTCCATAAAATAGTTCAATTTAAAGTTAACCTGCCAAACTATTCAACTCCAATAATCACACTGGTCGCCTTGATGATGGCGCAGACTTCATTCCCCTCCTGTAATCCCAGAGTGCGGACGCTGCTGTCAGTAATTGTTGCGGTAATAGTTTCACCAACACCAATATCAAGAACAACTTCGCCAACGACAGCACTCTGTGTGATCTTTGTGATCTGACCGGTAATTCGATTTTTGGCACTGATTTTCAAGGAAAGATAATTGTTGGCAATCATCACCGAAGAAGCTTTTACTACTGCATAAGCTGAAGAACCAACCTCCAGCCCCAAAACATCAACACTGCCAGAACTAATCACCGCAGTCATCTGATGTCCCGATTTAAGTTGCAGAACCACCTGAGAAACCGAGATATCGCGGACAATTTCACAGACAGTTCCTGAAAAAACATTTTTAGCACTGATTCGCATGGTGATCCTCTGCAGCAGGGGAAGATAGTTATTAAAATCATCAAAAGACTCTTCCAGCCGGAGAATCATCCCCTGATGTTCTGTTTCAATCAGCCGATAGAGACGAAGAACTTTTCTCCCTTCCTCTGTCAACCTGGTTCCCCCACCCCCAGAACCACCTGTAGCAGCAAAGGTTAAAGGCTGCTCGGCAAGGTTGTTCATAACATTCAGAGCATCCCAAGCAGTTTTGTAGCTCATCCCCGCTGCCTTGGCTGCAGCAGAAAGAGAGCCATGAATATCAATCTGCTCAAGGAGCGCAATACGGTTACCACCCAGAAAGTTCTGAGCATCTTTCTGCATCCATAAAGGAGCTTTAACTGCAACCTTCTGATTCTTCATATCTATTTCCTGCATGTGTTTGATTGATAATCGAATTATTGCTTATTCGGTTATATAAGTGACTATATAACGAAAGTCAATAACAAGTTCTTTTTCTTTTGCTGTAACTAGGGAGGAAATTGCTACCTTGTGGTAACGTTGGTGCTTGAAAAATAGCTACCAGCTGGTAACATAAATATAATTCAAACTTTTCTATATTACTGATTAATATGATATTTATCTTGTGGCACGTGGATTGCTAATAAAACTGTGAAAGGAATTATCTTTTGATTTGAGCACCAGTATCACTGATGTTTTTTTAGGATATTCGATATGCATAATCCGCACATCGCTACTTGTCAACACGATTACCCTGATGTCACTGGTGTCCTGCTAGCCGGCGGCAAAAGTCACCGGATGGGTCAAGACAAGGCATTGCTACAACTCGAAGGGATACCATTGTTCAAATATTCCCTGACCCTATTACAGCAGTTTTTTACGACAATTCTAATTGCCGGAGATCGTCCGGATCTGTCCCCATCCAGGTTTTCGGCACTTCCCGATATTTATCCGGGGAGTGCACTGGGCGGCCTTCACACCGGCTTGCACGCAGCAAAAACTGACTGGATTTTTGTCGTTCCCTGTGACATGCCGTATCCAGATGCTCGAATAGTTTCCCTTTTATTGAAACACCGTACCGGAGTCGATGCCGTAGTCCCTCGCACTGAAAGTGGTTACGAACCGGTATTTGCCCTCTACCATAAAAACTGCCTGGCACCGATGGAACAGTTGTTACAACAGAACCAGTATCGCATTTACGATTTTTATCAACGCATCAAGGTTCGCTATCTTGATCCACCTCAACTTCCGGATGGCTGGCAACGATCTTTAATAAACCTCAACACCCCGGATCAACTAGCCCGCATTAAGGAGAAAAAAATATGACTCCCCCCGTTATTTCTATCGTTGCCAAAAGTGGCACAGGAAAAACTACCTTACTGGAAAAGCTGATCACCAAATTGAAATCATGCGGGTATCGAGTCGGGGCGGTCAAACATGATGCTCATAGTTTCAGTATCGATCATGAAGGAAAAGATTCCTGGAGATTAACCGAGGCAGGCGCTGACACCATGCTGATCACCTCACCAGAGAAAATCGCCATGGTCAAACAGAATAAGCAAGGGGAAGAACCACCACTGATGGAGACTATAGCTACCTATTGCGCCGACCTTGATATTCTCCTTACTGAAGGTTTTAAACGCAGCACCATGCCAAAGATCGAAGTCCATCGCCGGGAACGAAGTAAAAGATTACTCTGCCGTGACGAAGAATATGACCCAACCCTGTTTGCCGTTGCTTCTGACACTCCCATGACACTGGATGTACCAGTTTACGATATCAATGATGCTGCGGGGCTTTGCGATCTGATCATTGACAAATTTTTATCATGAGCACAATTAGTATTCGCAATAAAGTTTGGCTGGAAATTGATGGACAGCCGCTCCTCGGGGATGGTCGAGCCAGGCTATTACGAGCAATTGCAGACACCGGGTCGATCAACGCTGCCTGCGAACAATTGAAGATCTCCTATCGCAAAGCATGGGCACAGCTACAGGAGATGGAAAAGTTGGCTCCATTTTCAATCCTGAAACGGAGCAAGGGGGGAAAAGGAGGAGGAGGCGCAGAACTGACAGCTGAAACCCAGGCTCTCCTGGCAAAGTTTGCCGAACTGCGTGATGTCGTCACCGCTAAGTTGACCGATTGCCAGCAGCTCGATTTTTCCCTGACCTCGTTGGAAATTGAGCACTAAGAGTTCATGTGTCAGTATCCGAGGGCACTAAACCATACGCATAAGGCAAAACGATGAAAAGAGTTATCTACTTATTGTCGGTTCCGTTGCTTCTCGTCTGTAGCAGCTTTGGCGAAGAAATACCCGAATATCATCTGGGTACCATTGAAATCAAAGGAATTGCCGAAACAAATGTCTTTTACGCTGCCGAAGAGGTTTTTAAAGATCAGGCCGTTAATTATGAAAAAAGCAGTATAGCCGACGCACTGACTCTCTCACCGGGAGTAAGTATGACAATCGGTGGCCGCAATGAAAAGAATTTTACCGTTCGCGGATTCAATCAGCGCCAACTCCCGGTTTTTCTCGATGGTATCCCAATTTCTCAAGCTTACGACGGCTACGTGGATCTCGGTTTGTTCAACACGGCAATGGTTGACAGCATTATTATCCCCAAAGGACACAGTTCGGTTCTGTACGGTGTCAATACTCTCGGTGGATCGGTTAATCTCCTTTCGGTCAGGCCCAAGGCCAGGTTCGTAGGGAGTGTTCAGGAAAGTTTAAGCTCCGACAGTCTGTCTGACAGTAAATTATCACTCGGAACTCGCCAGGATCGCTTTTATACTATGGTGGTTGCCGGATTGAGCGAATCCGATGGTTTCAAACTTTCTGACGATTATCAGAGTCACGCCATTGAAAATGGTGGGCACCGGGAAAACTCCGACTATCTAAAAAAATCGCTCTACTTGAAAGCTGGGGTCACCCCAGCTGTTGTCGGCGAATTTTTTATCGCCTACAACCGGATTGACGGAGAGTGGGGAATGCCACCGCGGGTCAGTGATTCCCGTCCTCGCTACTGGCGCTATACCGACTGGGTGAAAGACACCCTCTATGGTGTAGGGGATTTTCAGGTGAGTGGAATCGATGTTCGTACCCGGTTGTTTTACGATCAAGGACGCAATATCCTCGATTCTTATGATAATGAAAACTATACCACCCAGACAAGACGCTATGCGTTTCACAGCACCTACGAAGAAAGCTCTTACGGTGGTTCCTTAACTCTGAGCCACCAGGGTCTGGAAAAGCATCTGCCAAGCTTCGCTTTTCATTACCGTGAAGACACCCACGAACAACAGAGTGATTACGGCAATGACTGGGAAAAATACAGTAGTGAAACTTATTCGGCGGGTATTGAAGATCAACTGAAGTTAACCGACAAGACAACTCTCCTTGCCGGAATCGGCTACGATCTGGTTCGTCCCGTTTACGCAAATGGTGCAACCTTGCAGAATGACAGCAATGCATTTAATTTTTCGGCAGGACTCAATTACAATTTTAACCTGACCACTAAAATTCACTTTTTAATTTCTGGCAAGAACCGCTTTCCAACCTTAAAAGAACTCTATTCCGGATACATCGACTGGAATATTCCAAACCCAGATCTGCACGAAGAAGAAACCGTCAACTATGAAATCGGTGCCGAAAAGCTTTTCGGCGACAATCTGATTGTGCGTACCGCCCTGTTTTATTCACAAATTGATGATCTTATCGAAACAGTTGTTATTGATAGTGTCAATAGAATTGACCAAGTACAGAATATCGACAGTGCAGAATATCGGGGGATTGAGTTTGGCATCCAGGCGTTCATTGTCGCTGGCCATGAGCTGATTCTAAACTATACTTATCTCGATGCCAGAAACACGTCTATTGACAGGATCTCTGACCGGCTTCCTGATCGTCCTGAACATACTTTAACTCTTGGAAATCACTGGAGTTTAACCGACAAATTGTCAATATCTCCGTTACTGCGAATAGAAGCTGAACGCTATTATCGGGACAATGACGATTCCATGAAAAAACTACCCAGTTACGCTATTTTTGACCTGACAACTCGCTACCAGTTTAACCGCAATATAAAGGTTAAGGCAGGGGTCAAAAATGCCTTTGATCGTAACTACTCGCTCGATATCGGCCTGCCTCGTGAAGGACGAAGTTTCTTCGCCGGGCTGGAAGCGGCTTTTTAAATGGTTGCCGTCCGGCATCAAAAATGGATCCAAGCTGCCATTGCGGCAAGCGTCTGGTCTGCTTCGGAAGTTGTGCTGGGTTTTCTCCTCCACAGCTACAAGGTTCCGTTCAAAGGACAAATTCTTACTGGTATCGCAATTGTTATTCTGACTGCCCTACACAAAGAATGGGGAGGGCGCGGGGTAATCATCCGTGCGGCTCTGATCTGTGCCCTGCTGAAGCTTCTGGCTCCAACTCCAAAGATTATTGGCCCGGTCATTGCCATCCTGGTTGAAGGAACTTTGCTTGAGCTGTCGATCTGTTTGTTCGGACGGAATCCGATAACGTACCTGATTGGTGGCGGGCTGGCGATGACTTGGACCTTTGTACAGAAGGTCGGCAAACTGCTTTTTTTTTATGGTCAGGGAATGGTGGAGTTATACGGTGAAATCCTGAATACCTTCAGTACCTGGAGCGATTTCCAGCTTTCACCAGCAGCTTTTCTCCTTTTTTGCAGTAGCGGTTATTTTTTTCTCGGAAGCTTGTTCGGTATAATTGGAACAAGAATCAGTGTCAAACCAATTGAACCGGTACCGATATCAACAAACAATGAAAAAATAGCGATTGAAAAAATGGGAAAAGAAAGTTATTCACCTGCGTTGATCGCAATACATTTCCTATTTCTAGTCACCATTCTGATCCTTTCCAACTTATCTACTTCGATCTATACCAGCATGGCGGTTTATCTCTGTGCCTGCATGATTCTCTACCGGTCTCGGTTGGGGAAAATTAAAAATATCCGTATTTGGATTCCCGTTTTTCTGGTGATGATTCTATCGGGTCTTTTCTTACATAAAGGTGACACATTTTTCAGTCATGCCGGGTTTCATTCAGGTCTGGCAATGGGGTTTCGAGCATTGTTTATCACCTTCTGTGTCCATTTTCTGATCATTGAGTTAGCCAACCCAAAAGTTAAAGGTTTGTTGATAAGAAATGAAAAAGGAAACCTCTTTGCCGCAATTGAGATGGCGCAGGAGTTTTTTCAGACCGTAGAATCGTCTATTGAAGCAAAGTTTTTTTTAAAACACCCGATAAAAAGTATCAGACATCTCATCGGGATCGGTCTTGGTCTAGGAAAGAAAACGGGTCAAGGGGCAGCTTCACCGCAGATCCTTATCGTCACAGGCGATGTTGATAGCGGTAAAACAACCCTACTGCAACAGTTTTTGTTCCGCCTTAAAAAACGACGCCTCAAAGTTAGCGGTATAGTTGCCGAAGGGATTTGGGAAAATGGTCAGAAGTGTGGATATGACGCAATTTTTCTCTCTTCTGGAGAACGTCATCTGTTGTGCCGAAAGGGGCTCTCATCACCCCTCAATATTGGCCGCTTCGGGTTTTATGAAGAGGCATTTGCAGCAGGCGAAAAAACTATCACAATGGAAAAGGAATCTGCTCTGACAGTCCTCGATGAGATCGGTCGACTTGAATTAGCTGACAAAGGCTGGGCTTCCCTCTTATCCGAATTACTGGACACTAAAAACCGATTGCTCATCGTTGTACGGCGCGATTTTATCGATAAGGTAGTGCAGAAATTCTCCTTAACCAATTATGCGATTGTCGATGTAGAAATAGAGGGTTCTCTTGATGAACTTGATAACTATGTTGACAAATAAACAGGTCATTCTTGGTTGCGGATTATTGTCTCTGGGGCTTCATCTCTGTACCTGGGTGACATTGAATAACAATTATCAACTCTGGGATCATCGCAGCATACTACAGACATCAACGATACAGGTTTCCTTGATCAGCACTGAAATAGCTTCTGGGGAAAAACTACAGGAAAAAACTCAACTCACGTTAACAAAAGAGCCTCCTCCCGTTGCCGCATTCCCAACAACCCCACCGGAAATTGTTTCACTGCCCAAAACCGTCAAAAATGTTCCTCGATCCATCGTAAAAAAAACAACATCGTCGCCTCAACAAATAATTTCGAAAAAAAAATCAGAGCAACAACTACAAAAGAAAACTACGAAATCTGTCGTTGTAACAGCACAGGCTGAAGAGTTACCGAATCTTTTTGAACTGCATTCAGTGCCAGGTGACAACTTTGAGGCACAAGATTCAACTGTAGCAAGCCACCATGGGGCAAAAGAGGTTGCAATTCACACTGTTGAACAGACATTACCTGTCAAAATAGCGAATAATCAGAACCAAGGCAAATTGGTCGAAGAATCGGGTCGAGAAATTAAACCTGCCTACCTGATTCACATTCAACAGATGATAGAAAAACACCTCGACTATCCAACCCGTGCCCGGCGTTTACACATCAGTGGAAAGGTCAACCTTCGCTTTATGATCACTACGAATGGAGATATCGATGATACCCCGATCTTGGCTGAATCTGCTTACCCGATCTTGAATAAGGCTGCAATCCATGCCGTCAAACAGGCCGCTCCCTTCCCTCAACTGCAGCACAAAATCAATGTCGAATTGCCGATTCTGTTTTCTTTAAATTAGTGGTAACTACTCAGTGCATCCGTTGCTGAATAGTTACCACTAATTTAATCGTTTTGACTATCTGGCAATCGAAGCAGGATAACCTCAACTTCACTACCAGCAGGTAAAGTTGGACTATCGATGGCAATCGGAAGCAGGGCATGCGCTCCCAACAAATCGTGAAGTTGACCTGATCTCCGACGCTTTGCCGGGTGAAATTGTAAATTTTCGCTAGCAACTCTCAGTTGCCCCCAGAGAAATCGCTGGCGTTTTTTACCACCCGTAACACTGTCCGCCAATTGCACCTTGATCCGCAACGCAAGTGGATTACAGAATCCAGCCAAACGACGCAGTGCCGGTCGAACAAAGAGTTCAAAGGCTGTGGCTGTGGCACCGGGATTGCCGGGCAAACCAAAAATCGGCAATGTTCCGATCGTCCCAAATAGAACCGGTTTGCCCGGATTGATCGCAACTTTCCAAAAAACCTCAGAAAAACCCAGATTTTCTAAGGCAGAACGGAGAAGATCCCGATCACCGACCGAAACACCCCCGGTTGTTATCAACAAGTCAGAAGCAAGTCCCTGTTTCAGCTTACTTTCTAGGCTCTCGATACAATCTCCCGCGATACCAAGCAGCAATGGCTCAATGCCTTCTTCCTGCAATCGCGCCGCCAGCATATATATATTGGAGTTGATAATCTTGCCCGATGGCAGTGCTTCATCCAGAGAAACCAATTCATCTCCGGTTGACAGGATGGCAACCTTGGGGCGTGGATAAACCTTAAGACGGGAAATACCAGCAGCTGATAAAAGCCCAGCAGCACCAGGGTCAAATTTTATTCCAGCAGCCAGAATTTGATCAGCCTGCCGAAAATCCTCTCCGCATTGCCTTACGTAATCTCCAAGATCTGGTACAGTGGTCAACTTCAATTCATTATTTTGTTGTTCAGCTTTCTCCAGAGGGACAACAGTATCGCAGCCCTCTGGTAAAGGCGCACCGGTCATAATTCGAACAGTTTCAGCTACATCAAGGGGTCGTTTGAAATCCCCCCCGGCAGGGACAAAACCGGCGATTTGCAAAGGAGTTTGTTCATTCAGGCTAGAATGGGCAAAGGCAAAACCATCCATAGTCGAGGTGGCCGCAGGCGGTAGATCATAGCGGGCGTGAACGGTCTCAGCAAGAATCTGTCCACAGCGAACCTCCTGTAACGACTCTTCAACCGGAGGCAAAGACCAGATAGTTTCAAGCACTTTGGCAATAGCTTCACTGTATGCCAACATCAAAGTCTCTCCTCCCGCGGTACGAGAATATCTGAGGCAGAATTATTTCTGGATGGGCATGGACGAATACGGTTCTACTTTTTTCAAATTAAACTCAAGTTGCCCATACGAGCAGTTATCGATACAGGTTCCGCAATTCCAACAATAAACGGTCATCCCTTCGCCAACACTTGGACTCAATCCCATAGGGCAAGAATGATCACAGGTACGACAACCCTTACAATTTTGCATAATATTTTTTACACGTACGCGCCGCCTGGCTCCCAGAAGAGCAAGGAATGCCCCCAGAGGACAAAGATAACGGCAGTAAAAACGCTTGCTCAGCAGATTAAGAATCAGAACAAAAATGATAATCAATCCTTCCAGCGGTAGAGTCCGAAAAAAAACAAACGACATCAACTCCCGCCCAACCAGTCCTGGTGGTGAAAGAAAAACAAATATCGGTGCCCCCAATACCAGAGACAAGAACAGTTCCAGACCGAGTGCAAACCATAATATTTGCCGGAACAACACCCAACGATCAGGTGTTGTGGTTCTCTTGCTCAGCAATTGTTTCAAGCGCTCTGAAAGTTCCGAAAGAAAAGTGATTGGACAAATCCAGCTACAGAAAACCCGTCCCAAAACCAACGCCAGCAACACCGGAAAAATAAGTGCAGTCAGCAACGGCCCAAATGGATCTCGGGTGACCAGCAGACTTTCCAAGCCTTCCAGAGGAGAAACAATCCAGAAATCACCAATGCCAATCGACTGGTACCAGCCCTGAATAAAATTGATGTCGTAATAAAAGTTCAGCAATGGTGCGACCAGCAATAAACTAAAGGCTCCCGTCAAAACCAGAAAGCGCTTGTTACTCCACTTCCAGCGAATCATTGGGGGGCCTCCGGCAACTTGATCGTTGCATAAATAGGCTTAACATTGATTGCTTTCCCCCCCTGATCACGATTGATCAGACATGCATTGGTGCAGATGCCACATCCTGTACAGTAACGTTCATCCACGTGGGGGCGAAACTCTTCCATCCGGATTGCGGTATCACGAAAGGGACAAACGTTATAACAGGTTTTACACATCAACAAACTATCAGGTTTCCATGAAACACAGGTGTGGTGATCAATCACCGCTAACCCCATACGGGTCTCATGTTGTTCAATCGGGAGGAGTGCTCCGGTTGGGCATACATGGACGCACTTCATACACAGAAAGCAGGGACTTTTTTCGATATCAATAATAGGAGTTCCGGCACTGAGGCCGTGGCGGATATCAAGCAGTTCAACACAATGGTAGGGACAAACCTCTACACAACGGCCACAGCGAATGCATTTACCCGGGTAGTGATGCTCCATGACAGCACCGGGGGGACGTAGCAGGTTGTCTCGTAGAGGCGAGGTTGCTAGAGTTTTAGCTTGTGAAACTGTTGGGAAGCAAAAAAAGCCGGTAACAACAGCCAGAAGCTTAAGAGCAGTTCTCCGACTTCTCCCCTTTTCGGCCAAATGAAAAAGATGGCTTGATTTCACCGCTTTCAATTTTTTCAATTTCATCTTCTGCATGGAAATAGGTTACTCCCAATGACAAAACACCGTCAATTTTCTGCAATTGTCTGGTCAATTGTTCCATCTCATCTGACGTTTCAGTATCGATGACAACAACGGCACTCCCCTCTTCATTGACACCATGAACATCGATTTGAGGGAATTGGGAAAACTGTTTGAGAACTTCGTCACTCACTGAAAGATCAAGAACAACAACAAAACCACCTATAGGCATATTAATTCCTTTTTGTCGGGGCAATTCTATCATTGCCCCGACATCACATCATTAGATCATCAAACAACAAACGGCTTCAATGCCTTCGGCCCGGAAACCCGCTTGATACGACATGCACAAATCTTGAACTCAGGCTCTTTTGAACCAGGATCAAAACTGTCCTTCACAACCTTGTTGATCATCCGATCCTCATGCATATCGTGCCAATAGGCAAAAACCATCCCCTCAATCGGCCCTTCCATGACTTTGGCAGGCATTGTAACTTTGCCACGACGAGAGGATATTTCAACCATATCGTTTGGCTTGATCCCGTGCTTGAGTGCATCTTTCGGGTTTATCTCAACAAACGAGTAGGGGTTGGCACGCATCAGTTCTGGAATCCGGCCGGTCATACTGGTGGTATGCCAGTGGTCGATAATCCGCCCGGTTGAAAGGTACATTGGCCATTCTGCATCAGGTTCTTCATCGGCTCCTGCTTGTGGACGAACCCAAACCCATAGTTTTCTGTCTGCGTGAGCTGGCCCATAAAACTGGAAGGGCTTATCATCTTTTGATTCACTGGTTGCCATCGGATCACTGCCCTTGACAAACTTCATAACGGTTCCGCCGGTCAGAGCATAGCTTTCTGTTGCTGCTGGCCATTGAACTCCATCTGCCATCTGCTTGAGAACCTTGTAGGTGGCACCACGCAAGTCATTATCACGATGTTTGGTCAACTTCTGGGTGTATTCGTCCCAGATCGCTTCAGGCTGTTCAACGTACATCTCTTTACCAAGAAATGGTTTAACCGTCTGCAGAACAACCGGATCATTCAAGTACTTGGCCATGCGGGCACACCACTCAGTTGCGATCCAGGTTTCTGGACGGGCTTCACCCGGGGAGACAACAGCGCGCGGAGTGATCTGGCTACGTCGTTCAGTACAGCCATAGACGCCGGTCTTTTCAAAATGGAACGCCGTCGGCAGAACCAGATTGGATAGCTCGGTGGTTTTTGTCGGGAAGATATCGGAGGTCACGATAAAGACATCTTCGCGTGCCATTCCTTTGCGATAAAGATCAACATTCGGCAATGACTGCGCTGGGCTGGTACAGTTAATCCAGATCGCTTTGATGTCAGCCGAGTTGACTTGCTGGAACATCTTAATCGTATGAGCGCCCGGTTTCGGAGCGATCCGGCCACGTGGAATTCCCCAGGCATCCTCAACCTGATTGCGCAGTTTTTCCTTGGCAACCAGACGGTGTCCCGGAAGGATATGACACAGGCCACCCCCTTCACGAACACCACCACAGGCATTTGGTTGACCGGTCAACGAAAAGCTGTCAGCTCCCTCTTTACATAACTGACCCGTCAGGATATGCAAGTTGTGGATCAGGTTATTGGCCCAGACCCCGCGTTTTCGCTGATTAATACCCATACACCAGAAAGTCATGGTGCCATCACTCTTGGCAAACATACGGGCGGCTTCACGAATCATTTGAGCCGTGATGTTACCACCGCAAATTGCAGCAGCCTTTTCTGGAGTATAGTCTTGAAGTGACTGCCAATAGGTGTCCATATCAACCTGAACTTTTTTACCCTGACGGAAGACAGCATAATCTTGGATAAATTGTTCATCGTGCAATTTCTCATCAATAATGGTGTAAGCCATCGCATTGAGCATCGCCAAGTCAGTCCCTGGTTTAAATTGCATATGCATATCGGCGATTCGGCTGGTGGCCGAAATCCGAGGATCAGCATTAATAATCTTAACCTTGTCCTTATTATTCATTTTGTGGCGCATGACGCGGCGGAAAATAACCGGGTGAGCTTCGGCCATGTTTGAGCCGATCAGAAACATACACGAAGATTTCTCGATATTGGCATAACCACCAATCGGTTCATCAGCCCCAAAAGAGGTCAGGTAGCCCCCAACCGCACTAGCCATACAGAGGCGCGGATTACCTTCAACATTATTAGTCTGCAGGGCGGCACGCATAATTTTCTGAAACAGGTAAGTTTCCTCTGTCAGGCACTGGCCAGATCCATAGTACGCAGTACTGTTCGGTCCATATTTCTGTTTCGATTCAGCAAACTTTTGAGCAGCAATATCAAGAGCCTTATCCCAGGATATTTCACGGAATTTGTCAGTTTTTTTCTCGCGGTAGAGGGGCATTTTTAGACGGTCTGGATGGTTCATGATTTTGTAAAACATCATCCCCTTCATACACAAATAACCGAAGTTGGTTCTGGATTTAGGTTCGCCACGCATTGCAACGGGGGTTCCTTTGGAATTGATCCCCAGTTGAACCCGACAGCCAGTACCACAGAGACGGCACGTACCACGATGCCAACTGGCCACATCTGTCGCACTTGCTTCTCCTGCAACAAAAGGTAAGCTCATGCCGATGTAGGACGCTGCCGTTAGAGCAGCAGTGTTTTTGATAAAGTCACGACGTGATAAACTCATGGTTTCCTCCCTTTCTATTTGCTCAAAAAGCTGTGAACATCGTGACATTCCCAGCAGGTCTGGTTTCCAGTATGGTCGCCCAACTTATCTGTATGGCAGGATCCACATGACTGAGCCATATCTGGTGTGACGCGCAAATTTTCGTATGTGCCGTGACACTGATAACATTTCACCTGGCCAATACCATGAGTGCTGTCGTACCACTCAGTATAAACTTGCGGGGTCACCTGTTGATGACATTCAGAGCAAGGAATCAACATCTCCTGTTCCGCTAGAGAGGGATGTCCAACCTTTGTTGCTGTAACCCTCATGCTACTGCAGGCTGCTAACGCGACCAATGCAGCCAGTACCAATACGACCAAAACCTGTTTTCTCACGACAACACCTCCTGTTTGGAATAGAATGATCTGTTGAAAGGGTATGATTTCCCTGTTCGGGGTGGCAGTCCCGGAACAGAAAAAAGATTCACAAAAAGGAAATAGGAGGGGCAAAAGTTGTCTTTTCCGGCATCCCGACTGCTCCCTTTTCACCACTAAAAAACAGTGATTTCATAAAATAAAAAGTATATTACTCGAAAAATGGTTTGCAACGGATATGCCGAAAAAAAAGCAAGTCATTGCCAATATATCTATTTTCCTGCATAGTTTTTGATGTTACCAAACGGTAACAAAAGGAATCTTTTGTGTTACTTTTCAAGAGTTTTGAAGGGATAAAAAGTCTTATCAGGAAGGAAAAAGAGCGCACACTCAGGGGATTGATTAAGAAAGACCGCAAACGTAGCGACCTTTCTCAATCCTTACAATTTAAACCGAATTCATCCGAAAGATCTAAGGTAATACCCTATTCCAACGATCAATCGTCGTCGACTCAAACAAGCCCGCCTTGCCATATGGGTCTTCAGCAGCAAAGGCTTCAGCTTCTGATTTATCTTCCAGGTCAAGGATCACAACCGAACCACACATTTTCTCATCTTCATCCAGAAGAGCACCGGCGGAAAAAAGTTTTTCACCAAAACTTTTCAAATATTCCACATGGGCTGGGCGGTTCTCCTGACGAACGGACAAGTGATCTTTTTTATCGAGACAGCGAATAACAAACAGCATAATTTTAAATTCTCCTTTATCGTAATTAATTTGCTTATCGAATAAAATATTTGATTCCGGTTTCAGACTCCTAGGTTTGATATTGTTTCATTTTTTCCCAGAGATTTTTGCGGCTGATTCCAAGCATCTCAGCGGCTTCAGTCTTATTTCCACTGGTTTTTACCAAAGCCTCACGGATACATTTTCTTTCTGCAGCAGCAACTGCTGCAGCGAGGTTAACATCTCCCTTTTCTACCGTTTCCTCTTTTATTCCACGAATTTCGATCGGCAAATCCCATATCTGAACTTCTGGAGCTGGAGCGAGGACAGTCATCCGCTCCAGAATATTTCTAAGCTCCCGGATATTGCCAGGGAATGGATAGTTCTTTATAGCTTGGGATGCATCTCTGGTCAGGGTAAATGTCAAACCTCTTTCTTCACCAAATTTTTCCAGAAAGAAATTTGTCAGCTCCACAATATCATCTTTTCTCTCTCTTAACGTTGGAACAACAATCGGAATAACCTGAAGGCGATAATAAAGGTCTTCACGAAATGTCCCTTTCCTAACCTCTTCAGCAAGGTTTTTCGTCGTCGCACAAAGAACCCTGACATCAATCTTGATGGGCGCTTTTCCACCAACCCGCTCTATTTCCTGCTCTTGCAAGACCCGCAACAACTTGACCTGTAAAGCGAGCGGCATATCACCAACTTCATCAAGCAGAATAGTCCCTTGATCCGCCAGCTCAAATTTTCCGATAGACAGTTGATCTGCTCCCGTAAAAGCCCCTTTTTCATGACCAAACAGTTCTGATTCCATCAATCCCGCCGGAATCGCCGCACAGTTCACCCGGATGTACGGCTTATCTTCCCGGCGACTTTCGTAATGGATAGCAGCAGCAACTAGCTCTTTTCCAGTTCCACTTTCCCCATGGATTAGAACTGTGGAATCGGTCTGTGTGACCTGGCTGATCAGGCTGAGCAACCGCTGCATCGGAGCACTGGAACCAATCAGGGGATGGCGCTGCCCGCAACAACTCTCTAAAGAAACACACCGTGCCTTGATCGCCAAAATATTCAGCAAACGCTGAACTCGAAAGGTTAAATCGTCAAGGTCAAAAGGCTTCAATATATAATCAGCAGCACCTTTTCTCAAACAGTGCACGGCAGCATCAGTATTACCATGAGCGGTCATCAGGATAACTTCAGTACGTGGTGCTAATAATTTCACTTCAGCTAAGAGTTGTTCTCCATCAATCCCCGGCATACGAATATCAGAAATAACCAGATCGTAGCGATTCTTTTTAACCAGAGCTAAAGCCTCGGTTCCATTTGTCGCTTCATCAACCTGCCATCCCTGATTACGTAAGTGATCAAGGACGGTAATACGCATAATTTCCTCATCTTCAGCAACCAGAATTCGCGTAATCATCTTTTTTCCTCAACTGTAGTTGTTTGTTGCAAAGGAATCGTCAGAGTAAAGCAGGCTCCACTCACGGGATTATTTTTTACCGAGATCTCCCCCCCCAGACGTTTGACCAATGAATGGGAGACCGAGAGCCCAAGACCAGTTCCCACTCCCACCTCTTTGGTGGTAAAAAATGGTTCGAAAATTTTATCCAGATGCTCCGCCTTGATCCCAGAACCAGTATCAGCAATTTTGATGCAGATGACATCATCATCTTTATTCAAAGAACTGGTCACTGTAACAACTCCGGGATTTTTTCCAATCGACTGAACAGCATTCCCAGCAAGATTCAACATCACCTGGCGCAAAGCCTCTATCCCAGTCGTCACTGGCGTATCAATTGCGAGATCCAAATTCAGCTCAATATGCCTTTGCCCCACACAGCTCAACTCCAGACAGTCCCGAATCATTGTATCCAGATCACCAGATTTTATTTCTAATGGTTCTTTCCTCCCGATACTTAACAACTGCCGCACCGTCCCCTTAATTCTTTCAAGCCCCTGACTGAGCAATGTTAGATAGCGACCTTGCAGTTCAGGGTGATCCATATTTCGCTGCATGGTCTGAATACAATTCTGCATCCCTCCCAGTGGATTATTAATTTCGTGGGAAATTCCAGCAACCAGCCTCCCCAAAGCCGCCTGCTTTTCATTTCGAAACACCTGCTCACGGGTTGCATCCAAGTCGTACTGAGATATTTCAAAGCGGCGACAAAGTTCATGGAAATGCTTGTTCAAAACTCCTATTTCATCATCGATATCTATCGCTGAAAAGTTATCATCAAAGGATTGTTCAGGATAACTATCCATCGTATTTGCCAACAACTTTAGTCGCTTGGCAACCAGCAGATTGAACAGCAGATAAATACTGATAGAAACAATGACAATGGTCATCAGGGCAATGCCCAACAACATCCAGTTATTAGCTTTTATTTTTGCATAAGCCCAATCCATTGGAACCGTTACATTCATACCACCACGTATATCGCCAAGCACATAACCCTGATTATCGTGGCAGTCGAGACAATTCGTATCGACGATCAGAGGTGCCATATAGCGAAGACGGTAATTCCCCTCAACTTGTTCGATCTCAATAGCCTCACTAGCACCAGAGGCAAATTTTACCAGACTGCGCTGTTCAAAATCATCAGGAGCATTCTCGGGGTTCAGTGGCTTCATGCTGGTCACATTAAATTGCCCCATCCCCTCTCTTGCCGCATAGACCGACAGTTCACGGGTCACCATAGCGGGGTTGCGCTTGACCAACCAGTTCCCCTGACTATCCTGAATTTCACCATGATCAAGAAAAGGATTACTTTCCACTCCGGGGGTTTTGACGAAGAAGAGGCCGTTATGATCAGAAACCCATTGCCGGGTTAAACGGATCTGATTGAAAAGCATTTTCGCCTGTTGGGTTGCCTGTTCGACGACAAGGCTTTCCTGAAAACTAGAGGTGCGATAAAAGGTGATTCCGTAAGAGATGCAAATCACCAGACTGATCAGGAGAATAAGTTTGGTTTTTAACTGCATAAAAGAGGAAGCCCTTATTTAATTCATAGAATATTAAATGCTTAGCACAGATGCTACCAAACGGTAACACAAAAAACAGAACAAAGGCTACCCATTGGTAACAGAAACAACATTCGTATTCACATATGTTATTGAAAAATAGAACCTTTATTATGGCATGTCCGTTGCAACTGCTATTGTGCTGAATAATTTGTTGCTATTAAGCTAAACCCTGTTATTAATATTGAATCAGTAATTTTTCTTCATAAAGCAGGTTATTTTCTCGAAAAGCACTATTGACTGCCACTCAAGTAAGGAGGTGATTGAATGTCGAGTAAAGGGACCCCAAAGCCAAAGATGTCCGCAGCTAAAAAGATGTGGATTTTTGGAGCGATGTTTGGCGTTGTGGGTGCGATGGTTTTGGTTCTAGCTTCCGGCTTTATGGTGGAATCAACCAACACAGATGAATTTTGTGTCAGTTGTCATGTCATGGAGCCATTTAGAACCTCGTGGAAAGCTTCTGTCCACGGCGGTAAGAACCCACAGGGTTTTACTGCACAATGCGTAGATTGCCATCTACCACATGACGGTTTTGTAAATTACCTTGTCACCAAGGCAAGAACAGGGATTAGTGACATTTACCACAATATTTCAATCGATGGAAAAAGCTTCGATTGGGCTGCAAATACTGAGGCAAATCGTCTCAAATTCACTTTTGACAGCGCCTGTCACCGTTGTCATCACAATTTGACCCCACCGGGAATATCAAGCGGCGGCTTGATAGCTCACCGATCGTATTTAAGAGGTGAGGCAAACAAAATGTGTGCTGAATGCCATATGCATGTTGGACATAAGGATATGTTGCAGACAGTCGAAGATTTTTACGCATCAGAAAAATAACTAAACAAAAAGGAGGCTTAAAGTGAAACAAATGTATGGAAAAATTGGATTGATCAGCATTGCCTGTCTGCTGGTATGGAGCGGGATGGCTTTTGCCGCCAACACTCCAAACTTGGCGCCGCGCAAAATTGAGATCAAACGCGGCTACACCGAAGAAGCTGCAAAATGTATCGAGTGTCATGCTGAAAAAACCCCAGGGATCTACGAAGACTGGAAGCTGGGAAGCATGGCAAACGCTGGTGTATCCTGTTATGACTGTCATATGGTTGAAGCCAATTCTCCAATGGCCAGCCAGTGTTCAGGCCTCAAGGGCACCAAAACCATGATTTCTCCAATGGTTTCTTCTAAGACTTGTGCTCGCTGCCATCCAAGTGAAGTTGAAGAATTCCTGAAAAGTGGTCACGCTGATCTGTCCAGAGCTGCAGTTTATGACGAAAATAAAGCTGGTGGAGCCTTGGTTAAGTTGCAAAACCACTATGAAGGTGCTGCTTTTCTCGGTGTTGAAGATGGTTCTCTGACAAATCAAGCTGCTCGTACCTCCGGTTGTAAGGTGTGTCATGGTTCAATTGTTGAGCTTGGCCCTGATAACAAGCCAATCAACAATACCTGGCCTGCTGGAGTCGGCACCCTTTATCCTGATGGCGCAGTCGGTACTTGTACCGTCTGTCATACTCGCCACAGATTCTCAGTTTCCGAAGCTCGTAAGCCTGAAGCTTGTGCCAGCTGTCACCTTGGACCAGATCATCCAGATATCGAAATCTATCATGAGTCCAAACACGGCCAGATTTTCCTGACCGAAGGTGATGAGTGGAAGTGGGACAGTGCTGCTGGAACATGGCAACCAGGTGACTACAGAGCACCAACCTGCGCCGTATGTCATATGTCCGGCATTGGTGAACTCGAAACAACCCACAATGTTAATGAGCGTCTCAAGTGGGACCTGATGCATAAGAAAAGTGTCATTCGTAGTGGTGCTCGTGGTGATGGTGTAAAGGGTGACAAGTTGATGCGTAAAGTTTGTATCAGCTGCCACGGTCCATCTCATATTGATGAAACCAGACAAACTTTGGACAGTGCTGTTGCCCTGTATAACGTTTACTGGGATGAAGCTGTCAAGATGAAGAAAGAATTAGCTGCTAAAGGCCTGTTAGGTAGTGATCCTTGGAGTGATGGTTTCCAAGAGCTGATGTACTACCTCTGGCACCATACTGGCCGTCGTGCCCGTCAAGGCACCGCAATGTTCGGTCCGGACTATGCTCACTGGCATGGTTTCTTCCAGGTCTTCCAAGTGGTCAAGGATATGCAAGCTATCCGTGACTGGCGGATCAAGAACAATAAGATTGAAGAACTGAGCACAGTGATGAGTGGTGGCCCAACCTAGAAACAGCATGGTTACCAGGTAACACAAAAGCCCCCGTCATTCGACGGGGGCTTTCATAATCATAGTTTTTAAAAGGATGAAATAAATGAAAAAAACACTTCTCTTTCTCTTAATCATATCTATTGCTGTTCCTGGATTTGCCCTTGTCAAGAGCTTTGGCCCAGAGCATGAAACTGTCGTCAAAATATTCCAGGGAGAAGAAGAGTCGGATGCTATGGATGCCATCTGGAAAACAGAAACGCTGCTAAGAATTGGTGTCTTTAAACATGGAAATGATTATGATGAGTATGCAAGCCATGCCTGCACGGTTATTGAAAAAAATGGCTTTGAAGGAAAAGCGGTTGCTATCCAGATCATTGATCTGAAAAAACTTGCTGAAACGGAAGAATGGGTTGTTCTGGGTCAAGCTCAATGTAAATAGATAAAGTGCCTGCACTCATCTCAGAAGACTCCGTTGTGCAATGCGATTGCTTGATGTGGGCATGCAGGAACACACCCCCCACAGCTGTAACAGAGATTGATGTCGACAACAGCTCTTTTACTACCAAACCCTGTGGGGAGTTCCGTTTCTAAACTTAAGGCAGAGTATTTACAGGCGGCAACACAGGATCCACAGCCAGTACATTTTTCCAGAATTGTGACAGACATAAAGAGTATTCTTCAACTCAAGGTGTTCTGGGGCTTTTTACTTTTCCCTTAACCAGCCTCCTGATTTTTTTCTTCACTCCGTTAACGACAAAAGGGGTTGCTCGACCTCGCTCTATAAGACGTTTTTTCATCATCCACCTACGGTTCAGTGGTGGCATATACTTTTTACCCCGATCAATCATTGATAGAGCACCCTGATGACAAGTCGATATACAAGCGCCACAGCCAAGACAAACCTTTTTTTGTAATTGTACTGGCTGCTTTGGTTTTGTCATTTCTAACGCTGCAACATTGCAAGCGTTGATACAGAGGCCACAACTGTTGCACAGCTCCTCATCAATATTCAGAATAAAAGGTGCCTTGGCCACACCATCAGAGTACCCCGACTGGACTCCGAGAAGCAGTTCACAACAGCAGGAACAACAGTTACAGATAAATGAAGGCTTCTGGCGGATATTATCGGTAATATGAGTGAGGTTCAATTTTTTTGCACGTTCCAATATTTCAAGCAGCTGCTCTGTCGTCTGTTCTTTGGCAAATCCACGCCGAGCCAAAAATTTTGCACCAGTCCCAAGAGAAATGCAAATATCCTCCATTGGAGCACCTTTGATACAGTCTTCTCCCAGATGGTGTTTTTTGTGACGACAATAACAAAGACCAACAGCTCCGAATCCAGCACCCTTGATAATCTCACGTGCGTTCTCATAACTGGTCACTGTGGAACTGGTCGGAATTTTGTCTTCGTAAACCAAAGCCCGAGTCAGTGGGATTTTGCTGTCAAAGAATTCCTTTGCCATCCCTTCACGGGGATTTTCATATAAGTATTCCTGCATTAACCGGGAAATTTTTTCCTTGGGCAAGTCGGTGCGATTCTTCATAAAGGTCAGTTCAAAAAAACCGATCAAGCCGGGTAGCAGCAGGTAGTAGACCTCCCCTTCATAAGGGAGATCCATCACCAGACCTTTTTCACACATTTGTTCCAACTGCGGGTGAAGCTCCACCCCGGGAATACCTGTTGCTTTCGTCAACTCATCCAAGGTCGCTTCCTCCAGAGGAAAACGGGACGCAATAAAAGCTTCATTCTCCGCAAATAGAAGAGATAGAATTTCCCGCAATTTTTCACTGTCAGGTAGCCCGACCGGATATTTATTTAAACGATCAATAAGGGGAACGATACTACTTTTACTGCCAACGTGGTGTCCCATTTATATTCCTTTAACCTTATTTTTTTCTGGTCTGATAACAATCTTCGAGATCGATGACCTGCTTCCAGACCTGTTCGAAATTAGATTGATCCTGCGCTGGCTTCTTAATCATCAGGTGATAAATTTCTTCCTGGCTCGAAAGATTATTGTGATTAAGGATCATCTGCAAGGCAAAGTTGGAATAATCACGAATCAGAAAATCAAAAATCTGTTCCAGCAGATCGCTATTAAGTTGGTAAATTTGACTATTTTCCAGAATCAATTGGGCATAAACAACCAGGGTAAACAATTCACCAGCTGCCAACATGTAGTCAATATTTCCCATTTGCTCTGCTGTCGGCGGTGCTTGAATCAACAGTTTCCGGAACAATTCCACCTGCTTCCGAAAGATCCCAATATTCTCTGACTCATAACCTTGGTAGGCAAGTCGATAATCGGGGAAACGGACTTTTGCCAGCCCCCCGGTAAATTGATTGAACAGGTAACTATCATCGGCGATGTCATTCCGTCGGGGGACTTCAGGGTAATCAATTGGCTCAAAAAAATAATTGCGGATAAATTTGACGTTCAGTGCCATATTGACATGTTCAGTTCCCTCCAGTTTTGGAAGCATACCAATATCGCGTATCGCCATTTCGAAATAGGTATCCTGTTCAAAACCTTTGGCGGCAATAATATCGTGGAGTTGGTTTACCACCTTCTCCCCTTGCGACGTCACCTTCATTTTGACAATCGGGTTAAACAGCAGATATCGACGATCATCATCAGAGGCACTGCGTAGGTAGTCACCGGCACGTAAGGCAAACAATTTAGCAGCATGTAAGCGCGCATAGGCCTCGGTAAAGGTTTTACGCACGTGGGGAAAGTCAGTAACAAATTGATCATACAAGCTACGTTTTGCCGCATGATTGAGCGCTTCGTAAAAACAATGGGTCGCAATGCCGATAGCAGCAAAACCAAGCTCAAATTTACCAATATTGACGGTACTCAGAGATGAATCCCACGCTAACTGCCCGGTGGAAAGAATTTCGTCTCTGGTAATCGGGTAATCGTGAAGGCAATATTCGGCAACATAAGCCTGACGGACACCAGAGGTATCGATTTTTTTGACACATTCATAGTTGGGATGATCACTTTTAACCACGAAAAATACGTATTCTCCGGTATCGGCAAGCTTACCGAAGGTTGAGACCAGTGCAGCGCAATTACCATTACCGATGTAATATTTGGAACCGCGGGCAAGGTAACTGCCGTCCTTCTGTGGGTGCAGCATCACCTCACTCGAATAGAGATCGGCGCCATGGTCTTTTTCCGATAGCCCGAACGCGAAAACTCCACCATCCTGTAAGAATTCTGCGGTTTGATGTTTGATTCCCTCATTGTCTCCCATCCAGATTGGACCCAATCCAAGAATGGAAACCTGCCAGGTATACCAATAGCAAAGCCCATAAAAAGCCAGAACTTCGTTAAATTCACCAATTCGCCACATATCCCAACGTGAATCGTCAGTACCATATCCGGAAGGGGTAAGCATGGTGGCAAAAACTTTTTCCTCTTTGATGAAATTGAGAAAATCGTCATACCAGACCATCGCCTGATCATCCTCTTTAATCTGTTTCAGCCCTTTTTTCTCAAAAAAAGCGATGGTCTTCTCTACCAGCTGACGAGATTTATCATCAGCATGTTCGCGTTGATATTTATGTGGATTGAAAAGGAGCATATTTAGCCCTCCAAAGTTCAATGGGATCGAATCAAGAAAACTGTGAAAAATCGGCTTTTCGTTTTTCAGTAAAGGCGTTGATAGCTTCCTGCGCCTCAGGTTTAGCCAGCTGCTGTAGAAACAATTCACCTTCTTTCCGCATCACGTCCGCAACTTGACGAGCATGGTGTTCTCGCAGCAACGATTTTGTCAAACGAAGCGAGGCTGGCGGTTGTTCTGCCAGTTGAAGTGCTATATCCATGACCTGTTCAGACAACTCGGAAAGCGGAAAAATACGATTAACCAACCCGAGTTCCACCGCACTTTCAGCAGTAATGGTTTCTCCAAGGAGCAATATTTCCGATGCACGTAAGTACCCGACGAGCTTTGGTAGCAAAAAGCTCGATGCCGCCTCGGGGCAGAGACCGAGATTAACAAAGGGAAGCTTGAATTTAGCACCTTCATCGGCATAAACCAGGTCGCAATGAAGCAGCATCGTTGTGCCGATACCAACAGCTGCACCACTGACCATTGCAATCACCGGCTTTTTCGCCTGACTGATCGCACGCAGAAAACGGAACACCGGGCTGTTCTCTCCCTCTGGCGGGTTCGTGGCAAAATCGTGCAAATCATTGCCGCTGGTAAAACATGTCTCCGTCCCATGAATCAGAATCACGCGAACCTGCTTATCTTTCTCTGCAGATTCGATTGCCGCAGTCATGGCCTCGTACATTGCCAGAGTCAAAGCATTCAGCTTATCTGGTCGTTGGATACCAATCTTTAAAATACCTTTGTCCTGAGACGTCGTAACTAATTCATTATTACTGCTCATTGTCATCACAAAACCTAACTTACATTGATAGCCTTCCCCATAAGGGCGAAGGTGGCCAAAGGCCGGATAGGGAAAAATCTACTAAACTTGATGCACTCGCAAAAACAAACAAGATGGCTAAGCAAAAAATTCGTTCCACAAGGCGTAGTGCTTTTTCAAGGGCGAAGGCCTACATAGAGTAGGTCGAGGTCTTGAAAAACCGCTGCAACGCTGTGGGACGGACTTTTTTGCGACGCCATCAAAGCTGTCTTTCAGAGGACATTCCGACCTGCGACAAACCCTTGATGGATTGCATCAAAAACCATGGCCGGTTGTTGAGCATCTCCAACCACCTGACAGGGGATGCGTTGCTCCGCAACAACTTTCTGCAATGGATTCTGTGCCTTGGTTCCCACCGCGAGAATAATGGTATCCGCTACAATTTCCTGACGTTCCCCTGACTGTTCAATAATGACTCCAGAGGGGATAATTTCCAAAACTTTAGTCTCGGTGCAAGTATCGATTGCCGCACGCTTGGCATCCAACAACATGCTCCAACGAGTTGATTTACCGAAATTTGTCCCCAGTTTATCGATCATCTCAATCAAAGTGACTTGCTTGTTACCAATCGTCGCAAGTCGGTAGAGCTCTTCAGCCGTTTCAGCCTGATTGACCAACAGAAATTTCAACTCCTCCCCCGACAAGGTTCCCTGCTCTGACAACAGCAAAGCAGTTTCAACACCAACAGCACCACCACCGATAATCGCAACCCGTTGCCCAGTGGTTATTTTTCCAGCCAGAACATCCCAAGCCTGAACAACATGCGGCAGATCAACGCCAGAAATTGTTGGCATGATCGGCATCCCCCCAGTTGCCAGGATTAATGCTTCCGGTTTTTGTTCTGCCAGTAACTGCGCATCTACTGTTGAGTTGAGAACTATTTGCACTTCCAGATCTTCCAGTTGCTGTTGCAAGTCGCTGGCAAGACCAAGAAATTCTTTCCGTCCCGGAGAAGCCCCGGCAAGATGGAGCTGTCCACCTAAAGTCCACGTTTGCTCGTGGAGAATAACCTGATGACCCTGTTCCGCTGCCGCGATCGCGGCACTCATTCCCGCCGCCCCACCACCGACAACCATCACCTTGCGAGGGAGATCGGTCATCTTTACCCTGGTTTCAACTTCTTTTCCAACCCGAGGATTACAAAGACATTCAACCGACTTCAGCTTAAATAAATTATCGAAACAGCCTTGGCCACAAGCAATGCAATGAATGATTTTGTTCTCCCGATTTTCACGTGCCTTATTCGGCATCTCAGGATCAGTAATCAGAGATCGACCCATTGCAACCATGTCGCAAAAACCCTCACCTATCAGATTGCGTGCCACATCAGGATCATTGATTCGGTGTCCGGCAATAACCGGGACGTTGACTTCTTTACGAATGTCCCGCGCCAAATATGCGAAAACTCCACGGGGAACCTTGGTGACAATCTGCGGAACCAGTGCTTCATGCCAACCGACATTGATAGAGAGTGCATCTGCCCCCGCCTTGACCAGCTGAACTGCGAATGCCTTCAATTCTTCACGACCGATTCCATTCGGCATAAAATCATTACCGTTAATTCTGACCAGCAGGGGAAAATCCCCCCCCGTTGCCGCTTTAACCGCCCGAATAATCTCCAAGCCGAAACGCATCCGGTTTTCGAGACAACCGCCATATTGATCCTGGCGCTGATTAGTTAGTGGGGAAAGAAATTCACTAATCAGATATCCAGTCCCTGCGAGGATTTCGACCGCATCAAACCCAGCAGTTTTAACCCGTCTGGCAGCATCGGCAAAAGATTGAATTATCTCTGGAATCTCATCTAGTTCTAATTCGCGTGGTGTCTCTTTGGTCATTCGTGAGGGTATTGGTGACGGTGCCACCGGCTTTTTCCCACCCAAAAAAAATGAAAAATTATACCGACCAGCATGATTGAGTTGGACACATGCCGCTGCACCTTCACCCTTGATTGCCGTTGCCAGCTTTGTCAGCCCGGGAATAAACTCATCCTGGTGGGCGCCGATATTTCCCGGAAGCCCCGAAAGCTCATCAACCGTTGCATAGCCAACGTTGATCATGGCAACACCACCTCTTGCTCGCTCAATATAAAAATTGATCAGCTGGTCGGTGACGGCAAATTTACGGCACATATTCATGTGCATCGCTGGCATCAGAATCCGGTTTTTCAGCCTCAGATTGCCAATTATAATGGGTTCAAATAATTGATCGGATTGCATTGATTTTTCCTATCTGTGGTTAAATCAGTCAACGACACTGCTAAAACTATCAGCAACTCGGGGGAACAAACCAATCTCAATTAACACATTTTTTAAAATATCTGGCTCAGCCAAAAAGTCGCGTAGAAAAACAATCTCGGATGCCTTCAGATAACTGACAAAGGGATGGCTGCTGTCATCTTTGGATAATTTAGTAACAATCTCTGCAGCTGTCATTTCCATTGGCAGCTTATTAATTCGTCCTGCTCGTACAAGCAATTTGCTAATATAAAACAGTAGGCAGCTGTCGACACTATCAATCGTGTTCCGATGTCCAGGTAGAATTTTCTTATCACGCAACGTAACCAGTTTGGTCAGGCTTTCACAATAAGCAACATAGTTTTGAAAGCGTTTTCCGGTGAGTAGATCAATATCAAGGAGTGGAGTTTGGAAAATTCCCTGCAACATAACATCACCCGTAATCGCCCAATCTGCACCGATTAAAACCATATCACTCTGAGAATGGCCAGGGCATGAAAGCGCCGTCAAACCCAACTGCTGTGGAAGATCTTCTTCAATAACCTTAAAGTTCTCTGGCAAAGGGGGAAAAACAGTACCATCACCCATACTCTCCCTGAACTTCTCTAAAAACACAGGCTCAAAACCGATCTCTAACAACAAGTCGTACATCAATTCCAAGCGTTCGGTATGACGAGTAATTTTCAGATAATCGCGAAAAGGGAGATAAATAGTGGCATTTGTTTCCTCCCCCAACCACCTCGCTAACCCATAATGATCAATGTGACAATGGGTAACAATGACAGACTTAAGTCGATCAAGATCCAGGTTTTCCTGCAGGTACTGCTGAGCTTCGTCGGTCGGTGGCCCCGTATCAAAAAGAACCAGATCACCGCTAATTTCAGTACTGTAGCAATGTACCGAGCCGACAACATAGGCCGTATTAATTGTATGTTGAGTGGGTGTCATATAAGGCAAAACTCAAGAACGGGGAGCCCACAGGGGGCTCCCCTACATAAATAAACATATAGAAAACTGTAGGGCTGGTTCCTGTGTCCGCCCGGCATATCCTACATTAGAAAATATACTTTTCTGCTTCGTTAGCAGCTGCTGCCAGAGTCCGTTTAGCCTGCAACAACCCGCTGGCATCATATTTGGTAAAGCGGCGCACCCCGGAGAGAATCATCGTCAAAATATCCCCCTCCTCTACCATATAAGCACCTTTTTTAGCAGCGCTAGCAGCAACCTCGGTCGCATTAAAAGTAGCAACCTTGACTGCCGCCTTCAGCTGCTCCTGTTTGGCTGGGCTCAATGTACCGATGATCTTCTCTGCACGGAGAACTGCACTCTCCATGGCAAAAATCTGGATCACAACATCTGAAGCCGCCATGAGGATTTCCTGCTCGTCGGCCAATTTATCCATATATTTCTGGACACCGGCACCGGAAAGAATCAGAAACAGAGTTTTCAGGTTCTGTATCGTCATCTTCTCGGCAATAAACGGAATAGACTCATCGACATCTTCAAACGAGGGGGTCATCAACGCTTCAAACGCCTTCATCGACTCTGCTTGTAACGGTAGTTCCCCCTTCATTGCCCGCTTCAAAATCATTCCAGAAGTCAACAGACGATTGATTTCATTGGTTCCTTCAAAAATCCGGTTGATTCGTTCATCACGATAGTAACGTTCAGCCGGATACTCACTACAGAAGCCATAACCACCATGAATCTGTACGACTTCATCAACAGTTTTTGCCAACACATCACTACAGAAAACCTTGGAGATGCCACACTCGGGGGCGTACTCTTCAATTGCTTTCAGGTACTGGTCATAATAATCATCAGCATCTTTGTCAATCGTCGCAATTTTATCGTCGAGCAAACCCGCCAAGCGGTATACCAATGATTCAGATGCATAGATAGATGCAGTCAAATCGGCAATTTTCTCTTGGATTGCCCCAAAAGAAGAGATTTGACGATTGAACTGCTTGCGCTCGTTCGCATAGCGAATCCCTTCTGCCAAGGCCATCTTTGACGCTCCAGTCACCCCGGCTCCTAACTTGAAGCGACCAATATTCAGAGAATTAAAAGCTATTTTATGCCCTTTGCCGATTTCGCCAAGAACATTTTCCACTGGTACTTTACAGTTATCAAGGATGATTTGAGTCGTTGAACTTCCTTTGATCCCCATTTTTTTCTCTTCATTGCCGACAACCAATCCTTCAAAACTCTTCTCTACCAAAAATGCAGTAAAGTGCTGCTTGTCAATTTTTGCAAAAACGGTAAACAACTCAGCAAAACCGCCGTTAGTGATGTACTGTTTCGTTCCGTTGAGGATGTAATTTTTTCCATCTTCAGAGAGGGTGGCAGAGGCCTGTGCTCCAAGGGCATCGCTACCAGAACCAGGTTCGGTCAAACAATAAGCTGAACACCATTCCCCAGAAATGATTTTTTCAAGATATTTTTCTTTTTGTGCGGCTGTCCCATAATAAATCAATGGGAGGGTTCCGATCCCGGTGTGTGCGGCAAAGGCAACCGAGAAAGAACCACTGGTGGAGATTTTTTCCCCCACCAACATACTTGTCGCTTTATCTAGTTCCAGCCCCCCTTCCTCTTCGGGAGCATCCATCATCAGCAGTCCGAGTTCTCCACACTTTTTCATCCCTTCAACGACATACTCGAAATTCTGTGCTTCGATCTCGTCATGATGTGGGATGATTTCATTTTCGACAAACTGCTCGGTTGTCTCAGCAATAGAGCGTTGTTCGTCAGTAAAATCTTCCGGAGTAAAAATGTCCTGGCAGTCAGTTTCGGCGATCAGAAATTCGCCACCCTTCATAATTTTTCCAGCCATAATATTCACCTCATTTTATATAATTAAGCCTACAGTTTTTCAAAAATTCCAGCGGCACCCATGCCCCCACCGATACACATGGAAACCATTCCATAACGCAGTTCACGGCGTTGCATTTCGTGCAGTAGAGTTGCTGTCAATTTGGCTCCGGTACAACCGAGCGGGTGTCCCAGTGCAATAGCTCCACCGTTGACATTGATGATGTCGGTATTTAATCCCAGATCTTTGATCACTGCCAGAGACTGTGCAGCAAAAGCTTCGTTCAACTCAATCAGCCCAAGATCACTCTGCTTCAGGCCAGCCAGCCTTAAGGCTGCTGGAATTGCTTCAACCGGCCCAATCCCCATAATCTCAGGAGGCACTCCCTTAACGGCGAAGGCAACAAAGCGAGCCAGGGGATCGCCACCGATCTCTTTGAGGAATTCTTCGGAAACAACCAGAGCGGCAGCTGCACCATCGGTCATTTGTGACGAAGTTCCAGCCGTCACCGAACCACCCTGCTTAAAGGCAGGTTTAAGCTTGCCGAGTCCCGCCGCTGTCGTATCGGCACGCACACCATCATCGATGGAAACCATTTCGGTACTTTTCTGAATCTTTCCTTTAACTATGGCTGTTTTTTCAATTTCAACCGGTATGATTTCATCACCAAAACGTCCTGCTGCGATTGCCTCTGCCGCTTTAGTATGGCTTCCAACGGCAAATGAATCTTGGTTCTGACGACTGATCTCATACTTATCGGCAACCAATTCTGCAGTAATCCCCATAGAGGCAAATGTCTCTGGCCAACCAGCAACCAACCCTGGATTTGCACTATATTTATTGCCTCCCATGGGGACTGTGGTCATAGATTCGGTGCCACCAGCAATGATACAGTCGGCAAACCCTGCCATAATCCGTTCAGCCGCCAGAGCAATACTCTGCAGCCCTGAGGAGCAAAACCGATTGATTGTCTGTGCCGGAACCTGGTAAGGAATTCCGGCCTTTAACGCTGCAATTCTGGCGACATTCATCCCCTGCTCCCCCTCAGGGAAAGCGCAACCGAGCAGAACATCATCAATTCGCATCGGGTCAATCTTGGTTCGCTCAATCAGACCCGCTAGAGCGGCAGCAGCCAGATCATCGGGACGCATATCTTTAAATTTCCCTTTGTTTGCCCGACAACCGGGGGTGCGGTAAGCAGCAAGTATATAAGCAGTTTTCATTATTTATTCTCCTCCAAAATATCTGTAGGGGCGCCGCTTGCCGCGCCCTTTTCGGCGACAGAACTGGGCGCAGCAAGCGGCGCCCCTACAGATTCAAATTTAATTCCGCAGTGGCTTGCCTTTTTTCAGCATATGTTGAACCCGCTCGGCCGTCTTTTTATTGCCGCACAACTTGAGAAATGCTTGCCGCTCCAGTTGTAGAAGATAATCTTCTGAGATCGGAGTTCCAGGCAGAACATCTCCACCTGTAATCACATCAGCAATAATTCCACCCATTTCAGCTTCGTACTCGGTGACAAAGCCACCCATTTTCATATTCCAAAGCTGACTTTTGATACTGGCCGCAATACCACGTCCAGGTGCAGGGACATTTTCTGCCGGTCTTTGTGGCCGGTAGTTTGTTGCCAGCGCTAAAACCTTCTGCTTGGCATCAGCAATCAGACGGTCAATATCCATACTGATACTGTCGCCATGACGCATATAGCCCATTCCGGTCAGTTCAGCTGCCCCCATGGAAACTTTTGCCATACCGATTTGCTGGAAATTCTTGAAAATAAAGGGGGTCACGTCGGTATCGAACTGGTTAGCCAGTTCAACTGCTCGCAAGCACATTTCTTTAGTGCCACCACCAGCTGGAATCAACCCAACTCCGATTTCTACCAGCCCCATATAGGTCTCTGCGTAGGCGTTCAGCGCATCGGCATGAAGGGAAAACTCACAACCACCACCCAGAGCCATACCGAATGGTGCGGCAACAACAGGGACTTTGGCATATTTTACTGCCATAGTTGCTTTCTGGAAAGCACGGACACTCATGTCAATATCTTCATAAGCACCTTCAGCCAGAGCAACCGCCAAAAGCATCAAATTTGCACCGACAGAAAAGTTGGCACCCTGGTTACCAATCACCAGTCCAACACCTTCCTCTTCTGCACGTTTGATGGCTTTGTGGGTCATCGCAAGGATGTCACCACTGATGGAGTTCATTTTTGAGTGGAATTCGAGACCAAAAACGCCATCACCCAAATTAATCAGCGAGCAATTAGAGGTTTTTTCCACCACACCAGTGGTTTTTTTGAGAATTTGCAGATTAATCTGACCTTCCTTCTGCGGTACCAACTGATAAGATTTTTTTAGTAAATCGTAGTATTCCTGCTGCCCAGAATCATTATAACGATAGAAACTTTCGACTTCTTTCAAGCTGTCTGGAACATCAACACCATCAGCTTCTGCGCGTTTAACAAAACTTTGGACGCCGATGGCATCAAGCATTTCAAAAGGTCCAATTTCCCAGTTGAAGCCCCATTTCATCCCATTATCGATATTAACAATATCATCAGCAATTTCAGGGATACGATTGACCGTATAGATTAAAGAATCACGCAATGAGCGCCAGGCAAATTCAGCTCCTTTATCCTGTCCATTGACCACCATTTTGACTTTTTGTGCCGGATCATCAACCATCTTGACCGCAACAACAGAAGCAAATTTCGGCTTTTCTGCTGGTTTAAATTCGCCACTGGTGTAATCGTAGTAATAGATCTGCCGCTTACCGTCAATCTGCTCTTTTTTGTAAAAACCCTGTTTGGTTTTATTGCCATGCAGGCCTTTTTCAACCATCAGCTCCATGAATTCCGGGATTTTAAAAGTCTCGCGACATTCATCATCAGGCAACAATTCGTAGGTGTTTTTACAAATATGCACCAGAGTATCGATGCCTACCAGATCACTGGTACGGAATGCGGCAGATCCAGGTCTAGCTGTCGCTGGCCCGGCAACACTATCAACCTCTTCAACGGTCATCTCCAGATCGAGCATGTGCTTGACCCCGTTGAATATGGAGAAAACCCCAATCCTGTTGGCAATAAAATTGGGGGTGTCTTTAGCGTAAACAATTCCCTTGCCAAGCCGGCGGCTGATAAAATCGGCCAGACCCGACACAATGTCAGAATCTGTATATTGGCTTGGAACTATTTCGAGCAAACGCATGTAGCGTGGTGGATTAAAGAAGTGTGTCACCAAAAAGTTTTTCCGTACTTCTGCTGGCAACATTTCAGCCATTTCATTAACCGACAGACCACTGGTATTAGTGGATAAGATAGCTCCTGCAGCTAAATTTGGAATCACCTTGGTCAGCAAATCCTTCTTGATAGGCATGTGCTCAATGACAACTTCAATCACCCAGTCACACTCTTTGAGCTTCCCCAGATCGTCATCAAAGTTGCCAACGCTGATCTGGTCAGCATACCTTTTCAGGTAGAAGGGAGCCGGTTTCATTTTCAGCAAGCCAGCCAATCCGGCGCTGGCAATTCGATTGCGTACCTGCGGACTTTCCAGACTCAAACCCTGTTCAGTCTCTTTGCTGGTCAACTCACGAGGGATGATATCGAGCAATAACACTTCCAACCCAGCATTGGCGAGATGGGCAGCAATTGTTGCCCCCATAACCCCGGCTCCAAGTACGGCAACACGATTAATTTGCCTCATTTTGTTCCTCCATTTTCAGATTGTGGCTGGGCTTCCCGGCCGTTGCCACTGTGCAGATAAAGATGTTCGATTTTATCTTTGTAGGTTGTATAGATCTCTTTGCGTTTCAGCTTCATTGTCGGCGTCAGCTCCCCCCCCTCTGCAGAAAATTCGCGCGGAAGCAGGATGAATTTCTTAATCGTCTCATAAGCGGGAAGATTTTCATTAAATTGGGCAATCCTGTCAGCATACAGTTGCTGTACTAGGTCATTAGCAACCAGATCATCAACTCCAAGATAATCGATATGTTTTTCATGGCTGAATTCAATCAACCGCTCAAAGTTTGGTGTCAGGATTGCGATCAAATAAGGTTTCTTGTCGCCATGGACGTAGGCCTGTGAGATATATTTATCCAGCTTGAGGCGATTCTCCATCGGCTGAGGAGCAATATTTTTTCCCCCTGCGGTGACGATGATTTCTTTCTTTCGATCAACAATATAGATATAACCTTCATCATCAATCTGGGCGATATCCCCTGTTTTGAACCACCCATCGACAAATGCGTCTGCAGTAGCTTTTTCATTGCGATAGTAACCACGCATGACCATCGCCCCCTTAATCAGCAGTTCCCCGTCATCGGCCAGTTTAAATTCTGCATCTCCTAGAGGCTTGCCAACAGAACCGAATCGATTTTCATACAAACTATTTAACGCAACAGCCGGACTGGTTTCCGTCAGTCCATAACCTTCAAAAACCGGAAGACCAATAATCCACATAAACTCATTGATGGTTTTATCCAGTGGCGCACCACCAGAAATGAAAAATTTAAGGTTTCCACCGAAGCGATTACGAATTTTTCGGAAAACCAGCCTGTCATAAATCCGATACTTCAAGCCAAGCAGCCCGGTTGCCTCCCGCTTTATGTACTTCTGGTAGATATACTGGCGACCTGTTTCGATTGCCTGATGAAACATCTGCCGCTTAAGAGGACTCAGCAAGTGGGTATTTTCATAGATGCGTGAATAGATTTTTTCGAACAGACGCGGCACACTGATCATCGCTGTCGGCTTAACTTCAACAATATTCTCGACAACCTTATTAACATTTTCTGCAAAAGCGATATGTCCACCATACATCAAAACAGCGTGGTACCCAGCCGAACGTTCTAATACATGACTCAAAGGGAGATAGCTTAAAAAAGTCCCTTTCATAGCGATTTCACCTGCTCGCTGCACGCCATCCCAAGCATTGATCACCATATTGTGCTGAGTCAGCATGACTCCCTTAGGCTGACCAGTTGTCCCTGAAGTGTAAATAATCGTAATCAGATTATCTGGGGTAATCGTAGCAATTTGCTTCTCGATTTCCTCTTTCTCGTCAGCTGTAATGGGATGCGATATTTCAGAAAGTTGATAGAGGGTATAAACCGGCAGATGTCGCTCGCCAAGAAAACGTTCAAAAGAGACAACCAGTTCTACTTGAGGGATTTGGTCTCGGACCGCCAGTAACTTTTCATATTGGAGCCGATCAGATACAAAAACAATTTTTGAGTCACTATGGTTGATAACGTAAGCTGCCTGAGCACCAGTATTAGTTGCATAAATTGGAACACTGATTCCTAATGCAGATTGAATTCCCATATCGGCAATAATCCAACCAGCACGATTTTCAGAAAAGATTGCGACTTTATCACCTGCTTGCATCCCCGCTTTACGCAGCCCACGTGCGGTCATGAGAACCCGAGCATAGAACTGCTGGTAACTCAGTGTCAGGTAAGCACCACCTTTTTTATAGCTTACGGCAGACAAGTCGGCATATTTTTCCGCATTATTTTGCAACATTTGCGGAATAGATCGATAGGGAAGGGTCTCTGTGTCAGATTTTTTCATTTTCAATCTCTGTCGCAGTTTTTAATTTTACGTTGACGTGGAAAAATCAAGTAACAATAGATCACAAGTATATATCTTATCTTTCTATTGTACTTACTTTTACGTTCGCGTCAACCAAAAGTAAAACATATTTCTATTTTGTGTTTATTTGACGTCCCCCCTCAATGAGGGGGGACGTCAAAAAGAAAGATTACAGCTAATCAGTCAAATGTTTTGTATCTGTTTTCGGCAGCAAGAAATAGGCTAGAGCTGGAAGCAGCAGAATGGCTCCAAGCATATTAACCAGAAACATGAAGGTCAGCAGAATACCCATGTCGGCTTGAAATTTGAGAGGAGAGAAAATCCAGGTTGCAACACCGGCAGCAAGGGTCACTCCGGTAAAGACAACACCGTTTCCAGTAATTGCAAGAGTATGCAGATAGGCTTCCTGCAGAGTTTGCCCTCTTCTCAGGTAACTGCGTAAACGACTGAAGATATAAATACCGTAATCAACACCAACACCAACCCCCAAGGCAACAACTGGCAGAGTAGAAACCTTCAAACCAATCTGGAGAACACTCATCAGCGCATATGCAAGCAGCGAAACCAGACCAAGAGGGAGAATGACACAAAGAACTGCCCTAAGAGAGCGAAATTCATAGAAACAAAGGAGGATTATTGCCCCAAAAACATAGAGTAGAATTGGAAACTGTGCGGCAGAAACCTCTTCATTAGTTGCCGCCATGACCCCGACATTGCCGGTTGCCAGTCTGATTTTTACACCCTCTCCACTGTGCTGATCCCGGTAACTCTTAACTTCGGAGACGATCTTATTAATGGTTTCAGCTTTGTGGTCTTTAGTGAAAATCATCACCGGCATAACGCTGCAATCGGAGTTCAGCAAGCCGCTACTGGTTGGAATATAGCCCACTGCCTGAACCATGGTTGATTGGTTTCGGGGTAGAACTCGCCACTCCAAACTCCCCTCATTCCAACCGGCATTAATCACTTTGGCAATTCCGGGTAAGCCGATGACCGACTGAACCCCATCAACATTATTCATATGCCAGGCAAAACGATCAATGGCAGTCATAATATCGTAATCAATACACCCATCTGGTTTGGTTTCAACAATCACCGTAATGAGATCAACGCCGATAGAAAAATGCTCTGTGATAACTTTGCTGTCCTGATTGTAGCGTGAATCAGTGCGTAGCTCGGGAACACCTTGATGCATGTCGCCAATTTTGATGTCTGAGCCTTTCCAGAGACCAAAACCAAGGAGAGCAATCGCAACAACAATAATAACCGTCGCAGATTTTGGTTCTGCAGCTCGCTCAAAGAATTTCCAGACCGGTTTCAAAAATTGTGTTTGCTCATCAACCCGACGCTTGTAGCGTCGCCCGGTTTTAACGTAGGAGAGGAGGATCGGCAGCAGAATCAGATTCGTCAAGATGATAACAGCAACCCCCAAGCTGGCCGTCACTGCCATCTCCTGGATAACCCTGATTTCAATTAAGTGAATAGTAATAAAGCCTATGGTGTCACTGGCCAGAGCAATAGATCCAGGGATAAGAAGTTGTCGGAAACTTGCTCTAGCCGCTTCCATCCGATCAGCACCGGCACGAACCTCAGCCGTATTAGCGGTAATCATCTGCACAGCATGACTGACCCCAATAGCAAAAATCAGGAAGGGAACCAACAGCCCCATCGGATCAATACCGTATCCAAGAACTGGCAGCAATCCAAGCTGCCAGATAACAGCAATGAGAGAGCAACTTAGCGGAATCAGAGTGAGAATCCAGGAGCGGGTGTAGAGAAAGACCAATAGGGAGGTAATCACGAAGGCAATAAAGAAAAATAGAATAACCCGTTTTGCACCATCGGCAATATCACCAATGACTTTGGCAAAACCAATGATATGAACATCGACCTGATCACTTTGATATTTGTCTCGTATCTGTTCTTCAAGCAGATGTGAAACCTTGATAAAATCGAGTTTTTCCCCGGTTGCCGGGTCGATCTCTAACAGCTGAGCACTGATCGCTGCGCCGGTAAAATCATTAGCAACAAGACGGCCAAGGATCCCCGCTTTGAGAATATTTTTACGAACTTTTTCCAGCCCTTCAGCTGTGACTTCAAAATCGGCGGGAATGACATTACCACCCGCAATCCCATCCTCGACAACCTCAGTAAAACGAACGTTCGGAGTAAACAACGAACTGACCTGAGCTCGGTCGACTCCGGGAATAAAAAAGACATCAGCGGTTGCATCTTCCAGAGTTTTAAAAAAATCAGAAGTGAAAATATCGCCTTGTTTTGCCATCAAAGCAATCAGAACCCGGTTGGCACCACCAAATTCTTTACGATGCTCAACATAGGTTTGCATATATTCATGCTTGAGGGGCAGTAACTTGCTGAACCCGGCATCTATACGTAAATTGGTGACAGAATAAGCCATAAGCAGGGTTATCAGAATAAAAAATCCCAAAAAAATACGCCGGTTGTTAAATACGAGTTTTTCAAGTCCCGACTTAAGGGAATTAACTTTCATGGTGAGCTCCTGCCTTTACCCAATTTTATTAACGAATGTCATTTAGAGAAATTTTTGTAGCGCCAAAGTTCCCTACTGCGATGATACTGCCATCAGCGGCTTGCAACAACTTACTAAAACCTTTGCGATCTGGATCCTGCTGTAAAGTAAAACTGTATCCATTATCCTGACTGATTAAAAGAGCTCCGGCCAATCCGGTAATCACCAAAGTACCATCATCCAACCGCAATCCACCGGTCAAGCTTGCTTCAATTCCAGTTTCAATTTGAGCCCAGTCTCTGCCGGCATTATCTGAACGAAACAGGTGTCCACGCAGACCAAACAACAGCAAACCGTTTTCTTCTACAGGAAAGATTCCAAAAAATGATCCATGATAATCAGGATCCAATAGAGTCCAGTTCTGTCCATCGTCATCAGAACGGTAGGCAAAGCCAGCTTCGGCCGCTATAAACAACTGATCACCAACAGCGATCATCTGATTCAGGTGAAAATCATCCTCACCGATCCAGCGCCCTTCCCAGCTATCACCAGCATCAAAAGATTCCAGAAACTGACCATATGCACCGATAGCATAACCATGCTTGGCATCAAGAAAAAAAACATCCAGAAGTGGGCTTTCGGCATCGATATTTTCGTAAACCTGCTCCCAGGTGTTACCACCATCTTTGGTTCGCAAAATAACCTGATCATGACCAACAACCCAGCCATTTTGTGAATCAATAAAATGAACACCCGTTAGAGTTGCACGAGTCGGTACAGACATCTGCTTCCAGCTATCACCATTGTCCACACTGATCAAAACATGTCCGCGTTCACCCACTGCAATCAGGTTATCCCCAATACGCTGGGCATCAAGTAACAACGAGCGACTCGCCAGAGAGGCAATGACAGAACTTTCACTTCCACTGGCTGAAACTCCACTCATAATCAGAAGACAAACAACTATCACAGCGATGCTTTTGTATTTTTTCATAATCAACCATCTACACCAAAGAAAAGGCCGAGCCGTTACCGACTCGGCCAGTGGTTCTTGCTCTCAAAAAACATGAATTGGCCAGTATTCTGGGGACATGTACTCGATACGTGTCCCCAGAATACGGATTACCATCTACTATGTACTGTGGTTGTTCGCACCGCAAAATCCTTGGGACAGCCCCAATACGGGGACAGTCCCGGTTTTGCTACCGTCTCTTCAATTAACGGCGACCGGCGCGACGTAGTGCGCCCGGAGAGTAATCTTTATCGGTGCGCTTGACATCAAAGTCGTACATCTCAGATTCGTTATCCAGACCAAGAGCCAAGTAACGCCCAGACTGCAGATCATAATGAGTTTCCAACGTTGTCCAGAAGGTCGGAACTTCATAATAGTTGATCGAATGAGCTTCAGAGACACGCCACAGTTGATCACGATTATCATAATTATCTGCGACCATAATCTGCCAGGAGTCTTCGTCAATATAGAAAGTCCGCTTCTTGTACAAATGACGTGCTCCTTCACGCAAGGTAGCTTCAATGACCCAGACACGATGCAGTTCATAACGCAGATATTCTGGATTCGCATGCAGTGGCGTCAAGATATCTTTGTACTTGAGCTGGTCACTGTGCAGCAGATAGTTGTTGTAAGGAACATAAACCTCTTTTTTGCCAACCAGTTTCCAGTCGTAACGATCCGGGGCACCATTGTACATATCGAACTGGTCTGAAGTACGAAGGCTGTCAGCAGCGGTTCCGGGATTGTCGTAAGCGACGTTTGGAGCACGACGAACCCGACGTTGCCCTGGGTTATAAACCCATGCAGCACGCGGCTCTTTGACCTGATTGAGGGTTTCATGAACCAGCAGCACATTACCAGCCAATCGTGCCGGAGCTTTAACTTCTTGCCGGAACAGCAAGATACGGTTTTTCAGCTTCTCTTCGGTCATCCCCTCCTGAGAATAGATCAAGCTGAATTCATCTTCAAACTGAACCAGAGTGTACCCACCACCACGAGTCATCGGTGCCTGAGCAATTTTACGAGCAGCAATATCACCACGATAGCGAAGCATATGGTTCCAGAGAACTTCAATTCCACTTTCGGGAATGGGGAATGGAATACCGTTGACTGTCCCGGTAACTCCATCACCACCATTAATTAGTTCCGCAGTTTGTGAAACTTTTTTGGTCATGTCGTAAATACGTTGTGGAGAAGATGCACTCCGATGAGTCGGATAGATATTCATCTTGAAGCTATCGTAAGCTTTGAGCATCTCCTGATGACCAACCGTCAACTTATCCTTATACTGCTCCATGTTGGCAGCAGTAATGGTGACTTGAATTTTATCAGAAGCATAAGGGTCAGGGTGATGCATCCCCTTTTCATAACCAGCTGGAGCAGTAGTGATTCCACCATCCCAAGCTGGAATAGTACCGTCAGAATTACCAGATTTCTCAGCTCCAACTGGCGTCAGATCGTTGCCCAACCGGGCAGCATCAGCAGCACTGATCGCAGAAAAAGACTGGCTCGCAAAACCCGTGACCAGTAGTAGGGCAAATGCCCAAGTTAATGCATTTTTCAGCATAATATTAGCTCCCTATATAATTTAGAATGAATATTTGATATTAAATGCCACGAAATCACGATCATTAACCAAGTTGTAACGACCAGCACCGAAAAAGTCTGTGTAACTTAAATCAGCAGTCCACTGGTTCAGATAATTAGCACCAAGACCTAAAGTAACTGCTTTGCGATCTTCGATAAAGTTACCACCAGGACCAGGGGTTGTTCCTTTGACATCGTGCGCCCAAGCGATACGGGGAGACAAAGTTATGGCACCGATGGCGTTATTAAAATCAAACTTGGCTACCATGCGATATCCCCAAGAATTAGCATCAGCAAACGCATCTGCCGGCTCATATTCGCCAAAATGAACACCGAACCCCGCAATAGTTTCATTGCCACTAATGGGTGTCCCTGGACCATCAAAGCGCAATTCATCTTTGCTCGGCATTCCGTGAACATGGGTCAAACCAACCTCACCAACCAAAACAAACTGATCTGCCCCAAGAGTTGGCCCAAACAACTTAGTTGCCGTCATCTGCACTTGAGTAACATCCAACAACCTGTAACCGGGAATATAAATCGGATCGCCATTATTTCCAGCGGGATTCATGAACGTTGCGGCAGAGGTATCTATCCCATCATAAGTTGCAAATTGATTAAATGAAAAAGCAGGGCTCAGAGGACCCATAGCTGCGAAGAGAAGTTCAATATCATCCGCTTGCAATGGAACATCCAAACGATGGGAAATTTCCCCCTGAAGTGCGACACCCGATTTGGGCAGTACTGTATTAAAGCTCATACCAAATAGTTGGATATCCTCAGGATACTCAACCTGATAGCGCGCGGTTTTCGCAAAAGCATCTGTAGCAGATGCTGTAACAGCAGCCACCACATTCGCATTCAGAGGGTTGCTAGAATTCGTTAAAACATCAGCAATCGCTGTTGGTGGAACAGCAGCAGCTAACCCTAATACTGTTTGTGCAATAGCTCCAGCTTGATCAACGGTTGCCCCTTGCATAACACCAGCCGTGACCAATTGTGTTAGGTCTGCTGGAGTCCCGGATAAGGATCCCAGATAGGTTCCAATGATGGCTGGAGCCACAGCCGTTTGAATGCTGCCTGCATCAGCCAATCCTGAACCATCACCCGTCCATGCACTAATAACCGGCAAGCGACTGTGATAATTCATATAATAAAAACCGAATTCGGTATCGTTTAAACCAGGAGCGTAAACACGCATAGCAACACCATACTGACCATCATCGTCGGCGTAGACATTAGAGGCTCTTGGTACCGCATTAAAAGTATCTTCGGCGGGAGTATTGCCATTGTCCGAAAGTTGCCCCCAACCAAGCATGACTTTGTCACCACCTTCACCAACAAAATCGTTAGTGCTCCAGTAAGAGCCTGGCGGATCAATGACGACTTCTTGCCATTCGTACTGGTAAAAGCCTTCAAAAGTGATATTTTCCGTAGGACTGATAGAAGCAGAAACCATACCGACAGGAACTAGACCCTCTTTGAGTTCAGCCCCAGCAACTCGAAGCTTGCTGACTGCAAAGGGGTTGATAACATTAATACCATTCTGGATGAAAGTGCTTTCTCCCCAACTTAGAACCTGAGAACCAACCCTGATTTGTCCTGGCATTGTACCTAGATCAAAATCCATAGTCACATAGGCATCGAGAAGCTCAGCATCTTTGCCGACTAAATCTTTGGCTTCATCTCTCAATTCTGTCCTGGCACGGTCACCATCGTTATTCTCAAAATCATAGAAAGCTGTACCACGAACAAAAAGACCAAAATTCTTATATTGAAGGGCTAATTCACTGGTGACTTTTGCGGTGTTATTGATCAGGTCACCTTTGTCGTAATTAAGGTTGCCATCATCGTAATTTTGCGAACGGGCAAAACCTTCTCCGTTGGCAGTATCGTCATTACCAAAAATGGCATTATCTGGATCTTCCATCCGCCATGCAAGACCATAGGAAAGGGTGGAGTCAAAACTACCGGTCAAGTCCCCCGATCCAAACTGAAAGGCAAGGGCAGGAGCAGTAAAGGTGGCAACCAATGCTAGAGCCAGCAGGGTCAGACAAGTGCCTCGCGCACTAAATCCAGAAATTTTTCTCCTCATTTTGATCTTCATGTGTCCTCCTTGGAGCGCTTGATTTTATCAACAACATCCACAAATAATACAAAAAAACGGCATTCCACATTCAAACAGAATAAAAACGATATTCATTAAACGTGAATAGCCGTTTGAAGAATTGTAGATTCTCCGTCAATACTAGCTCCGACTTACTTTGTTCGCAAGAATAAAAAGGCGTTTTGCTAGCTCAAAAAAACAATTCTAGCTCTCGTAAACCTTTTAACTCCCTGTTTCGTAAGAGCGAAGGCCATTTGTAAGGCCACATCACAATCTGTGAATCTATTTATCGTACCTTTACGCAAAGGTCAACACAAATTTAAAACATTGTTATTTTTTACAAGAACGGTTTATTGCTCTGGGTGTTAACCAACATTTAGTCTCCATCCGGGTTTCAGCTCTAAGCTATCTATGATATATAGGTTCAGCAACTTAAACGAATTAATATTCCTTCCACCTGTTTTTTCAAGGGAGTCAGAGATCACCATGAATCACAAAAAATCAGAAGAACTATTCACTAAGGCCAAAACCATTATTCCCGGTGGAGTTAACAGTCCGGTAAGAGCATTTAAAGCCGTCGGTTGTAATCCGGTTTTTATCGAGAAAGCGGCCGGAAGTAAAATTTATGATGCAGATGGTAATGAATATATCGATTATGTTGGTTCCTGGGGGCCGATGATTTTGGGACACTGCCACCCTAAGGTTGTTGAGGCGATTCAGAAAACAGCTGCCAGTGGCGCTTCTTTCGGTGCTCCAACTGACCTTGAAACCGAACTAGCCGAACTGGTGAATCAGGCCTATCCAAATGTTGAAAAAGTACGGATGGTTTCATCTGGAACTGAAGCAACTATGAGTGCAATTCGACTGGCACGCGGATTTACCGGTCGAGATAAAATCCTCAAATTTGATGGTTGCTATCATGGCCACGCTGATTCCTTACTGGTGAAAGCTGGGAGCGGAGCAGCAACCTTTGGTGTGCCGACCTCTCCTGGAGTACCAGCTGATTTTGCCAAACACACCTTGACGGCAACCTATAATGATTTGCTAGATGTCAAAGAGATCGTCGCTGCCAACAAGAATGAAATTGCCTGTATTATCCTTGAAGCAATTGCCGGGAATATGGGCTGTGTACCACCAGCCGAAGGATTCCTCCAAGGCTTACGGGATCTCTGTACCAAAGAAGGGATTCTCCTGATTGTTGATGAAGTCATGACTGGCTTCCGGGTTGCTTACGGTGGGGCACAAGAGCGCTACGGTGTGCGTGGAGATTTGGTCTGTCTCGGCAAAATTATTGGCGGGGGTCTGCCTGTTGGTGCATTTGGTGGGAAACGTGAGGTCATGGAAGCTCTTTCACCTGATGGTGGTATTTATCAGGCCGGAACCCTTTCGGGGAATCCTTTGGCAATGAGTGCTGGAATCACAACCTTGAGACTTCTTCAAGAAGAGGGGTTTTACCAGCAGATTGAAGAAAAAAGTTCTTATCTGGAAAAAGGCCTGCAACAGGTCACAGGGAACAGCTCAGTTGCAACCTGCTGGCAACGAGTTGGTGGAATGTTCTGTACCTACTTCCAAAAAGGTCCAGTCAACAATTTTGACGATGCGCTAAAAAGTGATACTGAAGCCTTTGGACGTTATTTCCGCGGCATGCTAGATCAAGGAATCAACCTGGCTCCGGCACAATTTGAAGCCGGATTTATGAGTATTGCTCACTCCAAGGAAGATCTTGATAAAACTATTGCTGCGGTGGAAAAAGCTTTGGCGGTCGTTTGAGTTTGATTTTTTAAGATTAGTTTTCCCCTCTCCCCATTTGTGGGAGAGGGAAACAGCATTGCTACTTCTTCCGGTTCCGCCGCTGTTGAGCCAAATACTCTTTCACTGCAGCATTATGTTCCTTCAGCGTCCTTGAAAACTGATGCCCTCCATCTCCCGTAGCAACAAAATAAAGATATTTTGTCTGGGCTGGATCTACGGCCGCTTTAAGAGCAGCCAAACCAGGGCTGGCAATCGGACCCGGTGGGAGCCCTCTGATGAGGTACGTATTATATGGGGTTGGGGTGTTCAGGTGTTTGCGGGTGAGATTGCCATCGAAATTTTTGATCCCATAGATGACAGTTGGATCGGTTTGCAACGGAATCTTTCGTTTTAAACGGTTATGAAAAACCGAAGAGATCAGAGGCATCTCTGCAACGACCCCCGTTTCCTTCTCAATAATCGATGCCAGTGTCAACCACTGATGAGCTGTCAAACCCAACTTTTCCGCTTCTTTCTTTAGCTTGGAACCAGCATGGTCACGAAACTGGCTAACCATCATTGACAACAATGCTTTTTCACCAATTCCAGGAGCAAACAGATAGGTTTCAGGAAACAGGTAGCCTTCCAGATTATCAGCCTCAATTCCCAGAGAGTGAATAAAAGGTGCATCGTGTGCCAGTTCTGACAATTTTTCCTGCTGCCCAAAACCCTTTTCTGCCGCTCTGACAATAATTTGTTGCAGAGTAAATCCTTCAGGAATAGTCAAACTGACCTTTTCAACATCACCCTGAACCAGGCGGTCAAGAACTTCTCCGGGAGTGGCTGGTTCACTGAAGCGATAATTACCAGCCTGAATTTGCCCCCCCTGCTGCTTCCAGCGCGCTAATAACTTCACCACCAAGGCGCTACGGACAACTCCGCTATCTTGTAGATCATTAGCAATCTGATTCAGCCCGCTACCAGGCTGAACCTGTAATTTGATTGAAGCTGACAACTCTTGTGGAACCGAAATTTGAATATAAGTGAGAAGAGCTGTTACCGGAGCGGCCAAAATGACCAGAGAAACAAACCACAAAGTATATTTGCGCATAGTCGCTTTCGGGGATTAATCCCACATCCTGCTCTTATTTAAGAGATGCCATTACAGATTAAATTTGTTCTCGGTTCCACTACGCAATCGTTCAATGTTGGCTCTATGCTTCCAGATAACCAACGAGGCGATAATCAGCGTTGCGATAACCAGTGCGAATGAACTTTCCAACAAAAAGACCAGAAGCGGTACTGTTGCTGCAGCTGAAATTGACGCAAGTGAGATGTAGCGCCATTTCCAGAGAACTAGAACAAAAACAACCAAGAGGTAAAGAACCGATAGGGGCGATAAAACCAGAAAAATTCCTAGAGCAGTGGCAACTCCCTTCCCCCCCTTAAACCCTAAATAAATCGGATAGCAATGACCTATAAATGCCGCCAGGGCAACCAGAGCAATCCCGTTCTCGGCTAAGTTGAAACCCTGCTGCGCAATCAGCAGAGGGATCACCCCTTTCAGGCAATCCCCGACCAGAGTGATAACCCCAAGCTTGCGCCCAGCTACCCGATAAACATTGGTGGCACCAATATTTCCACTACCAGCGCTGCGGATATCTTCTCCCCCTACCAGCCGGGTCAAAATTACACCAGTAGGAATTGCACCAATCAGATATGCAGCAATTGTCAGAAAAAAAAGAGTCATAAAACCTATAGTCTCTTCAAAGCAGATTTACGATATTCATTTATCGCTCCCCGCAATGCTCCAGCAGCAAGATTTGAGCAATGTTGTTTCTCTCCAGGAAGCCCCCCCAAAGCATCAGCGATAGTTTTTTCGTCAATTTTTAAAGCTTCGGTAAGGGTTTTTCCCATGGCCATTTCACTGGCTATAGAAGACGTTGCAATGGCAGCAGCACACCCATAAATTTTATATTTAATATCGACAATCTTGTCCTTTTTAATCTTCAGGGACAACAAAAGGGTGTCCCCACAGCTAGGGTCTCCAACCTGAATAATCGCAGTGGGCTCTTCGATAATCCCAATATTACGTGGATTTTTGAAATGATCCATGACTTCTTCAGTGTACACGACTTACTCACCTCTATCTTTCCTATTTTAATTCTGAAATACACAAGAGAGCAGTGTACAGCCGCTTAAAGGTTGAGGGCAAATGTAAATTTGATTTAGTAGATCAAACGCAAAAAAGCAGCCTGATACGGCTGCTTATAAATACTCTATAGTGTCAGGTTTCAGCTGTGGTCTATGCACCCCAACGCGAAATAATACGAAACTTCTCTTCATCATCCAACCAGTCGGCATTGATAATGCGTCCTTTACTTTCCCAGGTTTTCAGCGAAATGAAGCCAAAGATAAGCAGCGAAAAAATAATTCCAAATCCGATCAATAGAATGTAGGTCACAATGGCCTCCCCTATGCAGTACGTTGTATTGTTGGTTGAATATTAAACCCACACAGTGTATAAGTAAAACCATTCATTTTAAAGTATAGGATAAATTAAACTTATGCTTCCTGATTTCAACCGCCTCAAGGTTTTTTATCATATTTACTCGTTAAACAGCATTGTTGCTGCAGCAAACCAGTTACATTTGTCGCAACCAGCTATCAGCCAGCAACTGCAAAAACTGGAAGTTGAACTTAAAGTCCCGCTGTTTACCCGATTACACAAAAAGTTGGTTCCGACCGCTGCAGGAGAACGCTTATTTACTCTTGTCGAACCTTTTGTCGAAAAGCTACAGGATGAAATCCCCTATATCCGTCAACCCTTGGACCGTCCTGCAGGGATGCTACGCATTGGTGCTCCCAGGGAATTTGGGAAGGAATACTTACCGCGTTTTTGTTATGAATTTCGCCAGCTATACCCCGACGTCATGTTCAAACTGAAGTTCAAAGAATCCATCCCACTATTGACCATGATCAGAGAGGGAATATTGGATTATGCGTTGGTTGATGTTTATTTCAAGCGCGGGGAGCTCCCCAGCTTTTCGGATATTTTCAGTGTTGATCCACTGCTTAAAGAAGAGATGATTCTGGTTTGCTCACAAGACTATTACCAAAATAAAGTTGCTGGGGATCACACATTCAAAAGCCTGGTTGATAAAGAATATATTACCGATGAGGATGACCCCTCAATTCTGACATTATGGTTCAAACACCATTTCCACAAAATGCCCGAGAACCTTAATGTGGTTACCACTCTTGACAGTCATGAAGCGTTGCTTTCGGCACTTAAACTGGGGATGGGATTAGGTGTGGCTACAGCACATCTGGTTTGGGATGAAATTCAACGGGGCGAACTCGTACCGATAACAACATTGCAGATGAATATGGTCAATATGATTTCATTGGTACAGCTACAAGATAAAGTTCCAACCTTGACAGAAAAGACCTTTCGCGATTTTATGATAGCGGGTATGCAGAAAGCTGACGTTTTGAAGCGGTTCCAGTGTGCAGGATCTTAAAAAGAAATGTTCAGGAGAAATTGATGCCTATTCCAACCATTAACCTTGATTTCTGTAGTGAACCGGTCAATTTGCACTGCCCTGTTTGTGGGCAGCTCATTTTTGCTTTGGGAGTTCATCAAGAAAATTGCCCCCACCTTATCTTTCTGGGAGACTCCGCTAGTGGAAAGTGGTCGTGGCAGCAAGAACAATACGCTCAAGAGTTCAAGCTGACACTACAACAGAAATATGAAGAAGCCTGTAGAAATGGATTTTACAGCTCGATAGATGACTATATTGCGACTATCCAAGCCGATAAATCTGCCACCATCGCAGCAGAGACTCTCTCCAGAAAATCAGCCTTTATGCTTTCTATTTCAACCTCAGATATCGGCTGCGGTGGAATGCACAATGGGACAATCCATGCTATTTTTGACTATCTGCCGCTACCACTCTGTACTCTATAGCCAAAGGTTGTCAGGCCAAAAACAGATCGTACCCACATTTCAGCATCAACAAAGTCAGGACAAAACGAAATACCGGCACCACCACCTTATCGGCGTTATTGATCACTAACCCACTCCCCAGCCAGTTCCCACAAATTGACCCTGCGATAGCCACCAATGCAACGGGCCAGAAAATCTGTCCCTGAATCAGAAAATAGATAAACGCAGAAACATTCGAAGCATAATTAACAATGCGGGCATTGGCACTGGCTTCACGGGTATTCATATGCAGAAAGATCATGAATGCCAACAATAGAAAAGTACCGGTTCCCGGGCCAAAAATACCATCGTAGCCGCCGAGCAACAATCCAGTCAGCGTGGCACGAAATATAATCTGCTGGCGAGTCAGTTCTGGTTTTTCCGATTGCAATCTCATATACCTGGCTTGCAAAGTGAACAAAATCGGAATCATCACCAACAGTAGGATAAAAATAATACTGCGAGACAGGTATGTAGAGAGGGAAGCGCCGATTGCCGAACCGATCAGCGCAGCAATAATCGCACAAACAACCGTTTTCCAGAGAATGGTACGATTTTTTATATAGCGATAAACAGCAAATGTGGTCCCAGTGGAACTGACACACTTGTTGGTACCAAGAATCAGTTCAGCAGGCATTCCCAGTGCCAGAT
>JADGEB010000025.1 GCA_016744595.1 Desulfuromusa sp.
GTCCAATTTAGCCTCGGACAAGGTCAAAGAACTGCCTACTTAATCTCTCTTCCGCCGGCTTGACACTGGTTTCCGGGAATTAGAGCCAAATTTTTTGAATCCTGCGTTACTTTTACCAAATTTTCTCCGCTTGGAGGGATCATTTGCTGGTGGTTTGTATGAACCTGCGTCCGGGCTGAGTTGTAATTGCTCATCGCAAACCCAGACCCCTTTCAATTTGTGTACGACATCTTGAGAAAGGTTTTTCGGTAGATCGACCAGACTGAATTGATCAAACAGTCGAATTCTTCCAATATCCTTGCTGTTGAGTTTTCCTTCGTTGCTGATTGCACCAACAATATTCCCCGGTTCAACCCCATGCTTGCGACCGACTTCGATACGATAGGTCTGCATTTGATCGTCACTGGTTTTTCTTTCCCGTCTAGGGGAGGTATTTCGATCTGGGCGTTCTTGGCGTTCTGGACGAGTTTCCTCGACAAACGCCTCTTCTGGATTGAGAGGGCGCTCTTTTTGTAACAGATAGGCGAGGGTGGCAGCAATCCTGCGATGGCCAACATCGTATTCGCTCTGATACTGGTCAATCAATTCTTCAAAAAATTCCATATCCTCAGATTCCATTGCGCTGGAAATCTGCTCTTTAAATTGGTTGATCCGTCGATTGGTAATATCTTTACGGCTTGGCAAAGCCATTGCTTTAATCGGCTGTCTGGTTGCTCTTTCTATTGCAGCGAGCATTCTCTTTTCACGTGGAGCAACAAACAGGATCGCTTTTCCTTCACGTCCAGCACGTCCGGTTCGGCCAATCCGGTGAATATAGGCTTCAGTATCGTAGGGGATATCGTAGTTAACCACATGGCTGATTCTTTTGACATCCAGCCCACGGGCAGCAACATCGGTAGCGACAACGATATCAAGAGAACCATTTTTTAAGTGGTCTACAGTTTTCTCCCGCAGCATCTGAGTCATGTCACCATTTAGCGCTGCACTGGAAAAACCACGGGCTTCAAGTTTTTCTGCCAGTTCTACAGTGGCGATTTTGGTGCGGACAAAGATCAACATTCCGTCAATTTCTTCTGCTTCCAAAATCCGGGTCAGGGCATCAAGTTTGTGTAATCCTTTCACCTGCCAGAAGCGCTGAGAAATTGTCTCTACTGTTGAGGTTTTACTTTTAATTTTAATCTCTATCGGGTCGTTCAGGTGCTTACGGGCAACTTTTATGACCTCTTTTGGCATAGTTGCTGAGAAAAGGGTTGTTTGTCGTTGTTCTGGAGCATACTCAAGAATCTGATCCACATCATCGATAAAACCCATTTTTAACATTTCATCAGCTTCATCAATAACGATGCAACTCAACTTGTCTAGCTTAAGAGTTCCGCGCCGCAAATGATCCTGAATTCGGCCGGGGGTGCCTACAACGGCTTGAACACCCCGTTGCAATTGGCGTAACTGCTGGCCCATATTTTGACCACCATAAACTGGTAAAACCTGAAACCCTTTGAGATGCCGAGCATAGGTCTGCATGGCTTCAGCAACTTGTAACGCCAGTTCTCGAGTTGGAGTCAGAACCAGGATTTGTGGTGCTTTCAGCTTTGGATTGAGACGACTGAGTAACGGCAGTGAGAAAGCAGCTGTTTTGCCGGTACCGGTTTGTGCCTGTCCCAATAAATCACGACCTTCCAGAAGAGGAGGTATGCTCTGAGCTTGAATTGGTGTTGGAGTTTCATAGCCGATTTCGTCAATGACTTTATAAACGGCTGGTGCAAGTTGTAGATCTTTGAATGTTGGTACTTCTTCAGACATGGGGATCCTGTCGCTGAGTCAAAACTGATGTTCTTAAGAAAAAGAGACGCACAATAGCCTGTTTAGGAATTATGTGCCAGTTATTTTTGTCAGAGTTTAAGCGAAACATTTTGCCAAGATAAAAGTGGATTAACAGGTAACTTCATTTTTCAGTATCCAAAAGATTAATGTGTATTTGTCACAAGGTTGACTAATTTTCCAGATGTTTCAAAGTCAGGCATCGTGTTTCGCAGAGCTGCAAAGTTTTAACGGTTATTTCACAAAAATGGCTTTGTCCTAACAATAACTGCTTTTACCTGTATACATAGCCTGCTTGTCAGCTGATGATTTTGTAAGTTTATAAATGAATCAGTAGATATTCATTGTTTAGATTGTGAATATTGTAATTAATGACTTGTAATTATGTGCTGAATAATGTAGAAAGTTTACCAAGGAGGTGGGTTATGTAATTCTAATATTAACATGTTCATGAAAGGCGATAATTATGTTTGATAACCTTAAAATTGCAAAAAAATTGCTCTTGCTGTCTGGAGTCATTCTGAGTCTGCTGCTGGTCGTCCTGATTGTTGGGATGTACGGAATGACAAGCTCGGTGGAAAGTGGACGTAAGGTCACGGAGAGTCAGCAGTTGATAGCAAAGTTATCTCAGCTGGAAATTGATCATTTAAACTGGGCCGGACAGGTTGCTGTTTTTCTAAGTGATGACAGCGTAAATGAGCTGTCGGTTGAAGTTGATCACAGCCTATGTGGTTTTGGCCAGTGGTATTATGGTGAAGGGCGTAAGGAGGCCGAGCAGAAGATACCAGAAATAGTGACAGATTTACATTCCATCGAAGCGCCGCACAAGCTGCTGCATGAATCTGCTAAAAGAATCAAGGCGGCTTATCAGCCGGCTGACCTTGAGCTCCCTGAATTTTTAACCAAGAAAGAGGTGGATCATCTGAACTGGGCTTTTAGAGTACAGATGGCAATATTAGCGAAAGAGCAGGGTGTTGATGTTCAATTTGACCATAAACAATGCAGTCTCGGGAAATATATCTATAGTGATGCAGGTCGTAAAGCTGCGGATGAAAATCCTGAGTTGGCAAAGGTTTTTAACAATCTGGAAGAGCCGCACAAAAGGTTACATCAACATGGAGCCAAAATTAACGAATTGCTGCAATCGGGTCGCTATGACGCTGCGACTACATATTTTTCTCAACAGGCGGTTCCAACGCTTCTGCAAGTGCGAGATCTCGTAGGGACTGCTGTCGGTGTGGCAAAAGAAGCTGTAAAGGGGAAACAGGAAGCCGAAAACATTTATCTGACGGCAAGCAGACAATATCTTCAGGGTGTGCAAGAATTACTGGAAAGCATCAGAAATACAGCTGAAGCTCATGCTATGGAAGAAGCCGGAGCGAATGTAAAAACAATTAAAGTTCAAAACAGCTCTGTTGTTGCTATTGGCATTTTGGCTTTACTGCTGGGCATCAGTATTGCCGTGATGATCAGCCGCTCACTGGCTGGACCGATGCGTAACGCGGTTAAAATGCTTGGTCAGCTCGAAAGGGGTCATTTGAGTGAACGTTTACACTTGCACCGCAAAGATGAAATTGGACAGATGGCGAATTCGATGGATAATTTTGCCGATTCGTTGCAAACCGAAGTTGTCGATTCGCTACAAAAATTGGCTGCCGGTGATCTGACTTTTGAAGTTGCCCCGCGAGATGATCAGGATGTTCTACGGGGCAGTCTGAAGCAGCTTGGGGTGGATCTGAATGACCTCATGGCACAAATTCAGACTGCTGGCAAAGAAATTACACTAGCTTCTGGGCAAGTCGCAGATTCCAGCCAAACTCTTTCTCAGGGGGCAACCGAGCAAGCGGCATCGCTGGAAGAAATTTCTTCATCATTGCAGCAAACTTCGTCCCAAACGACTCTTAATGCCGATAATGCAACCCAGGCTAATAGCCTGTCTCTGGAAACTAAGGCGGCAGCTGATAAGGGCAGTGCGCAAATGCAGACCATGGTTGCAGCGATGAGTGATATCAACGAAGCCGGTCAAAATATATCCAAGATTATTAAAACCATCGACGAAATTGCCTTCCAAACCAATCTTCTGGCTCTCAATGCTGCCGTGGAAGCAGCACGCGCCGGGGAACACGGAAAAGGTTTTGCAGTCGTTGCTGAGGAAGTTCGTAATTTGGCAGCACGTAGTGCTAAGGCTGCTGCTGAGACAGCTAATTTAATTGAGGGTTCGGTTGAAAAAACCAGTCATGGCAGTACGATTGCCAATCAGACTGCTGAAGCTTTACAGGAAATTGTTGCTGGTATTGGTAAAGTTTCAGATTTGGTTGCTGAAATTGCTGCCGCCAGTAAGGAGCAGGCTCATGGAGTCGCTGAGATTAACCAGGGAATCAGTCAGATTGATATAGTGACCCAGCAAAATACTGCAACTTCAGAAGAAAGTGCCTCGGCTGCAGAAGAACTCTCAGGACAGGCATCTCATTTAAGCACGATGTTACAACGATTTACGCTTAAAGGCGGACAATCTGTGACACCTATAATGGCTAGCCAAACTGTCATTACCCCATCAGAACAAGTGAGTAGTGAGGGCTGGGGAAATAGTTCGGCTGGTGGAGAAACTCCATCAAAAGAGAAATTAAAGATCACATTAGATGATAGTGAGTTTGGCAAGTTTTAATATAGGTGTGTGCTAGTTGGTACAAAAACTGGGGGATTAGAGGTGCAGAAAGGGCATAAACTTTCTTCTGACTGCTTGATTGATCCTGACAATGCCATGTTGCTTTGGCCATTTGTCGGGCTGGTGTGTACGGTATTGCTGTCAATACTCTATAACGAGATCCTGTGGGGTGGTCCTTTGACTAACCTTGCGGGCTATTTGATTCCTGCGGGAGTTGGTAGTGGTGGAGGCTTTCTTTCTGCCTGGTGGTATCGTCGCTATTGTTTCTATCTTGATGAATCCAATAGCCGTAGCAGTAAATTTGAAGAATTGAGTAAACGCTATGAGCTGATTCTTCAGTCAACTGAAGAGGGCATTTTTGAGATTGATCGTGAAGGAATGTGTTTGTTTGTTAACCGTGCTGCTCTGCAGATGGTGCAGTTTTGTGAACATGAACTTCTTGGTCAGAGTATTCATGAATTGATTCACGGATTCCGTGTTGACGGTTCCCCACTTAAAGTCTGTGACTGTCCATTGATCAATGTTTTCGAGACCCTTGAGAGTGTTCACATCACAGATGATTGCAAAATTCGTAAAGATGGTAGCCTCTTTGTTGCCGATACCTTTGCTTACCCAGTTTTCGATCATGATAAGGTCTCTGTTGTCGTGATGTTCAGGGATGCGACCGAAGAGAGAAAGTTGCAGAAACGGATTCAATACATGGCTAATTTTGACAGCTTGACTGGGCTTCAAAATCGTTATGCTTTTGAACAATGTCTCACGGAGGCTATTGCAAATGTCTGCACTGAGTCGCAACAACATGTTCTTTGTTATATCGATCTGGATCAGTTTAAAATAATCAATGATACTGTTGGACATGTTGCTGGCGATGCTATGTTGCAGGAACTAAGTCGATATTTATCCAGACAGATCCGTAAAGGTGATGTTTTGGGTCGTCTTGGTGGTGATGAATTTGGCCTGTTGCTCCATAATTGCTGTCTGGAGAATGTTCATAAAATTATTCAAACTTTGCAGGAACACATCAGCCTTTTCCGGTTTCAGTGGGATGGTCAAGTTTTTAATGCCAGCCTCAGCATTGGGGTCTGTGCGCTTGACGCGACAATTAAAAATTTGACTCAGGCTCTCAAATATTCAGATCAGGCATGTTACATGGCGAAGGAGGCGGGACGAAATCGCTATCACATCTATAATTCTGATGACAATGAATTTCAGACCATGAATGAACAAATGATGTGGGTTGCTCGCATCAATCAAGCTTTAAGTGAGGAGCGATTTTTTTTACGCAGGCAAACAATTGCCCGATTGGATAGCTCAGAAGATGAACAACCCATCCAGTTCGAAGTTTTGATCTCCATGCAGGATGAAACTGGAAAGACTCTTCCCCCTGGTGGATTTATTCCTGCAGCTGAACGGTATGGGTTGATGCCAATGATTGACCGTTGGGTGCTGAAAACAACATTTGACTGGTTGGAGAATAATAATAATCTTCAGTCAACGATTGATTTTGTGTCAATTAACTTGTCTGGGGCCAGCTTCAGTGATGAATCTTTTTTGGATTTTATTCAGTCTGAACTCGTTAATCGCTCTTTTCCACCCGATAAAATCTGTTTTGAAATTACAGAAACTGCGGCAATGCAGCAAATGCAGAAAGCAATACACTTTATTGATGAAGTCAAGAGAACTGGTTGTCGATTTGCGCTGGATGATTTTGGCAGCGGGATGGCCTCTTTTGGTTATCTTAAAAACTTTTCCGTTGATTTCATCAAGGTCGATGGAAGTTTTGTTAAAGATCTCATCAATGATCCCCTGTCTCGTGCTGTTGTCGACTCAATTCATCGCATCGCCAAGGTGATGCAAATTGCAACTATCGCTGAACATGCAGAGGATCAGGAAACTCTGGAAGTTCTTAAATCAATTGGAATAGATTATGTACAGGGCTACATTATTTCCCGGCCAGAAAAGCTTTCTTAACTTGAATTCTGTAATTTATAGTGACCGTGGCTTCCAAATTCCTAACAATAATGCCTGTCATGTCAAATTGTTACGACACTAGTGACGATCATAAAACGTATAAGGCTACGAGGGATATTCAAATTTGGCCATCATGGGAGTGAGGATACTGTTTAGCATTATGCCCATAAGCAAGGGCAGCAGGATTATGGCATTTTGCTCTGTGACGAGCGATTAGAATCTTTCTGATACCCCGCTGCTTGCGGCGGGGTAGTTCATTGTCTTTCAGTAAGTCAGAAACTAAAGAGTCTTTAACTTCATGTCTAGTAGTTTTTCCAGCGGCATGTTAAACGCCTTGGATATTCTGAAGAGGTTGGAGAGAGTAATATTCGTTGTTTCACCCGATTCGATGCGTTGAAACTGACGCAGAGAAAGCCCGTAGTCTTCCATTTGTTCCTGAGTAAGTCCCCGTTCTTTCCTAAGTTGCAGAATTCTATGCCGGAGAAGCTCACAAAACAGACTGTAGTCTCCATAGTAGGGACTATTTTCTCTAATGCCACGCATTTTGTCAGAAACCATATGACATTTATGGCATTATTATTCTTTACATACCACGCCATGTATGGCATATACTAATTATCTATATTTAATTATAGTGATCTATAGCGTTAATTGTAGTGTAGTTGAAATAGATGAATTTAGTATTGTTAATGCATAATTTAAAATATAAATACCTATAAAGACAGTTAAAAATAGAATCATAATCTATAACTATACTCGTTATATTTGATACGTTGCAATGTAGTAAGAAGGGTTCTTGGATGAACATTTGAAAACACTAACCGCTAGATTAATCTTTTAATACTAATGAAAGGCGATAGCATGTTCGACAATCTTAAAATTGCAAAAAAAATGCTCTTTCTGTCTGGGGTTATCCTTAGTCTGCTGTTGATTGTCCTGATTGTTGGTAAACATGGGATGACCAGCTCGGTGGAAAGTGGACGTAAGGTCACGGAGAGTCAGCAGTTGATAGCAAAGTTATCTCAGCTGGAAATTGATCATTTAAACTGGGCTGGGCAGGTCGCAGATTTTCTCAGCGACGATAACGAGAATGAATTGTCGGTGGAGGTTGATCACAGCCTGTGCGGTTTTGGAAAGTGGTATTATGGAGAAGGCCGCAAGGAGGCCGAGCAGATGATACCTGAAATAGCGGCAGATTTGCGTTCCATCGAAGTGCCACACCGGCTGCTACATGAATCTGCGACAAAAATTAAGGCGGCCTACCGGTCGGCTGATCTTGAGCTTCCTGAATTTTTAACCGAAAAAGAGGTGGATCATCTGAACTGGGCTTTTAAAGTTCAGATGGCAATATTAGCGAAAGAGCAGGGCGTTGAAGTCCAATTTGACCATAAACAATGCAGTCTCGGGAAATACATCTATAGCGATGCAGGTCGTAAAGCTGCGGATGCAAACCCTGAGCTGGCAAAGATTTTCGACGATCTGGAAGAGCCACACAGAATATTGCACCAGCATGGTGCCGAAATCAACGCACTGCTGCAATCGGGTCGCTATGATGCGGTAACCACATATTTTTCCCAACAGGCGGTTCCAACTCTCCTGCAAGTGCGCGATCTCGTCGGTGCTGCTGTTGGTGTGGCAAAAGATGCTGTCAAGGGGAAACAGGAAGCCGAAAACATTTATCTGACGGAAAGCAGACAGCATCTGCGGGTCGTACAAGAGCTACTGGCAAGCATCAGAAAAACAGCTGAAGCTCATGCTGTGGAAGAGGCTTCAGCGAATGTAAAGACAATTAAAATCCAAAACAGCACAGTTGTCGGGATAGGCATTCTGGCTTTATTGCTCGGCATCGGTATTGCCGTGATGATTAGCCGGTCATTGGCCGGACCGATGCGTAATGCGGTTAAAATGCTTGGTCAGCTTGAAAAAGGGCATTTGAATGAGCGCTTACACTTACAACGTAAAGACGAAATTGGACAGATGGCGGATTCGATGGATAGTTTTGCCGATTCGTTGCAAACAGAAGTGGTCGATTCACTACAAAAATTGGCTGCCGGTGATCTGACTTTTGAAGTGTCTCTCCGTGACGATCAGGATATTCTGCGCGGCAGTTTGAAACAGCTTGGAACGGATCTGAATGACATTATGTCGCAAATTCAGACTGCAGGTCGGGAAATTACACTAGCTTCTGGGCAAGTAGCCGATTCCAGTCAGACCCTTTCCCAGGGAGCGACTGAGCAGGCAGCATCGCTGGAAGAAATTTCTGCCTCATTGCATCAAACCTCGTCCCAAACGACCCTCAATGCCGATAATGCAACCCAGGCAAATAGCTTGTCGCTGGAAACCAAGGCGGCAGCTGATAAGGGCAGTGCACAGATGCAGACCATGGTTGTCGCAATAAGTGATATCAACGAAGCTAGCCAAAATATTTCCAAAATCATTAAAACTATCGACGAAATTGCCTTCCAGACCAATCTTCTGGCTCTCAATGCTGCCGTTGAAGCAGCTCGTGCTGGACAGCACGGAAAAGGTTTTGCTGTCGTTGCTGAGGAAGTTCGTAACTTGGCAGCCCGTAGCGCCAAAGCCGCTGCTGAAACAGCAGAGTTAATTGAGGGATCTGTCGAAAAAACCGTTCACGGAACCACCATTGCCGGCCAGACCTCTGAAGCCTTGCAGGAAATTGTTGTCGGCATTGGCAAAGTTACAGATCTGGTTGCTGAAATTGCCGCTGCCAGCAAGGAACAAGCTCAGGGAGTGGCTGAAATTAATCAAGGAATCAGTCAGATCGATATTGTGACTCAGCAGAATACCGCCACCGCTGAAGAAAGTGCTTCGGCTGCTGAAGAAATGTCGGGACAGGCATCTCATTTAAGCACAATGTTACAACGATTTACGCTTAAAGGCGGACAATCTGTGACACCTATAATGGCTAGCCAAACTGTCATTACCCCATCAGAACAAGTGAGTAGTGAGGGCTGGGGACATAGTTCGGCTGGTGGAGAAACTCCATCAAAAGAGAAATTAAAGATCACATTGGACGACAGTGAGTTCGGCAAGTTTTGATAGTGGTGTGAGTTGTCTGGTAAAAAAAGCAGGGGTTTAGAAATGCAGAAGGGACGAGAACTTTTTTCTGATTGTTGGATTGATCCTGACAATGCCATGTTGCTTTGGCCATTTGTTGGACTGGTATGTACGGTTCTGCTATCAGTGCTTTATAATGAGATCCTCTGGGGTGGCCCTTTGGCTAACCATGCTGGCTATTTGATTCCTGCGGGAGTTGGTGGTGGCGGCGGATTTCTTTCTGCCTGGTGGTATCGCCGCTATTGTTTCTATCTTGATGAAACCAACCATCGTAGCAGTAAATTTGAAGAATTGAGTAAACGCTACGAGCTGATTCTTCAGTCAACTGAAGAGGGCATCTTCGAGCTTAATCAGGATGGTATCTGCCTGTTTATCAATCGTGCTGCGCAACAGATTTTGGGTTTTTCGGAAGGGGAGCTTCTTGGTCAGAATATTCATAAACTGATCCACCATTGTTGGGATGAGGACTCAGGACGGGAAAATACCAATTGTCCTTTAATAAATATTTTTGAAACTCATGAAAGCATTCATATCCCTGATGATATAAAAATTCGTAAAGATGGAAGTGAGTTTATTGCTGACACCTTTGCCTATCCAGTGATTGATCATGAGAGGGTCTCCATTGTCGTCATGTTCCGTGATGCAACCGAAGAAAGAAAATTACAGGAAAAAATTCAATACATGGCTAATTTTGACAGTTTGACCGGGCTGCAAAATCGCTATGCTTTTGAACAGTGTCTTACTGCGGCAATTACAAATGTTCACGTTGAGGCGCAACAGCATGTTCTTTGTTACATCGATCTGGATCAGTTTAAAATAATTAACGATACTGTCGGACATGTTGCCGGTGATGCCATGCTGCAGGAATTAAGTCTCTATTTCAACAAACAGATTCGAAAAGGTGATGTTTTAGGTCGCTTGGGCGGGGATGAGTTTGGTTTGCTGCTGCACAATTGTTGTCTGGAAGATATTCATAAAATCATTCAAACTTTACAGGAACACATCAAGTCTTTCCGATTTCAGTGGGATGAGCAGGTTTTTAAAGCCAGCCTCAGTATCGGTGTTTGTTTGCTTGACGCGACAATAAAGGATCTGACACAGGCACTGAAATGCTCAGATCAAGCTTGTTATATGGCGAAAGAGTCTGGACGAAACCGCTATCATATTTACAATTCTGATGACAACGAATTTCAGACGATGAACGAGCAGATGAAGTGGGTCGCTCGCATCAATCAAGCTTTAAGTGAAGAGCGGTTCTTTTTACGCAGGCAAACGATTGCTCGGCTGGAAAATGGGCAGGACAATCAACTGATCCAGTTTGAAGTTTTGATCTCCATGCAGGATGAAACCGGAAAGACTCTTCCCCCTGGAGGATTTATTCCTGCGGCTGAGCGCTATGGATTGATGTCGGTGATTGACCGCTGGGTGGTAAAGACAACATTTGACTGGTTAGAAGCCAATAGCAACCTTCTGCCTTCCATTGATTTTGTCTCAATTAATTTATCCGGGGCAAGCTTCAGCGATGAGTCTTTTTTGGATTTTATCCAATCTGAACTAAGTAACCGACTATTTTCTCCCAATAAAATCTGTTTTGAAATTACCGAAACTGCGGCAATGCATCAAATGCAGAAAGCAATCCATTTTATCCATGAAGTCAAAAAAAATGGCTGTCAATTTGCGTTGGATGATTTTGGCAGTGGAATGGCTTCTTTCGGCTATCTGAAAAACTTTCCCGTTGATTATATCAAGATAGATGGCAGCTTTGTTCAGGATCTTATTAGTGACCCTATGTCGCGTGCTGTTGTCGACTCGATTCATCGCATCGCCCGGGTGATGAAAATTGCGACCATCGCGGAACATGCAGAAGATCAGGACACTCTGGAAGTTCTTAAATCAATTGGAATTGATTATGTCCAGGGGTACGTTATTTCTCGACCGGAAGTTCTCCCTCTTTCTTGAACGGCTACCATTACATTGTTATCAATATTGCTATTAAAGGGAAGCGCTTGGAAGAGGTTTCAAATGGGAATCTAGTTTTTATATGCCCTCTGGATATCTCAGAAGCCCAACTCCGGCAGTTTATAGGGTTCTGTATGAACCTTGGCAGGATGAAATATACACTACGACAAGATCAACCAAATTAAGGGGAACAGGCTTATGGAAGGGAATGTGAATAGTAAACTCATTGCGGATGGTAATAAATTAATTCTGGAAGGAGAGCTTATAGAACTGATAGTAGGAGCGGCAAAAAACAATGAACCTGGTGAAATTATTATAACAAGTGGCAAGAAGAGTGCCAGAGTTTTCATTGCCAATGGTGAAATAGCCTGGGTCAGGGTCTCGACAATAAAGCAGACTTTATCTTCCGAATTACTAAAAAAAACCGGGCTTGACAGCTCTGAGTTACAAAATATTTTCGAAGAATGCAAAAGAGACGGCAGCAATTTTGGTGAGACTGTTATTAAGTGGGGCCTGATAAGCCGTGAGGACTTTCGTCAAATACTATTGCAGCATGTTTCCAGCTCTTTGGCGGTAATTCTTGCTTGGAAAAATACCCAGATAATGTTTGTCAATTCTGATCGAAAATATAACAGCACGCTCACATTCAAACCTGAGGAAGTTTTTGCAGATATCGACAAGGGAGCCCCTGGTAAAAGAAAGCCAAAAAAAAACACCAAACCGAAGATGACTATTGATAATACGGAAAAAAAGAAACCGAACAAACAAAGTAGCTCGGCATCCGGTCGAGTTGCCAAAAGCTCTGACCTGAAAAAGGTTTCAGATCAGAAAAAAAACGACATAATTAAAGGAGACAGCAACATGAAAGAGATTAAAGAAGTGTTGACAAAACTTAAAAGCATTAAAGGTTTTCTTGATGTAGGAGTTTTTTCTGCTGACGGCGAATTAATTGAGGAGGTGTCATCGTCTGATATGCATCTGCCCGAAGTAGGGGCGCTGGCTAACGATATTCTCCTCAAGGCGCAAGAAGAAACAGAGGTTATGGGTGTCGGCCGAGGGTCTATTATACACATAACCGCCCCTAAAGCTCATATTTTGATGAGATGTCTCAATGAAAACACTGATTTTCACAAGAGTGAAGCAGGCCGTGCGCATGTACATATGCTGCTGGTGTTGGAGGCTGATGGGAATGTTGCACTCGCTAAAATGCAGCTAGATAAAGCGATCATGGAAGTTGCAGCAGCTTTACGTTGAAAATGCTTGTTTTAATTTGTACAGCTAAGAGTTCTGGATTTATCCAGAGCTCTTAGCTGATATGGTGTCTGTAAATGAAAAAATTTCGTATTGATCTGCATGTTCACACAAACCGTTATTCACCGTGTGCCGAAACTCTTGATCCTGAAAGATTAGGTAAGACTGCCCATGATGCAGGTCTTGACGGTTTAGTCATTACTGAACATGATGCTATGTGGACGGAAAAAGAAGTGCAGGTTTTGAAGCAAAAAATCGACCACAAAGTGAAAATTTATCGTGGTGTCGAGGTCAGTAGTAGTGATGGACATTTTATCGTGATCGGACTAAAGGATATGACCAACATTCAGGTTGGAATTTCAGCTATTGAGTTATTTGCAATCACAAAAAAAGCGAACGCAGTGGTTATCCTTGCTCATCCACAGCGCTCAGGTTGTGGGGCAAAGATTTTTCCAGAGAATATTAATTGGCACAAATATGTAGATGCCATAGAAGTAGCCAGCACCTGTACTTTCGGCCAGTATGAGGTAGATGCGCGTCGATTGGGCACAGAGACAGGGCTTTCAACGGTAGCCGGTAGCGATGCACATTGCCTTGACAGGGTTGGGAGCACTTACACGGAATTTAACTTTTTACCCGCCAATGAATTAGAGCTTGCCGCAGCGATCATAGAGAATGTTGGCACCCCGAAAAGGGGTAGATAAAAAGATGTTTCTTAACCTTACGTCCGATACATCATTGGCGTTGATAAGCGAAGCCAAGCTGGTATTTGACGAAACTATTATCCCAAAAACTTGCCCTTGTGCATCTCACAGCCCTTATCTTCCAGAATATGATTGGCTGTTTCTATTTGAAAGGAAATTAGCCAGATTTTTGGATACCTGGATGAAAGAACATCGACCTGAGTTGATAGGGTCTAGCGGTATAATTAGTGAAGCGCTTTCCAATGCTTATTGTCATGGGCACAAACGTGATACGTCCTTGCCTATAACGGTCAAAGTCTACCAAGGCAAACGAGGTATTATGCTGCAAATACAGGATGCTGGGAATGGCTTCAATAGTGACACAATTGTGTCGAAATTTCTAGACAATAAGAACTACTTTTACAATGCAGGCAACGGCATTAAAAGCATGTTTGATTCGAAAGTATTTGGTCTTTTTTATGGAAACAGTGGGACGTCGTTTCATCTTGTTTATATGTTTGATAACAGCCCCATGGATATCTCTAGCGCAGAAGAATCAAAATTAACTGCTAAGGCGGTTCGTACTAACTGAAATGTCCGTCCTAACAACTTTTTAGTCTGAATCAACGCCTCCACTTCCGTGTCATTTCCCCCTACATACGCCTGCTTCCCGTTGTGGGAGAGCTGGGCAAGTAGGTGCTCACGTGTAACTGGATCTAGCGACCCTTTTTCTTCTATTTAAGACGATGAATGAACAGATGATGTGGGTTGCTTGCATCAGTCAAGCCTTAAGTGAGGGCAGGTTCTTTTTGCGCAGGCAAACAATTGCTCGTCTGGAAAATGCGCAGGATAATCAACTTATCCAATTTGAAGTACTGATCTCCATGCAGGATGAAACCGGAAAGACACTTCCTCCTGGAGGTTTCATTCCTGCGGCTGAGCGCTATGGATTGATGTCGATGACTGACCGCTGGGTGCTGAAAACAACATTTGACTGGTTAAAAGCCAATAGCAAATCCGAGAGGTTAGAGTTGGGTTCCCCGTGGTTTCCAGATGATCAATAGTAATGCCAATAATGTCAAATTAGCAAACATAGCGATCAACATGGCCAACCCGGTGAACAAACCAAAGTAAATTGTTGGAATGAAATTTGACAAGGTTAAAATCGAAAAGCCAATGATGATTGTGATTGAAGTGTAATACATCGCCCGCCCAACACTGTCATGACAACGTTTCATGGCTGCCAGATAATCACCATCAATCAGGACTTCTTCATTGAAACGATGGACATAGTGAATTGTGTCATCAACGGCAATACCAATCGTGATGGCTGCTATTGTAATAGTCATGATGTCGAGTGGAATATTCAGTAATCCCATTAAGCCGAGAACCATTCCAGCTGAGATTAAATTGGGAATTATGGAGATAATTGCCAGACGTAAAGATCTGAATTGAATAATGAACATTGCCATAATGACAAGGAAGACAACACCGATAGTCATGATTTGTGAGCTGAATAGGCTTTGCAGGACATTGTTGTAAAGGACAAACATTCCGGTTAAGTGGATCTGTTCAGGTTTTATATTCAATTTCTCAGTCAGATCGAGGTGGATCTTTTTTAGTAATGAATCGCGGCGCAGGTTCGGATTAGAGTCGATCACTCGTAAGGAAAAACGTACTTGATTGCCATCCTCTGACATATATGGACGAAAGAGCGAATTGTTGATGACTTCCGGTAGTTTTTTGTGAATAACTGCTAAAGAAATGTTGTCGAGTGGCAGATCCTCGTTCAGTTGCTGCATCATTGTCATGGTAGTTGCCATTGACAACACTTTGCCGGTTTCAGGCAATTCGTCAAGATAACTATGTATTTTATTTAGGGTGTCGATCTGGTAACTGTTATACCAGTAACTACTTCCGGAAAGCCCTGCCTCTGCTTCTTCCTCATCGAAAAAATCATCTGCAAAAGGATCGTCTTCAGCAAGGACATCCTTTTGTGCTTGTTCAGCAAAAAAATCTGGATCGGCATCGATAATGACGTCTAGCGGTGTGGTGCCACCTAGTTGCCTATCAATTAACTCCATTCCTTGATAAATTTCAGTTGTAGGTTTGAAATAGTCGATAAAACGGTTTTCAACTGTCAATTTTGAAATTCCGATAACACTTATGATTGCGAGTGCGGTAAAGATGGTCAGAGTCAATTTGCCACGATGTTCGACCCAGCGAGCACAGGCACGAGTGATGATGCCGGTGATATCAAATTTGGGTGTGAATTTGACTGGGTTTTTATAAAGCATCAAGCCGGCAGGAAAAATGGCAAATGAAATCAACAAAGCAAAGCTGATACCAATTGCCATCATCCAGCCAAAATCTATGACCGGGCGGATATCACTGGTCAGTAGAGAAGCAAAGGCAACGATGGTGGTTAATGCGGTATAGATGCTGGGTATTGCTTTGCTGCGTACCATCTCTCTTACCATAGTCGCTTGGTCAGCTCCGGGTATTTCATCATGAAGTTCGTTGTAACGAACAATCAGGTGAACGCAGAGGGAAAGGGTGATAATCAACAGCAACGAAGTGAAGTTGGATGAAACGACCGTTACTTTCCAACCGATAAGTCCAAGAAAGCCGAACATGAAAATGACCGAGGCAAAACAGCACACCATCGGCAAAATAACCCAACGTGGATGGCGGAAAATAAGGAACAACATTGAAACAAGAAAAACCAGAACCCCGATACCAAAGGCGGTAAGATCGTGGCGGATAAAATCGATCATGTCGGCTACAATCATCGGAACTCCACCGAGGAATAGCTCGCCTTGACCACGGTGTTGTTTCATGATGGTTCTGATCTTGCTGATATCTGCCGCTTCCTGATCAGCAAGTATGATGCTGTATGTATCAAATTTTTCGCTGATTTCTTCCAGTTTTATAGAATCTGCTGCTGAGAGTGGTGCTGTCAGTTTTTTCTCACGCAGGGAATTTCGTTGATTGAGGAGCGATTGGTAGGTTTCATCACCCTTGAGGATGACTTGCAATGCTGTTGTTCTGGCATCTGGACTGACCAGCAGCGTTTTGTAGAATGGACTGGTAGCAAATTCGTGGCGAACAAGATCAATATCAATATCAGGCGTTTCTAGAGTTCTAATTCCATTATTTAAATCCCCGAGGCTCAAGCGTGGACTGTCGATAAGCGGCACGTCAAGAATAGACAGAACCGATTCTACTCGCTCAAGCTGTAGCAGGCTGTCACACAACTTGCGCAGATCGGCCAATGTCTCTGCTGCATAGAGGTCGGCTTTTGGTGAGTAACTTATAACCAGAAACTCGGCATTACCGTATTTATTATTAATTGTCCGAAAGTATTTGAGATCCTGATCATTTTCCAGAAGTAGAGAATCGCTCGATGCATCAAGGTGGAAGTTTTTTGCGTAACTGCCAACTCCGACAAGGATGAGTATCACCAGACATATCGTCAGTAGTGGATGTTTAAGGATGATTCGCTCGTAGTATTTCATGATGTTTTTGTGCATCGTTATTCCATAATGTCTGGACAGGATTAACAGAGACTTGAGGTTGATTTTTATCTTAGAATATATTTATTATTTTGTCTATTTTGCTGTAAAAAAAGCCCCGGTAAGGCCGGGGCTTAGAATTGAGCAGAGTTTCTTCTTTAGATTTAGTTATAAACCGAGGGTCTTAAAAAAGTCGTTGCCTTTATCATCGACCAAGATAAATGCTGGGAAGTTTTCTACTTCAATTTTCCAGACAGCTTCCATCCCCAGTTCTTCAAAGTCAATGCACTCAACCTTTTTGATGTTTTCGTCGGCCAGAACAGCGGCTGGACCACCAATCGAACCAAGATAGAAGCCACCGTGTTTAGCGCAGGCATCAGTCACTTGCTGACTACGATTACCTTTGGCGATCATGATCATTGATCCGCCATTGCTTTGCAGTAAGTCAACGTAACTGTCCATCCGACCTGCTGTGGTTGGGCCGAAAGATCCAGAAGCTTTGCCTGCTGGTGTTTTTGCCGGACCAGCATAATAGATCGGATGATTCTTTAGATAGTCTGGGAGTGGCTTGCCACTATCAATGATCTCTTTAAACTTGGAGTGAGCGATATCACGACCAACAACAATCGTTCCTTTGAGACGCAATGGAGCACCAACTTCGAGTTTAGTCAGTTCAGCAAGCACTTCACTGAGAGGACGATCAAGGTCAATTTCGGTACCCAGACCTTTTTTGGTGCGTAGTTCTTCAGGAATCAGGCGGCCTGGATTGCGATCCATCTCTTCAACAAAGAGACCTTCTTTGGTGATCTTCGCTTTGATATTGCGATCTGCGGAGCAAGAGACAGCCATACCGACCGGGCAGGATGCACCATGACGTGGCAGCCGAATAATCCGTACGTCATGAGCGAAATATTTGCCACCAAATTGCGCGCCGATCCCCAATTCTTGTGCCATTTTGAGAACTCTAGCTTCAAGCTCTACATCACGGAAAGCTTGACCGTGATCATTTCCTTCAGTCGGTAACTCATCAAGATAGTGGGCAGTTGCCAACTTGACTGTCTTCATACAGGCATCAGCCGAAGTGCCACCAATAACAAATGCCAAGTGATAGGGCGGGCAAGCTGCGGTGCCGATAGTTTTCATTTTTTGCAAGAGAAAATCTTCAAGCTTTTCAGGGTTGAGAAGTGCTTTGGTCTCCTGAAAGAGCATAGTTTTGTTAGCTGAACCACCACCTTTGGCGATAAACAAAAACTTGTAGGCCTCGCCTTCGGTTGCATACAGATCAATTTGTGCAGGCAGGTTGGTTCCAGTGTTCTTTTCTTTGTACATATCGAGAGCGACAGTTTGGCTGTAGCGAAGATTCTCTTCAGTGTAGGTTTTAAAGACACCCTCTGAGATTCGTTCAGCATCGTTACTACCAGTCCAGACTTGCTGTCCCTTTTTTGCAACGACTGTTGCCGTGCCAGTATCTTGACAGAAAGGGAGTTCAAAATTCGCTGAAATCTCTGCATTCCGCAGGAATGCCATTGCAACGACTTTGTCATTTTCGGAAGCCTCTGGATCACTGAGGATTTTTGCAACCTGGTCATTGTGGGCTGGGCGAAGCAGGAATGAAACATCTCGCATGGCGGTATTTGAGAGAACCGTCAGCGCCTGTGGGTCAACTTTGAGAACCTCTTGACCGTCAAAATCTTCTACACTTACAAACTGCTCGGAACCTTCGATCTTATAGTACTTAGTTGTGTCGGCACCGAGTGGCATTGGATCCTGATACTTGAAGTCTGGCATCTGTTCACTCCTTTATAGTGATAGGAAAATGGATCATCTCAATAAAAACTCGTGCATTATAGGGGATTTTTATACAGTTGTCGACCGATAACAACGGTAAAAATAGGTGAATACTACTTTCTTCTGGTTGCCATTTTATATTTAAAATAAAGCTGGAATGATGGCTAAATGAGCAACTGGAAATACCTGACTAAAATGCTTGAAAATAATTGACAGAAATAGTCGGGTATGATAATTCTGTTATGTCTAAAGCGGTGGGTGTTATAAAATATCATTCAATGTGCAATAGCCGAGCTTTTCAATAGTATATTAGCTTATGCGATAATGTTAGATACTAGGAGGTATGATAAATGTTTTCTCAACTCAAGGAAGATTTAAAAGTTGTCTTTGAGCGTGACCCTGCAGTACGTGGCGTGTTTGAGATCATTTTTTGCTATCCTGGTTTTCACGCAATGATTTTTTATCGATTTGCTCACTGGTTGTGGAATCACAATATGAAATTTTTCGGGCGCTTGGTTTCTCATTTTGGGCGCTTTATGACGGGCATTGAAATACATCCTGGAGCCACAATAGGTCGCGGTTTTTTTATCGATCACGGCATGGGTGTCGTGATTGGTGAAACTGCTGAAATAGGTGAAAATTGTACTCTTTATCATGGTGTCACTCTGGGTGGAACTTCTTGGGCTAAGGAAAAACGCCATCCAACTTTAGGCAATAACGTTATTATTGGTTCCGGGGCAAAAATACTTGGACCCTTTATCGTTGGGGATGACAGTAAGATTGGTTCGAACTCTGTTGTTGTTAAGGAAGTTCCAGCAACAGCAACAGTTGTTGGTATTCCTGGGCGAGTCGTTTTGTCTGGAGAGAAAAGGGATGGAATTGACCTTGAACATAACAAGCTCCCTGATCCAGTCGCCAAAGCAGTTAGTTGTATGTTTGACCAAATCAGGCGGCTAGAAGATCGGGTGGAAGAATTGCAGAAAGAGCAAAAGCAGCTGCGAGTTGAGTTGGCTAATCCAGAAAGAAAAGAACAACACCAACCGATTAATGAGGAAGTAGTCTGATGAGGATGTCAACAAAAGCGCAATATGCGGTACGTGCTCTTGTTAGCTTAAACTTGAGTAGTGATGGACTGCCTGTTTCTATTAAAGACATTTCAGCGCGGGAAAATATTTCTTTGAATTACCTTGAGCAGTTATTTGTCAAGTTGCGTCGTGGGGGCATTGTTAATAGTGTCCGTGGTCCGGGAGGTGGCTACTTGCTTGCCCGTTCTGCTACTGATATTCGTATTGATCAGATAATTGATACTGTTGAAGAAGCGTTAATGCCACTTTCCTGTATGAATGCTGATGGTAGTTGTGGCTGTGATATGGAATGTACAACACAATCTGTCTGGCAGGGATTGGGAAATCAAATTAGAAATTTTCTCGCTTCTGTGACTCTTGAAGATTTAACCAATGATGGCCGTCGGCAACTGAGCAGGCGAGTGGCAAATATTTAACAATTATCCAGTTTAACCGGAGGAATTTCGTGAAAAATATTTACATGGACAATAACGCGACGACAGCGGTCAAGCCTCAAGTTCTGGAGGCGATGTTACCCTATTTTTGCGAACAGTTTGGTAACCCATCCAGTGTTCACTGGGCTGGCAGGATGGTTGGCGGAGCTATTGATAAGGCTCGTGGGCAGGTTGCAGAATTGCTTAACTGTTCTTCTGCGGAGGTCATCTTCCTGTCGTGTGGTAGTGAAGGAGATAATTATGCCATCAAAGGGACAGCTGATGCTCTGAAGGAGAAAGGGAATCATATAATTACCACTTCAGTTGAGCATCCTGCGGTTTTGGAAACCTGTGAGGCGCTTGAGAAGGATGGTTATGATGTAACCTATCTTAACGTTGACCAGAATGGGATGCTTGACCTTGTGGAGCTTGAGGCTGCGATCACCGATAAGACCATCTTGATTTCGGTCATGTGGGCAAATAATGAGACCGGTAATATTTTTCCAATTGAAGATATCGGACAAATTGCCAAAAAACATAAGGTGCGATTTCATACTGATGCTGTACAGGCGGTAGGAAAAATTCCAGTCGACGTACGTAAAGCTAATGTTGATATGGCGGTTATCTCTGGTCATAAAATAGGAGCTCCAAAAGGTATCGGCGCAATGTATTTGCGCCGTGGCACAAAAATCTCCCGTTTCATGCATGGTGGTCATCAGGAGCGAAATCGACGGGCTGGTACCCATAATGTTCCTGGAATTGTGGGCTTGGGTATTGCCTGTGAGTTGGCTCAACAAAGCATGGATAAAGATTATGCTTATGTGCGTGATTTGCGAGATACACTTGAAAATGGAATTTTATCAACCATCCCTGAGGTTAAGTTGAATGGGCACCCCAATGCAGATTTTCGTCTCCCTAATACACTGAATGTCAGTTTTAATTATATCGAAGGTGAGTCACTTTTACTGTTTTTCGATATGAAGGGAATTGCAGCTTCTTCTGGTTCAGCTTGTACTTCTGGGTCACTGGAACCATCACATGTTATGGGAGCGATGGGGGTTGACATTGTTCTGGCCCATTCCAGTACTAGATTCAGTCTTGGTCCTGATAATAACCGCGATGAAGTCAATTTTATCTTGCAAGAACTCCCTGCGATTGTGCAGAGGCTTCGGGAAATGAGTCCATTATATAAACGTGATGAACCAACGCCTTTGTCTTGTGATGATTGTCGCATGGTCAATAAGGTTTGTGCCTGATGGTGTCGTAAAAACTCTAATTTGCAGTGTTGTCGCAGTTTTTCATGGTCTTAATCTACTGGTATATGTCTGTACCCCTGAAAAGCTACTCCACCTTGCTGATTGAATTTTTTACTTAGCTATCTACTAATTGTTTTTTAAAAGGCCATTAAAATAAAAATAGGAGAAATAATTATGTATACAGAAAAAGTCATGGATCACTTTTCAAACCCACGCAATGTCGGGGAGATTGAAAACGCTAACGGTGTTGGAGAGGTTGGCAATGCTTCCTGTGGAGATATTATGAGAATTTCACTACAGGTTGAAAATGACGTTATTCAAGATGTCAAATTCAAAACCTTTGGCTGTGGTGCTGCAATTGCGACATCTTCTATGGTAACTGAACTGGCAATTGGAAAAACAATTGATGAGGCGTTGATATTGACAAATCAGGCGGTTGCCGAAGCCTTGGACGGTTTGCCACCAGCGAAAATGCACTGTTCTAATTTGGCTGCCGATGCTTTGCATGAAGCGATAAAAAATTATAGAGAACAAAATCCTTAACCGTAATTGTTAGCAGTCTGTGATTGCTTGTCTGGCAGGCTGCTAGAATTTAGATTGACTATGGAGGGCTCTATTTTGGTGGAGCCCTTTTTGTCTTATTTTAGCTGGGGTTCGTGTGAAAAAACGTGTTGTTGTTGCTATGAGTGGTGGTGTCGATTCGTCGGTTTCTGCTGCATTGTTGAAAGAGCAGGGTTATGAGGTCATCGGTTTGACGATGCATCATTGGGATAGTTGCGCTAAAGAGAGTGCTGGTGAAACAGGTCACTCAAACGTTGCTGTTGTTGCTGCAAAAAAAATAGCGGATCAATTGCATATTCCATTTTACTCCGTCAACTTTGAAACTGATTTTCGTCAGCAAATCATAACCCATTTTTGTAGTGAGTATTTTTCAGGTCGTACTCCTAATCCTTGTGCTGTTTGTAATAAAAAAATTAAATTTGGTTTGCTTTTAGAGAAAGCCTTGGAACTTGGAGCCGATTTTCTCGCTACGGGTCATTATGTTTCTCTCGCAGAGGAAGAAGGTCAAAGGTTTATTTGCAAAGGGGTTGATCGTAATAAGGATCAGAGTTATTTCCTCTTTTCCCTCAATCAAGAACAACTCTCCCATTGCTTGTTCCCTTTGGGCGGTTTAAACAAGCAGCAGGTGCGGACTCATGCAACACGCTTTGGTTTTCAAATTGCTGAAAAAGATGAAAGTCAGGATATCTGTTTTATTCCTGATGGGGATTATGTGAATTTTCTTGAGTGTGAGCAGGGAGCAGGAAAATTAAACGGTAAAATTGTCCATATTTTAGGAGAAGTTCTCGGGCAGCATCAGGGGATATATCGTTATACGATTGGTCAGCGTAAAGGTCTCGGTATTGGTTGGACGGAGCCGCTCTTTGTTGTTGGTATTGATGCCGAGAAAAAGAAAGTTATTGTTGGTGAAAAGAAATTTCTCAGTCGCACCGAGATGGTCGTTGAGCAATGTTGTTGGAGTATCCCTGAGCCAACTGAATCGATTTCATCCTTATGCCGTATACGCTATCGTCATACTGAGGTTCCAGTGACCGTTGAACCTTTAGACAATCATCGTGTAAGAGTTAGTTTTGATTTGCCGCAGGATGGTATTACTCCTGGTCAAGCAGCTGTTTTTTATACCGGTGATCTGGTTATCGGGGGCGGCTGGATTCAATGAGAACAACGGTCTCTATCGTCACTCTAGGGTGTAAGACCAATCAGTTTGAATCTGCTGCAATGGGTGAACAATTGATTCTGGCTGGATATCAACAGGTTGCTTTTGATGCTGGGGCTGATCTGGTTGTCGTTAATACCTGTACCGTAACTGCCGCAACCGATGTGCAATCACGTAAGTTGATACGTCGAGCTAGACGTCTCAATTCTCAGGCTCGTATCGTTGTAACTGGTTGTTACGCACAAATTGATCCACACCAATTAAATCAGTTGCCTGGTGTTTCTCTCGTGATTGGCAACCAGGAAAAAGGAAAAATACTGGAGTGTCTTCTTGAGAATAATAAGCCAGGGCAGGTACGGGTTGCAGATATTCGTAACAGCAAGGTGGTTGAACCTCTCAGATTGACCGGTTTTGAGCAGCGTAGCCGGGCTTTTGTACAAATTCAGAATGGTTGTGATGCATTTTGCTCCTATTGTATTATCCCTTATGCTCGCGGGCGAAGTCGCTCCGTTTCGATTCAAGATGTTGTTAATCAAATCGTAAAACTGTCTGATAATGGTTATCCAGAGGTTGTTCTGACCGGTATCCATATTGGTAATTATGGTCAGGATCTTAACCCAAAAACAGATCTGCTAGCCCTGCTGAAAAGGATTGAACAGTCGAATTTTTCTGGCCGTTTACGTCTTGGATCTGTTGAGCCGACAGAGCTTTCAGAGGATCTGTATCGATATATCGCTGAATCGACTTGGATCTGTCCACATTTCCATATTCCTCTACAGTCAGGAGATGATAAAATTCTTCAACGGATGAATCGCCATTACACAACAGATTTTTTTGCTTCTTTGCTTGAGAAAATCCATCATTTGTCTCCTGATGCAGCGATAGGCTTGGATGTGATCACCGGGTTTCCTGGAGAAAGTGATTCTCAGTTTGATCATACTTGCCAGTTGCTTGAACAACTTCCATTTAGCCATTTACATGTTTTTCCATTCAGCAAAAGAGTGGGAACCCCGGCCGCAGACATGGTTGGGCAAGTATCTGGAACAGTGATTAAAGAACGGGCGGCTCTCTTGAGAGATATTGGCGCAAGTAAAAATCAAAATTTTTCACAGCGCTTTATTGATTCACAACTCAAACTGGTAATGGAGGGCGGAGAAATAGATGGGTGGCGTAAGGGATTGTCGGAGAACTATCTTCCGGTTTGGGTCCCAGCCGATTCAACTCAGCAGGGGGAATTGTGCACAGTTGCGATTGATGGTCTGTATAAAGATGGGCTTTGGGGGCAAGTTGTTCAGTAATACAATGCGAATATCAATTCTTTCAGGTTGATTCCAACTTATAGAAAATACTGACTTTGAAATGGTATTTTGCCTCCCTTTTTGTGTGTAGCACTGTTATTATCAACTTATGAAGGAACGTCTGGACAAACTATTGGTGCGACGTGGGGTAGTTATCTCGCGGGAACGTGCGCGTGCTTTAATTCTCGCCGGGAAAGTTATTGTTGACGATCATCGTGTTGATAAGGCTGGAGCACAGGTGTCAGAAGATGCTGTATTCCGTATCAAAGGTGAAGATATCCCCTATGTTTCTCGTGGTGGGTTGAAACTCGAAAAGGCTCTTCAGGAATTTACAGTTGATGTGAAGGATAAGATAGCTATTGATGTTGGTGCTTCAACTGGAGGCTTCAGTGATTGCCTGTTGCAGCGTGGAGCGAAAAAAGTCTATGCAGTGGATGTAGGTTATGGGCAGCTGGCCTGGAGCCTTCGCGAAGATCAGCGGGTTGTGAATTTGGAACGCTGCAATATTCGACATCTGCAACTGAGCCAGTTGGCTGATGTCCCCGTTTTAGCAGTTGTCGATGCCTCTTTTATCTCGCTGGCAAAAGTATTACCAAATACGCTGAGCCTTCTTGCCAAAGAAGCAGAAGTTATTGCCCTTATAAAACCGCAGTTTGAGGTTGGAAGAGGTCAGGTTGGAAAAGGTGGAGTAGTAAAAGATCGACAGCAACAAGATCTGGTTGTTGAACAGATTTGTGATCTGGTAATAAGTCTGGATTGCCAGGTACTTGGTGTTACGGAAAGTCCAATATTAGGCCCTAAAGGTAATCGTGAGTTTCTTATATACCTGAAAAAAATGGATAGCATTTAGAAAATGCTTTTTAAAATTAGTATTATGATCAGATATTTTGCTAGTATTTTCTTCTATCCTCCAGTTTAGACGCAAGGAGATAACGATGGGTGCTGATTGTTTGTTTTGTAAAATTATTGCAGGTGAAATTCCAGCAACAATAAAATATGAGGATTCCCATTTGGTGGTTTTTGATGACATCGATCCTCAGGCTCCGTACCATTTTCTGATTGTCCCGAAAAAGCATATCGACACAACTCTTGATCTGGTAGCCGAAGATAACGAGCTGATTGGTCATGTTTATCAGGTCGCTGGAAAGCTAGCACTCGATATGGGTTTTGCTGAGGAAGGTTTTAGGGTCATTAATAACTGTAAAGAAGCTGGCGGACAAACGGTCTGGCATATCCATTTTCACCTTTTAGGTGGCCGTGATATGAATTGGCCTCCAGGATAAATAGGGTAGGTAGAGAAGATTTATGGCAGAATTTGACAGTCAAATAGAGCAGCGCTTAATGACCGATATTATGGAACTGTTGGTGACCCATTATGGCGCGGAACTGTCTGAGGATGAGCTGGATTTCGAAATTGACCGGGTCGAACAGGCTCTGACTGATGCTCGTTCGTCACATCAAGGACAGGTTCGTAAGTCGGGTGAGCCTTACATTTTCCATCCATTGCGGGTGACCCATTTAGCTGCACGTCACTGGATGGATTTTCCTTCCATTATTGCAGCATTGTTACATGATGTCGTTGAAGATACCCCCGTGACTCTGGCAGATGTTCGAGAGAAATATGGTGAAGAAGTTGCTCATCTGGTTGATGGTTTGACCAAAGTTACCTCTGAAATTATGACCCGTGATGACCTTAAAAAGGAAACCTATAAAAAAACTTTACTGGTTGCTATTGATGACATCCGAGTGCTCTGCTTGAAATTCTGGGATCGAATCGACAATCTACGAACGATCGATGCTTTGCCGCAACACAAACAAAAACTGATAGCTGAAGAAACCCGTATGATTTATGTTCCTCTTGCGCAGCATCTTGGTATGGGCTATGTGGCGACTGAACTTGAATCCCTTTCATCCTCCGTTCTTTATCCACGCCGGGCAAAAAGTTATGATCAGGTACTTCTTCTGCAAAAACAAGATAATGGTGATTTTCTTCGGAAGATCCGAGCAAGAATTGTCAATGCTTGTGAACAACAGAAGATAGATGTTTTTATAAAGGATCGTTGGCGACCCTTCTCTGTGTCCTCAGCTCGAAGCAAACAACGTGGTTTCTCTGCTTTGTTTACTATGGAAGTACAAGTTAATCGAATTATGGATGCCTACCTGTTTCTGGGGATATTGCATAGTCTGTTCCCTCCAATACCGGGAAAATTGCGTGACCATTTGAATCTAACTTCCCAACATGGATATCAGGCATTAAAAACGACGGTTCAGGCAGATGAACAGCGTCTGCGAGTCGAAATTACTACGAGAAAACTGACTCGATTCAATGAATCAGGGGTTCTGGCTCCGGGTTTTAAGTTCCGTCATGAGAACTTTCGGGACTTGATTAGATCATTGATGGAAGGAGAGTCTGCTTTTGATACAGAATCGATGCGATTGGCATCGGCGACAATACAGGTCTATACCCCAGAGGGAGAAATAAGAACCTTGCCAGAAGGTAGTAGTGTCCTTGACTTTGCCTTTGAAATACATGATTCACTTGGCTTGCACGCACGTCGTGGAATTATTAACGGACGAACCCGACAACTTAAAACCCGCTTGCTTGATGGTGATCAGGTTTTTGTTGAAACTTCAGAAAAATCAGGAGTTTTACCTAAATGGTTGGAGTGGGGCGTAACGCCACGTGCCCGGAACAGTATTCGTCGTTATTTGCGTAATAAAATAAGGGCTTCTTGATCTCACTTCGGATGGACTTATGCTGAAATCACTGTTTTTAACAGGTCTGTTGTTTGTCCTGCTGCTTGTCTCCTGCGGTTATGCTGGACAGGTAAATTCTTTTATTTATCACCGTTTTGGTGAATCCCGTTATCCTTCGACCAATATATCTGCTGATATTTTTACTCAGCAACTTAAATATACAAAAGAACAGAATATTGATGTTATTTCTCTTGGCGAGGTAGCAGCACGCTTGGCTGATGGAAGGGTTCTCCCCGAACATGCTGTTTCATTTTGTGTCGATGATGCTTTTCGTTCGTTTTATGACATTGGTATGCCGATCATTCGTCAATACGACTTTCCGGTGACATTGTTTGTAAATACAGATGCAGTCGGAACTTTCGGCTATTTAAGCTGGGATGAGCTTAAGGAGTTGGTAGCAGAAGGTGTAGAAATTGGCAACCATACTGCAAATCATGCCTATCTGGTTGAATTGCAGCCGGATGAGACCTATCAACAATGGCAAGGACGCATTAGGGATGATATTGAAAAAGCTCAACAGCAGTTTATGAAACATCTAGGTTTTAAACCGACCCTGTTTGCCTACCCCTATGGGGAGTATTCAGCCGGTGTTGTGGAAATTATCAAAGGTGTCGGTTTTAAGGCGGCATTTGCTCAACAGTCCGGTGTTATTCATCCAGATCATAATCGTTATATTTTACCCCGTTTTCCGATGGGAGGGCCATTTGCAACCCTCAAAAGTTTTAAAGATAAACTCTCAATGCGACCTCTGGTGGTAACTGGCGAAGATTCTTTTGATCCGGTGATAGAGGTTAATCCTCCGGTTTTACAGTTGCAGATTGAGGGGAAACAGATCGATCCACTTCGGTTTAATTGCTTTGTTCAGGGGGGGAACAAATGTTGGGTTGAGGCTGGTGAAGTTGGTGGCTATCGAGTTGTTGCCGAAGATCCACTGACTGGACGGCGTAATAAATACACCTTAACGTTGCAATCTAGACAGGGTGAATGGTTCTGGTATAGTCACCTTTGGATCAATGCAAAAAAACCGGCAAAAAAGAAAGAATAAACTGGATGGTCTGATCTTGATTAGATGCTAATGGTGCGGAGTTTAGCGCTGGCAAAACGATTCAGTTTGTTCGAGCGAATCATCGCTTGTAGTTCTTTTATATAGTCTACTCCACGAATAGAATAGCGTAGCAGCCCTTCAGCTAATATCAGCCCTTCTGGGTTTTGTCCGGAAATTCTACTTTCAGCCCGTAATTTACGAAGGTGCAAATAGGCAGAGTGAGTATTCAGGTTGTGCAGGTAGGAACGTACTGAATCGTAGACGGTAGAAAACTTTTGAACTTCATATGTTTCCCCCTCAGGCCGGCCTTCTGGAACAATCCCTTGTCCTTGAATGAATGTCCATTCCCCAAAAAGATTATTAGCAACACGGGAAAAGCGCGAAGTTCCCCAAGCCGATTCGTTGGCCGCCTGTGCTAGCGCCAGATCAGCTGGAATGATATCAATTCGATTTAACAACCTTTTAATTGTTTGTTCTGGTTGAGCCACTTCATATTTGACTTTGTAACGTTTAGATAGTGTCGTTAAAATTTGTTCTTGGGACTCATCGAGTGATTTTAACTCAGCTAGATGCTGATTTGTTTTTAGTAATTGCTCCCTCTCAACGCGAATTTCATCATTGGCGAGCAAAATCATTGGCAGTAAGGATTTAAAGAATATTGATTTACGCTGTTTGCTAGATTGAATTTTGTTGAGGTCACCAGGAAGATTTTGCAAAATCAGAGGGGGAACGCCATTTTCCAGTGCATCAATTTGATAGCTATACCTCTGAAACTCTGATTCCAGGTCTTGGTAGAAGTCCAGTCCAATAATTTGAATATCTGGACCCTCATAGATAGGAGCACTACTACTGGTAACGCTTGTCAGTAACAGGCTGAATCCTAAAAAAAATGATATGATGATTTTGTTTGCATTTAAATTGATCATGGGCTCACTGGAATCAATGGTTTGTCGATCTGCTTTGATGAAGCATGGCATTTATATAGAAACACTTGGCTTCTGTCAACCTGCGATAGGGTTAAAATTCCTTATTTATCAATAGCTTTGATGACTTTAATATTCTTTTTAACTTTTGTAGGAGAGATCAATGAAATCATTCAGAAAAGAACTATGGTTTGAAATTTCTACTCGTCGCGGATTTAGTAACATTACGACCCATGTAGAAAACTGTTTGCATGAAAGTGGTATACGTGAAGGCATGTTGTTATGTAATGCGATGCATATTACCGCTTCTGTTTTTATTAATGATGATGAGTCGGGTTTACATCGGGATTATGAACGGTGGTTAGAGCAATTGGCACCACATGAACCTTTAAATCTTTATCATCATAACAATACTGGAGAAGATAATGGCGATGCCCACCTGAAAAGGATGGTTATGGGAAGGGAAGTTGTCGTGGCAGTGACAGACGGCGAACTTGATTTTGGTCCATGGGAGCAGATATTTTATGGTGAATTTGATGGTAGGCGTAAAAAAAGGGTTCTAGTGAAAATTATTGGTGAATGACTCTGTAAGATTAGTTATGTTAATATTTACCTGCCGTTGTGATTTTGATAGAGTATCAAGATATGAATGCTCTTAATGATATTTTTGTTTGTAGTTGTTATTGATTAATTTGACTAACAGGAGACGATTATGGGTTTAGAAGAAGGTGTTTGTTACACATATGAAGCCGCCCTTGAAAAGGCGATTGAGATGGAAGAAGAGGGTTTTCGTAATTATCTCCACGCCATTTCTGTTGTGACAGATCGTCAGGCTAAAGCGATCTTGCGTGAAGCTGCTATTGAGGAGTTAAATCATAAACAGCGCTTGGAAATGGCACTGTTGGACGGCCATGATCATGATGTCGCCGAGTTGCAGCAAGAGATTCCTTCGATGAATTTAAATTATGTTTTTGAGCAAAGAGAAATAGCCCCAGATGCAGATGCCAGAACTGCCTTAGCTCATGCCATCTTTTTGGAAAAATGTGCTGTAGATTTTTATAAAAGCCTGATGAGTGGTTGTGAAGGGGCACCAATGGCTGTCTTGTTTCAACGTTTACTAGCTGATGAAACCCGCCATCTTGGTAATCTTGAAGACTTTTATGAGAAATATTTTTTGACTGAAAATTAATCAAATAGATCAGTATTTAAACTTAGTTTATTTAAAGGGTCTTTCCGTTGGGAAGATCCTTTTTTGTTGCTCAGACACTTAAAAAAATTCTTATAATCCTAATTGTTGAAATAGTTTCAAATTTTGTTATATTAAATAAAACATCGTTTGTTTGGAGATTTTATGGATGTTGATTTAATAAAGGCTTTGTTTTCAGTGTATGTGGTTGGTGTTTCTCTTCTTCGTATACTTGATGAGAATGAATATTTTCGTTTGACTGCAATGAAGAAAATTTGGGGTTGTAGTCGGGGGTTGATGTTGCATTTTTTGACAAATGTAATTATTCCGCTGCTATTTGCAATTGTTTACCTATGTCGTGGTATTCTATCTATGGCGACATTTTAGAAGTTTGTATATATTTTGAAGGAAAGCCTGTTCTGCTTTGCAGTGCGGGCTTTTTTATTGAAAAAAATCATAAATGACTGTTGTGCTTGACAAAAACTCTAGAGATTTTTATCTTTCCGCACACAAAAAAGCTAATCATCATCCTATAGGAGAACTAGATAATGTCTGACAAGGTAGAAAAAGAAGAGGGTAGTATTTCAATCCATACGGAAAACATCTTTCCAATCATCAAGAAATGGTTGTATAGCGATAAAGATATTTTCTTGCGTGAATTGGTTTCTAATGCTGTTGATGCAATTCATAAGCTGCAAAATGTCAATCTGATTGAAGGGTTACAGATTGCTGATGAATATAAGGTCAATATCCATATTGATAAAGAGGCAGGAACTTTGACTGTCACTGATAATGGAATCGGCATGACGGCTGAGGAGGTTCGCAAATATATTAATCAGGTGGCATTTTCATCGGCCGAAGATTTTATTGAGAAATTTAAGGATCTTGAAGATAAAAATCAGATTATCGGCCATTTTGGTCTAGGTTTTTATTCCAGTTTTATGGTTGCGGATCATGTTGAGATACGTACGCTTTCCTATCAGGAGGACGCTGAAGCGGTACACTGGAATTGTGAAGGTACAACTACTTACAGCTTGGAACCTATAGATAAAAAAGAACGCGGTACTGAAATTATCCTTCATTTGAATGAAGATGAAAAAGAATTCTTAGAGGCCGATTCTGTTAGTGAAGTACTAAAAAAGTTTTGTAATTTTTTGCCAGTCTCCATCACTCTTGAAGGGGAAGAGATCAACGATAAAAATCCTCTTTGGACTAGGAGTGCGTCAGAAATCAGTGATGATGAATATAAAGAGTTTTATCGTAAACTTTATCCTATGTCCGCTGATCCCTTATTCTGGATTCATTTGAACATCGATTTCCCTTTTAATCTAAAGGGGATTGTCTATTTTCCACATCTGACTAACGAGTTTGATGTCACTAAAAGTAACATCAGCTTGTTCTGTAATCAGGTTTTTGTTTCTGATAATACCCCAGAGCTGATTCCAGAATTTCTGACCCCACTACAAGGCTGTTTGGATGCTCCTGATTTGCCGCTCAACGTTTCTCGAAGTTATCTACAGAATGACCCTCAGGTACGAAAAATTCGTGAGGTTATTAGTGGACGTGTTGCTGCTAAAATTGTTGATCTCGCAAAAAAAGACCGTGATGTATTTGAGCCAATCTGGGAGGATATCCATTCCTTTATCAAGTATGGAATGATGCGTGAAGACAAGTTTTACGAGAAGGTAAAGGATTCGGTCATTTATCGTGCTACAGGTGACGATAGGTACACAACTTTGCCTGATTATCTTGAGCGTGGTAAAGATAAGCATGAAAATAAGGTTTATTATGCCAATGATGAGGGGACTCAAGCCACTTATTTGAAGCTCTTTAAATCACAGGGTATGGAAGTATTGATTCTGGATGCAATGATTGACAATCATTTTATGCAATTTCTCGAGTCAAAAAATACCGATCTGAAATTTGAACGGGTAGATTCTGACATTACTGAAAATCTACTTGAAGCAGATCCCAGTCAGAAAATTGTCGAGGGTGCAGACAATAAGACTAAGGGTGAAAAGATCGAGCAGATTTTCAAAGATGGCCTCGATATCAAGGGTTTGACGATTCGAATTGAAACACTTAAAGATGATAGCGTTCCGGGGATGATTCTGCTGAATGAACAATCCCGCCGTTTTAAGGAAATGACCCATATGATGGGACAGGGTGATATGCCTGATATGTTTTCTGACCACACCCTTATGATCAATACTGCGAGTCCAGCTGTTGAAAAAGTACTCAAGTTGCAGGATGAGGGTGATACCGAATCTGCAACTATGCTGATAGATCAAATTTATGACTTGGCAATGTTATCACATCAGGCGATCAGTAAAGAGCGTATGGCAGGCTTCCTTGAGCGGAGTGGTAAGTTGCTTGGGATGATCTGATAGCTTCGCAAAAAAATACGACCTCCGGCGTTGTAATAATGTTTCAGGATTTTGACATACTATTGTATGCCTTCACCCCTGAAACATTATTACGCCTTGGGGGGGGGGATTTTGCTTAGCTATCACGTTCTTTGTTGATAGCATAATGATAGATTTACAGAGAATCTGTGTCTAATTGCCCTGTTTGTCTTAGCGCTTCATAGAGAATAATTGCTGCTGAATTTGCCAGGTTTAAACTCCGAACAGCCGGAGAGAAGATTGGAATCAATATTGCCTGCTTACTTTCAGTAGCAAGGAGCTCTTCTGGTAAGCCTAGGGTTTCCTTGCCGAAAACGAAAAAATCACCAGTATTAAAATTGGCATTAGTGTAACTTTTTGTCGCCTTTTTTGAGGTATACCAAAAACACCCCTGAGGATACTCTTGTTGTAGCTGTTGCAAAGATTCCCAACGATGTAGTTTGACTTCAGGCCAATAGTCAAGCCCTGCTCGTTTCAGGTGTTTGTCATCAAGGGAAAAACCGAGCTTGCCAACTAAATGGAGGTGAGCACCAGTCGCCGCACAAAGACGCCCAATATTCCCTGTATTTGGTGGGATTTCAGGTTCAATCAGGACAATATGAAAAGGGTATTTTGTTTCCATGGCGCGGCACCATAACACAACGCACCTTCAGCAGAAAGACAGAAGTCAGAAGTTTGCGAAAATCTCTGTCAGTTCACTGGGCATGACGACCTCATGTTCGCGACGTTCGATTGTTTCATAATTACGTGAGTTCCTTTTGCGGATTTTATCTGTCTCAATATTGACCCAACCATCTTTCCTTTTAAATTGTTTGATTTCACCAAGCTCTATCATTCTTCCAAGCATGAAATCCTTAATCATATCGTGTCTGCCATTGGGGTAAATCACAGAAATAAGCATTGTGACGTTTTCTCCTTACATATAATAGAATTCATTCACCCTCGTTTTAAGAGACATGCAATAAGTTTACCGACTTGTAATTACTCAGAATAAAGGCGTTTTTTTTAAATAATAGCGGTATTGTCAGAATTTTTTACAGTGAATCGTATTAAAGGGGTAGGTGGTGACTCTGTTTTTCTTAAGCACTGTCGATGTGGTTTTCAGTTGCATGTATTTTTAGATTGTTTGGCAAAGTGAGAAGGGGGCAGAGAGAGCATGCAATGGGCGGACTGATCGACCACCCATTGCATGCGATAAATCAAGACTTTTGGCTGTCTTCAAGGGCTTGATCAACATCAGCTATGATGTCTTCAATGTGCTCAATTCCAATCGACAGGCGAATCAAATCTGGAGAGACCCCGGATTTTTTCTGCTGCTCTTCTGATAGCTGTCGATGTGTTGTGCTCGCAGGATGTAGGACACAAGAGCGTGCATCCCCGACATGGACGACCATCGCGATTAGCCGACACGCTTCCATAAAGGCCATACCAGCTGTACGTCCACCCTTGATGCCAAATGTGAGAACACCACTAGCACCGTAATCAAGATATTTTTTTGTCAGTTTGAAACTTGGATGGCTTTTCAGCCCAGGATAATTAACCCATGAGACAGCTGGATGGTTTTCGAGGTGGTTTGCCAAGGCCAGAGCATTATCACTATGGCGCTCCATGCGTAGGTGTAAGGTTGTCAGTCCATGGTTGAAAAGAAAGGAGTTTTGTGGCGCTGGCGTTGTTCCCAGGTCGCGCATGAGTTGGGCACGTGCTTTAACAATATAAGCCAAGTTTCCGAATTTTTCTGTGTAAACTAGACCATGATAAGATGGATCTGGGGAACAGAGTTCTGGGTATTTTTCTTTATTCCAGTTGAAATTACCACTGTCGACAATCACTCCACCAACACTGGTTCCATGCCCATCAATATATTTTGTTGCCGAGTGAATGACAATGTTGGCACCATGTTCTATAGGACGGCACAGATGAGGTGAGGCCAGGGTGTTATCAATAATTAGAGGTACGGCCATATCTTGGCTGATCGTACTGAATTTATCAAAGTCGAGGATGTTCAGTCCGGGATTGCCGATTGTTTCAGCAAATAAGCAACGGGTATTTTCTTTAAATGCCTTTTTGATTTCATCAATCGAGGCATCGGGATCAACAAAAGTGACTTCAATACCTAGTTTTGGAAATGTATTGGAAAAAAGAGAAAAAGTTCCACCGTAAAGGGTGCTGGCTGTAACAATGTGTTGGCCTGCTTGGCAGATATTTAATATTGACAGAGTTGATGCTGCTTGACCAGATGAAGTCGCTAATGCAGCAACGCCACCTTCCATCAAAGCAATTTTCTCTTCGAAAACACTTGTCGTCGGGTTTCCAAGGCGAGTATACATAGGGTCGGCACAATCAAGATCAAAAAGTTGCGCCATATGTTCGGCACTATCATATTTAAATGTTGTGCTCTGATGGATTGGTGCTGTCCTTGGTTCGGCCGCTTTTGGGCGATAATTTCCTTGAACTGCTTGTGTTTCAATGCGCCTATTATCTGACATCATTATCTCCTCATTTAATGAAATTCTTGGGATATTAGCAGATTGAATCTCAGAGTGGTAGAAAAAGGTCATGATTCCTGATTATGCAATATGAACTGATCAATAACGTTGTCAATGAACTGTCTCTCTCGCTGGCTGGGGCAAAGGTCAGCAAAATATATCAGCCTTCTGAATTTCTGGTGATTATGAAATTTTGGAATGGGAGGGAAACTCTTCGTCTGCTTCTGTCTGCAGATTCACCCCAATCTCGTATTCATTTAACCGAACGGGATTATTTAAATCCCTCAACTCCTCCGCGTTTTTGTCAGTTGCTCCGCTCACGCATAACGACAGTACTATCAGTTGATATACTCAACGCAGATCGCATCGTTAGGATGCAATGTATAGGTAAACAGGGTCTCTGTACGTTGATTGTTGAATTGACAGGACAGAAAAGTAATATGCTTCTGTGTGATGAGGAAGGCATCATTATTGATTGTCTGAAAAGATACCAGGGTGATGATAGCGGGGGAAGTTGTGTGTCGGGGATTTCTTATGGTTCTCCGGATCAGCAAAAGCGAATGAGTGTAAAAAACGAAACTTATGAAAAGGCTCCAAATCAATCATGGAGCCAGTTTGTCGAAAAATCTTACACTGAAGCCTCAGAAACTTTTTATACTCACGATTTGAAAGGTCAGCTCAAAAAAACCATTCGTAAGCAAATGGTGAGACTAAAAAAAAGAATTGCAAGTATTGACTCAGAAACTCAGAAACAGCAGGGTTTTACTAAGTACAAAGACTTTGGTGAGCTGATTTTAGCTCATATCTATCTGATAGATCGTGGGATGGATAAAATTTCACTGGAAAACTATCATAAACAGCCTCCTCAATCGATAGAGATCAATTTAGACCCCTTATTGTCACCTCAGCAGAATGCTGAAAGATATTTTCAGCGCTACAAGAAATTTAAGAGGGGGTTAGATCACAGTGCGCGGAGATTGATTGAATCAAAAGAGGAACTAGAGTGGTTAGCTCAGTTTGATTATCAATTGGATGATGGTGTTAAGAAATCCGACATTGAAGAAATAGCAGAAGAGTTACGCAGAACAGGGTTGCTTAAAGAAAAGAATCAGCTTCATAAAAGGCGCACACAGAAACCATCAAAGCCAGTTGAAACAGATAGCCCTTCGGGGTTTAAGATAATCTGGGGACGCAATAATCGACAGAACGATGAGATTTCGACAAAATTTATACGTGAAGGCGATCTGTGGTTCCATGCTTATAGGGTTCCGGGTTCACATGTTGTTTTAAAGAAAGGCGAAAGGCCGGCTTCATTTTTAGATGCAGATATTCATTATGCAGCAGCAATTGCCGCAGGATATTCTAGGGGGCGATTGGATACAAAAGTTGAGGTCATGGTTGCAGAAGCTAATCGAGTTAAGAAGCCCAGGGGCGCAAGGTCAGGGTTGGTTACAGTGCAAAAATATAAGACAATTCTTGTTGCACCAATAAGGGTAGATCTTTAAAAGAGATTGCTCTGGACTATTTTTGTTGCAATGGGGAAACCCTTTTGCTATAAAAACTTTCGCTTTAAGCCGAAGTGGTGGAATTGGTAGACACGCTAGGTTCAGGGTCTAGTGCGAGTATTCGCGTGGGAGTTCGAGTCTCCCCTTCGGCACCAATTAACAAAAAAAACCGTTGCCGCAAGGCAGCGGTTTTTTTGTTTGAAAATAACTTCAATTGTGCTGAATGAGTGGGGGGACACGAAGAGGGGAATCATCGCAACGCCGCTGTTGAGGAAGCATTTGCTTTATCAAACGAATCAAGGTTCTTAACTGACGATGATTGACTCTATTGCACTATTTGAAAATATTGGTTCTGTGAGGAGGGAAATGTGAAAAGCAAGATACTAATTTTTATATTTTATTTACGAACACCTGCGTTTGTCTGCGGTTAAATAGCTGATTTGGAGTTGTTTATCTGCTTTCATCAGTACTTAAGTCTCTAGGGCAACTACGTTGTTTCCGTCATGTCTATGTTGTCGAAAAAATTTACAGATGGGTTTTGCTTTAAAAAAAGCTCGAAAAAACATCACTTTATGGTTGGCATGCGGATTGCAAATAGAAAAGCCAAGTACACTTATTGAATTATATATAATTTAACTAGCCTCAACGTGAGGGGAATCGGAGAAAACGATGAAGAAGATTTTATTTACATTATTGATCACATTTTTGTTCGCAGGTAGTTCTATGGCAGTTACGTTGCCTACCCTAGGTGGCTCTTATGAATGGTCAAATGCTGATTATTGGACAATAACTGATTTGTCAGGCAGTCAGGCTTTGTTTCAGTTAGATTATGAAAATGGTGGAGCGTCATATGAGAGTAGTTTTGGCCTTTATACTGTAAATCAAGCTGGTGATGAAGTTGCTTCGACATATGAAATATTTGAAGCTGGAGACGAACCAAGTACTGATTGGTGGGCTACTACAACTTCATCTATTTGGTTCTCGTATGATAATGCAAATTCAATTTGGCAGATTAGTGATGCTGTAGATGGTACTTTTGTTGACTTCGGATTGACCTTTGGTTTTTATTCAGATGTAACTTATAATGGTAGTGCTGTTGATACTTGGTATACTGATGTTCAATTTAATACCAACCAGCTTGAGCGTATTTTTGTGGCTTATGATGAGGTAAATCATGGCACTCAAATTTTTCTTGAAGACACACAAAGTGGCGCCGCGCCACTTGATATGTTAGTTTCTAGCAGCGATTTGCAACCTGTGCCAGAGCCGGGCACCTTGTTGCTTCTCGGTTCAGGTCTTGTTGGTCTCGCTTTCTTGAAGCGTCGTAAGTCATAAAATCAATAGAAAATTTACTGCTAAAAGGGTGGTGCGATATGCACTACCCTTTTTTTTATATCCTTCCATTAAAAATTGATAATTTTTCTTGTTTTTTTTTCAGTTTCTGCTAATTATATAGATTCTTTACTGAACTGATTAATATTCAATTCTTTGTCGTTTATTTTGTTTTTAAGATTATTTTTCTCATTAATTACAAACACTTTCCTGATGGTGGGGGCTATGCAACGATTTTTGATTCTATTCACCTTACTCTTTGTTGTTTCTTGTGGCGGTCAAAGTAAAGAAGAATTATTGCAGGAAGGAGATCGCCTGAGTAGTGAAGGTAATTTCCGTGGCGCGGTCGTGCTGTATAAAAATGCCTTGGAAAAGGATGTTAATTATATTGACGCGCGTGTTGGTCTGGCTGAAGCTTATTTGAGTTCTGGTAGTTTTGATCGAGCTGAGAAAGAATTTCAGAAAGTCCTTTTGCAAAACCCTTTGCAGACAGATTTTTTGCTGCAATTAGCGTCAGTTTATATCCAAAAAAAACAGCCGGAAAAGGCTCTTCTCGAATTAGATAAATATCATGCTGAAAAACATGAAACAGTAGGTTCACTGGTTCTCTATGGTAGAGCTCATGGCGCTTCTGGTGATATTGAATCTGCAGAAAATCTATTCAAAAAAGCTCTACAGTTAGAGCCTGGTGCAGTTGATCCCCGCTTGAATTTGGCAAAAGTGTACCTACAGAAAAAGGATTTTCCCCAGGCTAAAACTTATCTACAAGAAGTTATCAGTCAGGATGATACGCTGATAGAGGCTTATTATCTACTAGCTAATATTGAAACACGAGAAGGTGATCGTGAAGCAGCTTTGGCAGTTTACCAGAATATTATTCAGGTTGATTCTAAGCAGCTCCAGGCATTTTACATGTCAGGAATCTTGCAAATGGATTTGGAGAATTTGGATGCGGCCAGAGTTTCGGTTGATAAACTTCTAGCTAGTTTTGCTGATCGTCCTGAAGGTTCTCGATTAAAAGGTTTGCTCCTTTATCGTCAAGGGAAGTATGAAGAAGCAAAAGTATCATTAGAGAATTCCCTGAAGACACAGCAACACCTCCTCTCATATTTTTTCCTTGGTCTTAGTTATTACGGTTTGGAGCAGTATGAATTAGCATTAAACCAATTTCAAAAAGCTCTGGATCTTAATCCTGGTTTTGAGCGCTCCAGAGTTCTTGTTGCTATGACATTGCTCAAGCAGAAGCGCCTTGATGACGCAATCATTGAAATCCAGAAAGTTTTACGGGTCAACCCTAACAATGCTTATGCACGTAATATCCTCGGCAGTTCTTATCTTGCTGATGGTCAATATGACAAAGGGATGGCAGAGTTGGAAGCTGCGACTGAAATAGACCCAACCCTAGCTGATGCTCATATGAAGCGAGGTATTTTCCATCTGGCTAAAGGGCAGGGGGCAGAAGGTGAAGCGGATCTGGTTAAGGCTGTGGCGGCAGCACCTGAGGTTCTTAACGGCCGGTTGATGTTAGTGACCCATTATCTGCGGCAGAAGAATTACTCCGCAGCAATTCAAAATTTACAAGACGGAATGGATGGTTCAAAAACTGATGCATTGCTCAATAACTATCTCTCTGCAGCCTATTTCTCCCAGAAAAAACCTGAAATGGCGATTGCTGCATTACAAGAAGCAAAGCAATCCAATCCTGAGTATCTGACCCCGTATTTCAACATTGCATCTTACTACGCATCACAATCAGAATACGACAAAGCGATTGCTGAATATCAATTGGTGGTGGCAAAAGACAGTCGCAACATCAGAGCATTGTTAGGGATTGCCGCCCTTTATAATGTTCAGGGCAAAGAGTCGGAACTGGGCAATATCTATGGGCAGATCGAAGCTACTGGTAGTGAACAGGGATTTGTCGCCGCCGCACGCTATCAACTGAAAAAGAAAGACCTGGCTGAAACTTTAGCTATTGTTGATCGAGGTTTGGAGGCACATAAAAGATCGATACCCTTGTTGGAACTCAATGGTGGTTTACATCTCCAACAAAAACAATTGGATCTGGCAGAGTCGGCGTATATACAGTTGTCTGGCTTATCTCCGGAGCGCGGAAATAGCTTGTTGGTGCGTTTATATCTTTCGAACGGACAGGCAAGTAAAGCTGAGCATCTAGTTTCAGAACTCATGAAGTCTTCTGCTGATAAAGTATATCCCTATCTTCTTTCATCAGGCTTGAAACGCGGGCAGAAGAAGCAGACGGAAGCAGCAGAAATTTTACAAAAAGGAATTGCCTCTGTAGAAAATCCGGTACGGTTGCAAATGCAGTTAGGACGAGTTTATGAGCAAAGTGGGAAGTTGCAACAGGCGGAACAGATTTACCAGAGGATTGTTGAGACTGATTCCCGCTTCTCTCCTGCTTACACTTCTCTGGGGTTTATTAAAGAGAGAAATGGCGATAAAGGGGCTGCGCTCGATTTTTATAAATCAGCATTGAGGTACGATTCGAAGAATATCCCTGCATTGAATAATCTTGCTTATCTTCTTGTCGATAACTTTGGGGAAGAGAAAGAAGCTCTTACTTACGCTATGAATGCGTATCGATTACAACCGAATGATCCACGGATTATGGATACTCTCGGTTATATTCTGGTCAAGAACAAACGGTCGAAGGATTCCCTTAACTTACTTGAGAAGGCTCATGAACTACTTCCTGCCGTTCCAGCTGTTGCACTGCATTTAGCAATGGCAAAAATACAACTTGGAGAAAACGCTGCGGCGAAAGAGTTGTTGGATCAGGTTGTTGTTAATGGCACGGATAGTGAGATGAGTACTGCCAAGAAGCTACTGAAGAAACTTAAATAGTTTGTCTTTTGAGAAAGATAAGTCTTAGGTCTTTGACAGGATGAAAATCTGATAAGAGCGGATATCCATAGCTAGAAATTAGATCTATCGTTTCGTTGTAACCCTAAGAGAATATAAGATAGTTTCGATTCGATATTAGATTTTATCCTGTCGTTCCTGTCAAAGAATTGGGTTCTTGGTCTATTCGTTGATGTCGACTAATTTATGGGAAATAAATGATAATCAGACCTAAATACTTCATTATTATTATCGATATTTGCCTGGCTTTTTTAAGTCTTGTCGGGTCTTATCTTGTAAGGTTTGGCTCCTTTTCTAGCCTTGACATCCTCTTGTCTGGTAGTATTATTCGGGTTTTTTTCTATCTATCTGTTGTGGTCTTTTCAACCTACCTATTTGAACTCTATGACAGACAAAAGTTTACCAGTCGTAAGTTTTTGGTTTATCGAATCGGTTCTGAAGCCACATCTTCATTTTTGATTTTATCAGTAATATTTTATTTGTTCCCATCGTTTCAATTTGGTCGGGGGTTGTTGATTATTGCTCTTACCTTGTTTTGTTGTAGTCAGCTTGCTTTCAGGCTATTGATCCGAAAATATTCTCATTCTGCTCAATTTGCGACAAGAGTTCTGATTGTTGGTGCTGGAGAGCTGGCAGAGATGGTTGCTCAAATTGTTCCTGAAGATCAGAATGTTCATAGTTATGTCCGATTTGTTACCTGTACTCAAAGAAAACCTGTAGTTGATCCTGAACTGATTGTTGGGCATATCAATTCTATTGATGATCTTATTCACGATTATCGACCACAAAAACTTGTTGTAGCTCTCAACGAACGTCGCGGTAATTTACCTCTTCAGGAGTTTATGCGGAGTAAGTTACGTGGAGTTGAGATTATTGAGGCAACAACATATTTTGAGCAGGAAAAGGGTTGCCTGCTGGTGGAAAATATGCAGCCAAGCGCATTTATTTATACGCAAGGCTTTCGTATGACACCGTTCATGCGCGCCTATAAACGTATTTACGATATCATTTTCTCTACTGTTGGATTGATTATTGCTGCTCCATTATTTCCAATCCTGGCTGTAATTATAAAAAGAGATACACCCGGGCCTGTTTTTTATAAACAATTGAGAGTAGGGGAAAATGAGATTGAATACTTTGTCTATAAATTTCGCACGATGGGGCAGGATGCAGAGAAACAATCAGGTGCCGTCTGGGCACAAAAAGATGATCCACGGGTGACACGAGTCGGTCAATTTTTACGTAAAACCCGGTTGGATGAGATTCCTCAATTGTATAATGTTTTAAAGGGTGATATGAGCTTTATTGGGCCACGTCCAGAGCGGATGGCTTTCGTTGAACGGTTGAAAGAAACAATCCCTTTTTATTCGACACGCCATTTTGTTAAACCCGGTGTGACAGGGTGGGCGCAGGTCTGTTATCCTTATGGTGCGTCAGATGAGGATGCTTTGGAAAAGATGCGTTATGATTTGTTTTATATTAAAAACTATTCAGTTTTTCTTGATTTTCGAATCATTATAGATACCATTCGGGTTGTTTTGACGGGCTTTGGAGGACGGTAAGAGTGAAAAGAATATTTATCTGCTTTTTGTCAATTTTTTTTAGTTTGGTTGGATTCTCCACCGCTGCAGATTATTTGATTGGAAAAGGGGATGTCCTTGAGGTTTCTGTTTGGGGTGTTCCTGAGATGAGTCGTTCGGTTATTGTTAGGCCTGATGGGAAGATAACCCTCCCTGCTGTTGGTGATATCCAGGCAGATCGAACAACTCCGAGTGATTTGAGTAAAGTAATTACTCAGCAGATGAAAGAATTTATTAAGCAGCCGATTGTAACTGTTTCAGTTGAGCAAATTATCAACAACAGAGTTTATATTACTGGTGGTGGGATCTCTCGAGTCTTTGATATGACCAAAGAGACGACCTTGCTTAAACTATTAAGTGAACTTGGTGATTTGGCTGGGGTTGATTTGCGGCGTGCTTATCTCTCCCGCAATAACGAAAAAATAAGTGCTGATTTCTATTCTCTATATTTCGATGGCGATATGTCCAGAGATATAGAGCTGCGAGCTGAAGATATAATTTTCATCCCTAGTAATCGACTCAATCTTATTTATGTGATGGGGGCAATTGTAACTCCCCAGAATCTGCAGTTCTATGAAGGAATGAAGGTAATGGATGCTATCCTTGCTGCTGGTGGTTTTACTGAGTTTGCCAAGGAAGGCAGTGTTTATGTTATTGGTAAAGACAAAAAGAAGCGCAAGATTGATTTGAAGCAAGTAACCAGAGGCAAAGACATCGGTGCAAATGTGTCTCTGCTGCCTGGTGATTACGTCATTGTTGAAGAAAGTATCTTTTGATGGCGGCGTAAATAAAACACCCTACTGTGCCTTGTCGGGTGGAGCTTTAGCGTACCCATCTGATGTTTTGTTAAAAGTTTACGTTCTTTTAGGATTGTTTTTATATGCAGAATTTTAAAGAAATATTTCGTTATCTCCGTGCTCTCCATCGTTATCGATATTTGTTCATTTTGATTTTATTGGTCGTGATGACGGCAATTGGTGCTTATAGTTTTACTTTGCCCAAAAAATATAGTGCCGATACGACGGTATTTATTGAGCGTAATGTTATCGATAGCTTGGTGCGAGGGATTGCTGTTTCCCCTGATATTAATGATCGAATCAGGGTGCTGCGGTATGCGATTCTAAGTCGGGATCTTGTGACGAAAACCTTGGAAGAGGTAGGATCAGATATTTTTACTAAACCAGTCGCAGAACAGCAAACTTATATTTCAAAGTTGATAGAGCGGATCAATTTGCGCATTCGTGGTCAGGAACTTTTTACTCTGACTTTAGTTGATAAAGATCCCGAGTTTGTTCAAAAGTTTGTAAATACGTTGGTTGGTGCTTACGTTGAGGAGAATATTTCTTCAAAAAGGGAAGAGACCTACGGTGCCAATCGCTTTCTTGATGAGCAGATTGAAATTTTCAAAACAAAACTCGAAGATGCAGAAGATAAAATTATAGACTTCCGAAAGAAAAATGGCGTTTATTTTTCTGTGGATGAAGGTGCGACACTGGCAAATATCAGGGCTTTAGAGAGCCAGATAGAAAATATTGAATTAACCCAAGATACTCTTCTAGCAAGAAAAAAACAGATCCAGAGCCAATTGGACTCTTTACCTGAAACGATTGATATGGTCAGTGAGTCTGCCGAAGGGGGGCGCCTTGCTGAAATGGAAAATCGACTGAATAATCTTTTGTTGAAATATACAGATAATTATCCTGAGGTGATCAGACTCAAATCTGAAATTGAAGGACTAAAGAAACGTCTTACCGAACCCGAGAGTGATGAGAATAAACCAGAACGGACTCGCCTGACGTCTTTGAATCCTTTACATCAGGAACTTCAAGGTCGAGTATTTGAGTTGGATGCAGAACTTTCTTCCATGGGGGCGAGGAAACTCAACCTTCAAAAAACGATTGCCAAACGAGAAAATGAGTTGCGAGATGTTCCAACTGCGAGAAAAGAACTCGGAATTCTTATCCAGGGGAGAGATTCAATTCGTAATGTTTATGATGAGTTGCTTGGCAGAATGAGCCAGTCTGAAGTTTCCAAACAAATGGAAATTGGGAATAAAGCTGCCACATTCAGAATTGTTGATGCTGCAGTATTGCCAGAGGTTCCGGTTTCCCCGAATATGTTGAAAATGTTTTTGCTTGCAGTTGCAGGGGGCATCGGGTGCGGTATTGGTGTTATTTATCTTTTGGAAAGTATCGATACCCGAATACGTGATGTAGAAGTCTTTGCAGGTCTTGGTGTTGATGTCCTTGCCGTTGTGCCCAATATTACTGACCCTGCAATATTGAAACGCATTTGGAGGAAAGATCTGTTGGTCCTCTTTGTTGCTGGCGTGTATCTACTTTGTTTTGCCGGTGTGTTTGTCTATGAAATCTACCTTCGCTAGGCGTGTTTGATTATGAGTAGAATTGAAGAAGCATTAAAAAAAGTTGCAAGTCAGCGCAAAAGACCGACCGAGAAGAGTCTTGAGTTGAATAAAATTGAAAAATCAGCACCGGTAAGACCAAAGACGGTCAAGGAGCGAGTTGGGGCGTTGCTGGATGTTGTTCCGCTTAAAATTGATAATCTTATGCTGGCGACAGCTCGTGAAGAGAAGACAATCGTTGTTGAAGAATTTAATAAGCTTCGTTCTACGGTGACCGCTCTAACAAAAGGGGAAAAGTTTTTAAATACCCTGATGGTGACCAGTACCGCCAGCGAAGAAGGCAAATCTATGACTGCCTTGAATCTTGCGATTTCTTTAGCCAAAGAACAGGATCACACTGTTCTGTTAGTTGATACAGACTTACGCCGGCCATCAGTCCATAAGTATCTTGATATCAATCCCGAGGTAGGCCTGGTGCACTGTCTGCGGGATGGTCTCCCGATAGAAAAAGCTTTGATCAAGACAGGTGTTGGTAGGTTGGTTATTCTGCCTGCTGGAGAGGCAGTTAAAGATCCCTTGGATATGCTTTCATCCATTAGAATGAAGGAGATTGTTCAGGAACTGAAAGAACGCTATCCCGAGCGTTACGTAATCTTTGATACGCCACCAGCACAACCCTTTGCCGATGCCGGCGTTTTGGCTGCTTTTCTTGATGCAACCCTTTTTGTCGTCAGAGAAGGAAAAGCTAACAGGGAGGATGTTGCAAAGACGGTAGAAGAATTTAAGCAGCATAATCTTCTTGGTATTGTTTATAATGATGCTCGTGTGTTTCTGAAAAGCTCTAATTATTACTATTATGATTGATTCGTAAATATCTCTTGTGAGCAAGGATGGGACGATGAAACTTTCAAAAATAATTATTTTTACATTAGCGCTAGCAGGAATACTGCTTTCTACATTGAATGCCTGGTCAGCGATAGAAATCCATCCGCGTTTGATGGTGGAGGAAGAATATAACGACAATATTTTTCTCGATCCCAATAATGAAGAAGAGGACTGGATTACCACGGTTGAGCCGGGAATAAGTCTTACGTATGGCAATCGCTCAGTTGATGTGGATGTCGATTATTCACTACGTTATCGTATCTATAAAGATAATGAAGATGAAAATCAGGATGATTTCAAGGATGTGCAGCAAGCAGATGTTACCGCGCTGTTTTTTACTGGTCGCCCTTTTACTTTGCGTCTATCTGAAACGATCAGTCGTGAGGCGATAGATGAACGAGATGATAATGAGTTTAACGATATAGAAAATCGCTCTACGGTTTATCATACGTCAGTTGTTCCTGAATATCGTTTACAGTTGATGCCAACGTTCTCTATGGTTTTTGGTTATATTTATGACCGCCTTGACTATGTTGATTTAAGAGGAGATGATTCGGAAGAGCATGAAGGTAGTGTCTCTCTGGTAAAACAATTATCGGCACACTCTGAAGTTTTTGCTCGTTATTCTTATGCTGTTCATCAATCTGATGATGACGCTGATGAGTTTGACCAGCACGAATATACCCTTGGTCTAACCCAGCAACTAGGTTCGCGTATAACGGCTTTGATTGAAGGCGGGTACAGCGATTTAGAGTATGATTCCGGTTTTTCCACCGATGGGAAAAACTGGCTGGTGGATATTTCCTATCATCTCTCTGATCCCATTACGTTATCCTTGGACTACTCGCAAGGTTTCACCATAACGGCCGAAGATGGTTTGACCGAGTCACAAGAAGCCAGTTTCGGGGCTGCTTATGCGAAGGAGTCGTTGACTGCTTCGACACATCTGTTTTGGAATAATTCCGAGTACGTACGTCTGGATCGTGAAGATGAGGCTTACGGTATCCGTTTTGATTTTTCTAAATCCCTCGCAAGGGCGTTAACCGTTAACTTTGATGCTGAATATGAATGGGCTGAATACATCGATATTGTTGATGAAGAGGTTGACAGAGTGACATTCGGGGCTTCTCTCGATTATGAATATAGACGCTTTCTTGCCTCGTTTGGATATCGTTATCGCACCAATGAATCAGACATTGATGGTAATGACTATACAAACAATATCGTAACGTTAAGTGCAACTGTACGGTTCTGATGGCGCCGCACTTATAATCCTTCTCCGTAAGGGAGAAGGTGGCCTGAGTCGGATGAGGGGAATACTTGTGCTTTTCTTAGAAATAATAATCAACTTGTAGTGTTATCTCCCCCATCATCCTGGCTCTTCCTCTCATAGAGAGGAGAGTATTTATATTGTGAGATTTTATGTATACAGATTTTTTCGGCCTTAGTGCCAAGCCTTTTGAGCTTTTGCCCAATCCCAAATTTCTTTACTTAAGCAAAGGGCACCGAAAGGCTTTAAGTTATCTTCAATATGGTGTTCAGGAGCACGCTGGATTTACTTTGCTGACCGGTGAAGTTGGTTCGGGTAAGACGACTCTTGTTCGTGATATTATCAACAAGATTAGTGCAGATGTAACTCTGTCGATGATTTTTAATACCAGGGTTGATGGTCATCAATTGATCGCCATGATTAATAGTGATTTTGGACTCGAGACAGCAGGCAAAGACAAGGTTCAGTTAATATCTGAATTGAATGACTTTTTATTGGAAGAATGCACGTCCAATCGCCAGCCAATTATAATAATTGACGAAGCACAGAATCTCTCTGCAGAGGCTCTGGAAGAAATACGCTTACTCTCTAACCTTGAAGCAGAGAGCTTCAAGATGGTTCAGATTATTTTGGTTGGGCAGCCGGAATTGAAACAAATTATTGCTAAACCATCCTTGCGCCAGTTGCGGCAAAGGATCAGTATTAGTTGCCACCTGAACCCGCTCAACCGTGAAGAATCAGAAGAGTATATTTATCATCGTCTTGCGACAGTTGGAAGTCGTGATTGTGTTACTTTTCTGGATGGCGTATTTGATATAATTTACCGTTTCAGTGGTGGGGTTCCCCGCCTTATTAATTTAATCAGTGATTTCCTTCTGTTGTCGGCTTTTGTCGAGGAAACTCGCGAGATAGATATGGCACTGGTCAATGACGCTGTCAATGAGCTTTCTTTCGAGGATTCGGGTCTCCAGTCCCCCAGTTATGAACCGCAGAAAGGTGTTCCTCAGCCTGTTCAAAATACCACAAGTCTGGATGATCGTCTGGCGCGAATCGAAGAAAACTATGCGAAACTTAATGCCAATCGATCAGAAAAAGAAGCGATCCTTGAGCGGTTGTCCAGTCAAGGAAGTATCCTTGAATATCTGATTAATCAGCAACAG
>JADGEB010000026.1 GCA_016744595.1 Desulfuromusa sp.
GTCGCCTTTTTCTACGGCAGCAACGACCTGTAATTTAAAGCCCATAGTGTAATCACATTGTGTTCGTCTCGTCTGTTTGCCATCTGTACTATCCATAAATAAGCCTCCTAGGTGTAAACTTATTTCAGGACGGGACAAAAAGAAAAAATAAAGCACACTTATCAGGCTGACCCGCTTTTTTGTTACCGAAGAGTTTTTTAAAGATTATTAAACGGTCAAATTATTCTGATTATTCTAAACCTCCGCATTACCAAAACTTATACCTGCAGCAACTGTTCTTAAGTGAAGATCCTGTTGTGGGAACGGGATTTCAACACCTTCTTCGCGGAACCGGCGCTCAATGTACAGTAGTATTTCATTTATTATACGTGGCCGATTATCAATATTGTTTATCCATATACGTAGCTCAAAATCCAAAGAGCTATTTCCGAATTGAATGAAAAGAGGAATCGGCATTGGATCTGTTAACACTTCGGTGTGAGTTTCCCCAGCCTGCTTGAGTACCCCTAAGACTTTTTCTAAATCACTTCCATAGGCAACACCGACAGGAATTACAATTCGTATCCGTCGAGTAGAAAGAGTCCAGTTAGTTACTTTCTGTGAAATCATCTGCGCATTTGGAACAATCAGTTCTGCTTGGTCTAAATTTTCCACGATGGTAGAACGAAGTCCGATTCGGGTGACTGTTCCATACTCTCCATCAATAACAACCCCGTCACCAACCTTAATTGGCCGTTCAAAAAGAAGGATTAACCCAGATAGGAAGTTGTTGACGATATCCTGCAGACCAAATCCGATACCAATACCAAATGCTCCCAGAATCACGACTAGGTTTTGTAGTCCAAAGCCAAGAAAACTAAGAGCAACCATAAACCCGATGAGGATCACTCCGTAATGAGTCAGTTTCTTGATCGCATCACGGACACCCCGATCTGATGAGCGACGATCCAGAAATTGTGATTCACTGAGACCCTGAAGCACCCAAGATATCTGGAATGATAAATAAAAAGTGATGATTGCCGATAGTAACATCTGCGCAGAAAGAGAAAATGTTCCTATATTAACCGTGAGCTGATTGAAATAGTCCCAACCATCATTGATATTTGTGAAAAGTCTCCAGGTGGGCATCAAATAAAAAAATGAAATCACATAGATGACAATCCTTAAGATTCTTTGCAGGCGCAAAGTCAATTCATTGCCAAACTTTTTGAAATAAACTGGTCCGTTTAGCACTAATAAATGGTTTGCGAAGGCAATACAGCCACTCACCAACATGGAAGCCATTTTCACAAACAATAAAACCATCCCTGTTTCGAATGTCGCTTGAATCAACCAACCAGAAAAATTAACATAACCGACAATCTGGCCGATAAAGCTCACAGTTAGTACTGCAATAGCCAGACGGAGAATCGCCCTAAACAAACGCCCTTCGCCAGATTTCCGTAACTTTCTAGACCAATAAATTTGTCGAAGAAGTAGAGGAACAAAAACTATCGAGAGACAAGTTAGGTAAATCCTGAATAAAGGCTGAGGAAGAGTTATTAATTGAAAAGCCGATGTCAGCAGAACCACTAAGGCTGTGAATAATAAAGTCCATACCTGCCGCCGATTTTCTAATAGTGAAAGAGCCAAAGAGGTTGCAGAAATAACGGCCAAAGTTAAAACGCTAAAACGCAGCAGAGCTGGCGGAGAAGGGAGCCAGATCCATAATATAATGACCGAAAAGAAACACGCTGCGGCAAAAGGATGACTAAGAACAAAACCCCATTCTTTCGCTTTTATCAAAGTTTTTTGATGATATTGAAGAAGGCCCACAATAAGAAAAAAAACAACACCCAAAAGCCCCAAACTCCAACTATGTTCGTTAAAATAGCTGCGATCGTAAATAAGAGCCACCTTCAAGCCATTTGCGACCTGAACTCGAAGTTCTGGCGTAAATTGAAGATAAAATTCTTTAGAGAAAAAAGAGTGTGCATTCTTTCTGAACGTCGCTTTTCGTAGTTTACCAAGAGACTTAGCAAAGACATCTCCGGCAACGTTTATTTGGCGAAGCAGCTCCCCACCTTTTTCTTGTTGTTGTAGTAAATCATTTGAAGTTTTTTTCAACTTCTCTTCAAGTTGCTGTAATGATTTTTTTACTTGGGCTATCGTCTGCTTTGGTAGTTTGACGTCTTGCTTTGTTAATTCAAGTCCCCAGGCATTCCAGAACTCACTATCTTTCTTGGTTTTCTCGCGAATGTTTTCAACCTCTTGTTGACGCAAGGTTAATTTTTGCTGTAAACCCTCTAAATTCTGGCGAACCAATGCAAATTGATTAATGTAGTGGGTCAAGCGATCAACATACCAGTCATCTGGCGAGCCAAGTGGTTTGGTATCGTTCTGCAGGTTTTTGAATTGTTCAGAAATTCCAGACAAAGCCTCAGTTTGTTTAGAAAAATCAGAAAGCTGTTGAAGCTTTTCTTCTGACTTGGCCACAAAACCGACCAACGCAGTAGAACGCTGAGTCAATTCACTGAGACCAGGAAAGACAGAATTTTGAGCATCTCCATTATTAACTGAGACTTCGACAGCAGGCTCTGCAGCCCCTGATTGAAATGGGCAAAGCAGGCACAAGAACAGAATAAATTTAAGCAGAGATATCAAAACCATTTTTTCCTTTTAAAGAACCAGAGCATTCCAAGAAAACACGCGATCATCACCCCCCACACCATTACATAGCCATAGCGCCATTTCAGTTCAGGCATCAGTTCGAAGTTCATCCCATAAATTCCAGCAATGAACGTCAACGGGATAAAAATAGATGCCATGATCGTCAAAACCTGCATGACCTCGTTGGTTCGCTGACTGACACTCGACATGTAAAGATCGACCAAGCCAGACGCACTATCACGATAGCTTTCTACCGTATCAAGAACCTGCTTGCCATGGTCGTAGAGATCACGTAGAAAGATCGTGGTTGTATCTTTGAGTAAAGGGGATTCACTATGTACAAGAGCATCGATCAACTCACGTACAGGCCTAGCGGATTTGCGCAAGAAATTCAATTGTCCTTTGATCTGATGAACTTGATGTAAAAGCTCTTGAGTCGGCCGATCAATCAGTTCGGTTTCAAGGTAATCTAGCCGATCACCAATTTTTTCGAGGACATGAAAATAGCTATCAACTACTGAGTCCAGCAAAGCATAGGCAAGGTAATCTGGACCCCGCTGACGAATCCGACCACTCTTTCGGCGAAGCCTTTTCCTGACAGCATCAAAAACATCTCCGGATTGTTCCTGAAATGTCAGAACGTTTTCAACAGTTAAGACCAAGCTGATTTGCTCCGTTTGAATTCGGCAATCCTGCTCGTCAAAATTAAACATTTTCACAATGACCAATGCAGAGTTGTCAAATTCTTCAAACTTAGCAGGATGATTCGTATTGAGGATATCTTCCAAAGTCAGTGGGTGAAGATCAAATGATTTACCGAAAGCTTCAACTTGAGCAATGTCATGCACTCCGTCCAGATTGATCCAGCTTACAGTTTCGGGATTCTTAAATCGCAGACAGCTTTCAAGATCAACATCAGTCTGTGCGTCATAGTGATCGGCAGAATAGTCGATGTATGAAATTACTGTCCGATCCATTTTTTTTTCACCGACATGAATTAGCGTGCCGGGGGGAAGTCCGATTTCTTTAGCGGGACTGCGGATCAGGGAAGTTACGGTCTGTAGTGGGTTTGAAAATAGTGCCATTTGGAATCTCCACATAGACGGAGTTGGTTAAAAGATTAACGCTCTAATCCAAAATCTTCTTCAGTTAATGATGAGGTATATTCATCCAAAGTTTCTTCCGCTTCATCCGTATCCGGGACTTTCGCCAAATGAATCAGCGCGTCTCCCTCGTGGGCTAAAGGCAAGTTCAGTTTTCCAATAATAACTCCCGTAAAGGGGGCAGGAACATCTTCTCGGTCATCACCAAAAGGATCATTCAGAACTCCGAGAAGATTGCCCCGTTTGACCAAATCACCTAATTTTACATTTAAAGTAAAAGTTCCACTCATACTTGCTCGAACCCAGCTGGTTCGGTCAGTAATAATCGGCTCGCGCTGTTTAGCTCTTCGATTCGCAGCAAGCATTCCGGTATGACGCATGATCTTAAGAATACCACGATAACCAGTGCGGATGACCGATTCATTAAAATAGAGAGATTCGCCCCCTTCAAAAACCAGCACTGGCTTCCCAAGTGCTGCCACTGCTTCGCGCAACGATCCTTCGCGTAATTCAGAAGGAACAACGATTGGAGCTCCAAAAGCAGATGCCAGTTCAATTGTTTTTTCATCGTTCAAGCTGGCACGAATCTGTGGCAAATTGCTGCGAAAATTCGAACCAGTATGTAGATCAATACCAAAATCACAGCGGCTGCCAATTTTCGTCATAAACAAATGGGCTAGCCTCCCCGCCAAAGAACCTTTTGATGTCCCGGGAAATGAACGATTTAGGTCTCTACGATCTGGTAAATAGCGAGATCGTTGAATGAATCCAAACGGATTGACAACAGGAATCGCTAGCAAGGTTCCACGTAATTTGGTTAGAGATCGACTGTTCAGTAGTCGACGTATAATCTCAACACCATTAATTTCATCACCATGCACTGCCGCGCAGACAAACAAGACAGGCCCAGTGTATCGACCGTGAACAACTTGGACTGGCAGAGTCATTTCATTTTTTGTATACAAACGAGCCATGGGCAATTCAACAGTTGCACATTCACCAGGCAGAACGCTCACCCCACCGAATTCGAACGGATCTGCACGTTTCATCCTTTCCCTCTGGTCTTGGTGCGACCTGGCTTCGCCTGCTTTTCAATAAATTTTATTATCATGCCGGCAACATCTTTTTCCGTTGCTGTTTCAATACCTTCAAGTCCTGGGGAGGAATTGACTTCCATCACCACCGGACCGTGATTAGAACGCAACAAATCAACTCCAGCAACATTCAATCCCATAATTTTAGCAGCGCGGGCTGCGGTTAAACGTTCTTCTGGAGTCAAGCGAGCAATACTCGCACTGCCACCACGATGTAAATTAGATCGAAACTCTCCCTCTTTCCCTTGTCGTTTCATAGCAGCAACAACTTTATCGCCAACGACCAGACAACGGATATCTGCACCGTCTGCTTCCTTGATAAACTCTTGAACCAGAATGTTTGCATCCAGCCCTCGGAATGCCTCAATGACGCTTTCGCCTGCTTTTTTAGTCTCCGCCAGAACCACTCCAATTCCCTGGGTTCCTTCCAATAGCTTGATCACCATTGGTGCCCCACCAACCTTCTCGATCAAGTCATTGGTATATTTAGTCGAGTGGGCAAAACCAGTAACTGGTAGACCAATTCCTTTACGTGCGAGCAACTGCAGACTTCGTAATTTGTCACGTGAGCGACTAATAGCAACTGACTCGTTGATATTGTAAACCCCCATCATCTCAAACTGACGCGCTACAGCCGTACCATAAAAAGTAATAGAAGCTCCTATCCGCGGAATAAGAGCATCAAACCCTTTCAACTCTTCCCCTTTATAATGGATAGTTGGCCGCTGGCTGGCAATGGTCATATAGCAGCGCAGAGGGTCAATAACATGAACTTCGTGTCCCAGTTCAGTCCCTGCTTCGACCATACGACGGGTTGAGTACAATTTGGGATTTCGAGATAAAATTGCAATTTTCATAATAATCTCACTTTCGTTTGCCAAGATTGGCTTTGGGTCGTCCGAATAAATATGACCTATCCGGCATAACTGCAATGTTGTGCATTGCGGTACGACCGAGTAGCATCCGAAATTTCATGCAGTCTCTGTTAGTCAATGTCATTTCAATGGGCCAGATTGTTTCACCCAGTTGAACCTTTGTTTCAATGACGTAACGCATCTCTTTATGTCCGCCTGAATCACTTATTTCTCGATAGTCTTTTAGTGGCTGCTGACAAATCACTTCGACATCGAGACGCTTCTGCAGGGGATGGATGCCAAAACGCACCATCTCAATATCATTTTCAATAAAAGGCTCCACAAAAAATGCGTGCAGAGAAGATGTCCGTGCTCCGGTATCAATTTTCACTTTGATTCTGTCGATATTCAGTTCCGGCAACGACATCCACTCACGCCAGCCTACATGTATGTTGTTCATCTTTGTCTTCTGTCTAATCTATTTAAAAGTTTTTCTTAATTTATCTATTAGCTACTTTATTGCGGAATGTGGACCCATTCTCACAGATGACAATATAGTTTTAAGTCTTTTCTACCTCCAAAAAACAATTGAAACGGGTAGTAGTCGTTGTCGCTTAGCAGTTGTGAGAGATGGAATAACAGGTTCAACATTTTGAGCTTGTTGATGTCTTCCCTGCTGAGTCCGAGACCAGGCTAATCGACCATCAACATAAACTTGGTCAATTTGCCCGGGAACTTTGGGGTTATAAATTATGTTGGCTCGTGGATCTTTGCCCTTATAAGGTTTTCCGGTGTCCTTTGAGCGCAAAAGACCGTAAAGGCTAAGTAGTATCCAAGCCATCTGCGACACAAGGGATGGCAAATTAAAAGTGTTCATCAACGAGATGAGAACAAAAGTTGCTCCAAAGATATTTAAAATGCAGTATGTATAACCCTTTTCAATCTCAATTTTTCCAGACTGCAATAAATAGTAAGAGAGCAAATAAGAGAACACACCTAGCGTGCCAATAATGTCGTAGTACATTAACGTTTCCTATGCGAGAGCTGTTGCTGATCCTGCCGTGTATTCCAAATGTTTTAACGGCTGCAACTTTATTAAATTGTCATTTTGCGCTGCTTTATTCCGAGTACTTATTTCTGCTTCCGAGCCAAATCATTAATTTTATGCAACAAATTGTTAGATCAAATGTGGCAGTGATATTTCATCCCTGTGCACACAATATTTTGTGTATGCTTGTTCAATAAATAAGTCGTTGTACCTGTACATCTAAAAACTCTTCATATTTTCTCATAAATTGGCTGCTCAAAAACCAGCATCAATCCTGTAAATCGGGTTGCAATTTCACTGAAATCACCATAATTTGCGGTTTCCCATCTACAATGAGTAGCTCACCAATAATGTGCACGGTTTGCCGCAGGTAAGCTTCAAGGCCTTGGTTTTGAGTGCCATCAGTAATGGAATAAACCCTTTCATCTCTGGTGCATAGTTGAAGCGAAACGCAATCACCTACTGGGTCGAAGTCGCCCGCCAGAAGCAGGCCGGTCAGGCATAAATGGCTCATAATTTCTCCATCGGATTTATTTATCCTTATTACAATTTAAGTGCCAATCCGTAAGCACCTGAAACTACAGTAAAATACTTGCTGTCTGATTTTTTAGATCAAATTTAAGGAACTAAAAGTTCTTGTTTTAAATAGTAGATAAGATAAACTTGTTTAAAAGGCCAATTAATTGGATTTATTATCGGAACAATTTATTCCCAACGCACACAACAGGAACCTAAAGTTCCTTTTTGTCCACTTAAATGAGGTTAAAGAGAGAGATGAGCACAATTCTAGCTGTCAGTAAGGACAAGGACGGGGTCGCCACATTAGCTGCAGCATTTGATCCTTTGGAGCGTTTTGATCACCTAACAAATTGGGATTCTATTGTTGAGGCCGTGGTTCTGCACCGCTATGATTTTGTTTTTCTCGATTTGCGTTTGATTGGAGAAGATTTTAGAAAAAGAATCAAAGAACTGCTGGATATTGCTCCTGCGTTACAAATTATTGTCATGGCAACACAGGGGCAATTCAGGCAAATTTTACTCGCTATCAAAGATGGAGCTCGCGACTATGTGACATTTCCGGTTGCTGTTGATGAAATCAAGCTAGCAATAGAAAGTGTTGATGAAACAGCCAAGCTTGAATCGGAGTTAAATTTTCTTCGAGATGAATCCTGGCAGACCGAAACAATGGAGGAAGTACGCTCCGACTCTCCAGCTATGCAGGCGGTTTTTCGTAAAGTCCAAGCTGTCGCGCCAACACGCTCGACAGTCATGCTCTCCGGTGAAACAGGTACAGGAAAAGGGGTGTTGGCTCGCTTAATTCATTTGCATAGTAGCCGTCGGGATAATCAATTTATTGCGGTTCATTGTGGTGCTATTCCTGACACTCTGCTTGAGAGCGACTTGTTCGGGCACGAACGGGGAGCCTTTAGTGGTGCCAGTAAACGCAAGCTAGGGAAGTTTGAAATTGCAGAAGGGGGAACGATTTTTCTTGATGAAATTGGCACAATTTCACACTCTGCACAGATTAAGCTTTTAGAAATACTGCAAGAGCGAACATTTTACCGTCTTGGAGGTGAACGACAGATAGAGAGCAATACTCGTATCATTGCAGCCACCAATGTTGATTTGAAAGAGCTTTGCACGCAAGGCCTATTCCGCTCTGATCTCTACTACCGCCTCAATGTTTTTCCCTTGGAATTACCTCCATTACGGGAGCGTAAAGAGGATATCCCACACCTAACCAACCTGTTTATCAGCCAATTATCAAGAACCTACGTAAAAGAAATTAACGGTATTCATGCGACGGTTCTGGATGCTTTTTACAACTACGACTGGCCAGGGAATATTCGTGAGCTAGAAAATCTGATTGAACGAGCATTTGTTTTGGAAGCGAGCGATGTGCTGACACCAGACAGCTTCCCACAAGAACTGTTTGATAGTCCAATCGCAACGGTACAAAGCGCTGTTGATCTGGATCGCCCACTGGCCGAAGTCCGTTCAACCTGGGCAAGAGAAGGCGAAGCAATCTATCTCAAACAATTGCTGGCTCTGACGCAAGGACGGATTGGCCCATCCGCAGATCACGCAGGCATTACAACTCGACAGCTTCATAAACTGATGAAGAGACATGGCTTGCATAAGGAAGATTTTAAAGGTTCAAGCCGGAGTTAAATTACCTATAAGCTCTCAGACATCATTACCCATGGAGAATATTCAATCATAGACCTTTATGAAGCAGAAAAGCCGCTGGAAATACTCCAACGGCTTTTTTAAAAGCTAACATATTTTTGCAGCGATTAGCCCACAGTGTCCTTTAGCTTCTGGCCAGCTTTGAACTTTGCTGCGTTTGATGTTGGAATAGCAATTTCTTCATCTGTTTGGAATTTAGTTTTTTTCATACTAAAAACAAGAGGTTCGGACTAAAATGGAATCTCATCATCCGGATTAAATACTGGCTCTGCAAAACCACCACCCTGTTGCTGACCATTGTTATTATTCTGAACGTTCTGATTTTGATTTTGACCACCTTGACTATAGCTTTGACCACCCTGATTTTGGTTGCCAGCGTAGCCCCCACCGCCACCCTGCTGACTATCATCACGACTGCCTAACATTTGCATCTGGTCTGCAACAATTTCAGTAATGTAGCGTTTATTACCATCACGATCATCGTAAGAGCGAGTCTGAATTTTCCCCTCGATATAAACCTGCTTTCCCTTATGGAGAAATTTACCGCAGATTTCTGCTAATTGCCGCCAGGCGACAATATTATGCCACTCAGTTTTTTCCTGCCGATTCCCTTCACGATCCTTGTAGCGCTCAGTTGTCGCCATTGAAAACGTCGTGACCGCTGCGCCCGATGGGGTGTAGCGCAATTCAGGATCTTTACCAAGATTTCCAACCAGAATTACCTTATTGACTGACATGAACGCCTCCCTTTATGCAAATCTGTCATGAATAATAATATTTAAAAAATAAACAAACCAAGCCATGGAGTCTCACTCAGTTTGGTGCAATACGTCAAGATTTTAAAAAATAGTCTACCTCTTTTAACCTACAAACCGCATTCTTTAAGCTAAATACCTAAAATTGCATAATCCCTGAAGGTTACTGTATACTGTTATTTGACGAGAGATCATAAAGGGTAAACGATAATGGCACTATCAGAAGTAGACTTATATAAAAACATCTACCTTCAGGCTAAAAACCCTACCTGTGTCCTTTCTCCCGAAGGCGAGATCCTACTGGTCAACCCTGCCCATAAAAAACTTTTTGCTGCAACCGAGTATCTGCCAGCGGGACATCCTTTCTCTGGCTGTATTGGTGCTAGCCAATGGCTTAACCTGCTGGATAAAATCTATAAAGGTGAGCACTTTCATCAAGATTTAGAACTAACAAAGCCCGATGGGAAAAAATCACATGTAGATATTTCAGCATCTGGAATTAAAGATGAAAGCGGGAAAATTCTTGCCATCATTGTTATTTCTCGGGATCATACTCAACGCCGTGAGAGCGACAATCAACTCATGCGCTTTCACAATATGTTTGATCAGTCAAATGATGCTTTTCTTATTATCGATGTTAAAACTGGGCAGATTATCGATGTCAACAAGAGAGCCTGCAACCATTATGGCTACAACCAAGAAGAAATGTTGCAGCTCAGTATTGTCAACATCAACCCAGGTTATCAAGGTATTGATGAATGGAGGCAGCGCGTAGACAGCATCCAAAAGAATCAAGATACCCTTTTTGAAACAACTCACATTACAAAATCGAGGAAAATCTTCCCGGTTGAGGTCAGTCATCGATATGTTGAAGATGATAACAAAGACTACATTATTGCCATCGCCCGCGATATCAGTGAAAGAAAAGCTGCTGAAGAGAAGGAACGACAAGCTCAGCGTGAGTGGAGTAGAACCTTTGACTCAAGTACCGACATCATTACTATCCAGAACCTGAAACATGAGATTACACAATGCAATCAAGCAGCTGTAGTCGCATTTGGCCTGAATAAGGATGAATGTATCGGAAAATATTGTTATGAGCTCTTCTCTGGCAATAAGGAGCCTTGTCCAGGCTGTCCGCTTACAGAGATCAGTGACAATTTTAAGCCCTACACTGAAGAATTTTTTCACAAAAAACTGGACAAAACATTCTCGATCACTGTTTCGCCTATTTTGGACGATACTGGCCAAACGACTGGAATTTCCCATTTTGCTAAAGATATTACCCAGCAAAGAAAGTTAGAGGAGCAATTACGCCAGGCACAAAAGATGGAGTCACTTGGCACTCTAGCTGGCGGAATTGCACATGATTTTAATAATATTTTAAGTGCCATCATAGGTTATACTCAACTGGCTATGCTTCATACTCCACCAGATTCTAAAGCGTTTGATTCTTTAAAACAGGTCACAACAGGAGGGCAAAGAGCTGTAGACCTGGTGAAACAAATTTTGACCTTCAGTCGTAAAACCGAATACAGAATGGCTCCGATCGAGGTTCAGAGAATAATCACTGAGACTCTGAAGCTATTACGCCCATCTCTTCCGATGACAATCGAGATCAGACAGAATATCGACCCGAACTGCCCGCCAGTCCTTGCAGATGCAGTACAAGTCCACCAAGTGATCATGAATCTGTGTACCAATGCTTATCATGCCATGTGTGATCAGAACTCTGGCACTCTGGAAATATCTTTGACCAAAATAGACATTCAGCCGGAGATGACGGTTCCGCTATTCAACCTTCAAGCTGGAGAGTATCTCCTGCTACGGATCAGTGATACCGGTACCGGAATGGACAATGCAACTCTAGAAAAAATTTTTGAGCCTTACTTCACCACAAAGAAAACGGGTGAAGGGACTGGACTTGGACTGGCGGTCGCCCATGGGATTATCAAGGACTTTGGTGGTCATATTTCTGTCTACAGTGAGCCAAATGAAGGAACCTGTTTCAGTATTTACTTACCAGTTCCAGCAGGACAAACACAAACTACTCAAGAACCATCTGCTCCAATAGAGGTGCCGATGGGTACAGAACGCCTTTTAATTGTTGATGACGAAAAACCCATAGCGGACCTGCTTAAAGTAACGCTGGAGAGTTATGGTTATCAAGTAACTGATACCACCGAAAGCCCAGAAGCGCTGCGGATATTTAAACAAGATCCAGAACTATTCGACATGGTCATTACCGACTATGCCATGCCACAAATAAACGGGATCGATCTGGCTGAAGAGCTACTGAAAGTTCGTGAGGATCTGCCAATTTTGCTTTGTACCGGTTTCAATGACGCAAACAACAACTCAAAAGCCCTGCAAGTCGGCATCAAAACTTGCATGAATAAACCTATTCAGTCTGACCAATTAGCCCTTGCAGTGAGAAAATTTCTAGACAAAGCTTGAGCCAGCAATGGGGAAATGAGCACCCCCTTTAATATCGCATCTTGTTACACAACTAGTTTGTTGATAATCAGACAATCTGCTAGGAATTGTTTGACGCCCCCCCCCATAAATCAGTACTATGGCTCTTTTACATTTTCTTGGAGGGATCTTTCGTGCTACGCACGTTTTTTTTCTGTTTATTTTTCTATCCGTGGACACTGATCGCATCTTTTCTGGCTCTGATTGTATCGCTTTTCGGGCAAGATAGGACGCACTCTTTTGTCTGTTTTTGGGGGCAAAGCTGCCTTTTCCTTGCCGGGCTGAAAGTACAGATTCGAGGTCGTGAGAATATCCCCTATGATTGTCCCGCTATCTATGTTTCCAATCACCAGAGTAATTTTGATATCCCAATTATCTACGCTGGTTTGCCGATTCAGTTCCGCTGGATGGCAAAACAAGAACTGTTCCGGGTTCCCATTTTTGGTTTGGCGATGAAACGTTGCGGCATCATTCCAATTGATCGCTCCAACCGACGCAAGACAATGCACAGCATCATTTCTGCTGCACAGCGAATTAAAAAAGGAGCTTCTGTCGTTATTTTTCCTGAAGGAACGCGAACTCCAGATGGTCAACTGCAAAAGTTTAAAAAAGGAGCCCTGTTGATTGCGGCTAAAGCACAGGTGCCAGTCGTTCCAATCGCCATTCACGGCAGCTACCATGTTCAGTCCAAAGACCGCTGGAAAATCAACGGTGGCTCACTGACGTTGGAATTTCTTCCGCCGATCCCAACTGATGGTCTGAAAAGCAGTGACATTGATGCATTGACCAACAAAGTTCATGATCAAATTGCCATGAGCTTGCAAGGAGCAACAGATGCCTGATAATCCATCAAAAAAGCTACACCTGCTTCCCTTTGGTGGCCTTGGCGAAATTGGTATGAACATGATGGGAATCGAATCTGCAGGAAAAATTCTGTTGATTGATTGTGGGCTGATGTTTCCCGAAGCCTACATGTTCGGTATCGATCTGGTGCTCCCGGATGTCAGCGCCCTGGAAGACCGGACTGAAGATATTGTCGGATTGGTTTTAACTCACGGCCATGAAGATCATATTGGAGCAATTCCATTTCTCTGGGAGCAACTTGGAGAACCAGTCATCTACGGAACCTGCCTCACCCTCGGATTATTACGAAATAAATTGAAAGAATTCGAACTGGATCATCGGGTTGAATTGGTACAAATTCAGCCACGTGAGAAAGTCGATCTATTTCCCTTTGAAGTGGAGCCATATCGAGCGGCCCATTCGATTGTAGATGGCGTTGGGTTAGCCATCCAAACTCCCGCGGGCATGGTTATTCATACTGGAGATTTTAAAATCGATCAAACCCCGGTGGATGGTGAGAATACCGATTTGGCGCGACTGGCAGAATTGGGAGAGGAAGGAGTTCTTCTCTTGATGGCCGATTCAACCAATGTTGAAAATGAGGGTTACACCCTCTCGGAGCGTACCGTTGGCAAAGCCCTGGAAGAGATGATCCCACAATGTCAACAGCGGGTCATTGTTGCAACCTTCTCGTCCAATATTCATCGGATCCAGCAAATTGCTGACGCAGCAAAACTTGCCGGAAGAAAGCTTTTAATCAACGGACGCAGTATGGTCAGCAATGTGGATATTGCCAGACAATTAGGCTACCTGAACATTGCAGAAGAACAGTTTGTTGACCTGCGTACTATGCGTGATCTACCTCCGGAGCAAGTGCTGATCATCACTACAGGCAGTCAGGGTGAACCACTCAGTGCCTTGATGCGGATCGCTTTGGGAGATCACAAACAGATTGAACTAGAACCGGGCGATACAGTCATTCTGTCATCAAAGTTTATCCCTGGTAACGAAAAGGCAATTAGCGATCTGATCAATAATTTATATCGACGCGGAGCTGAGGTTTACTACGAAAAAACCAGTGAAATTCATGTTTCCGGTCATGCCAGCTGCGAAGAGTTGAAGTTGGTACACAATCTGGTCAAACCAAAATATTTTGTCCCGGTACACGGTGAATATCGTCACCTGGTCAAACATAAACAGTTAGCCATTGAAATGGGTCTAGCAGAAGAAAACACTCTGGTTCTGGAGAATGGGCAACGACTTTCAGTCGGATCAAATGGTTTGAAACTGGAAGAGCCATTTGAAACTGGCAGGGTTTTTGTTGATGGTAAAGGTGTCGGCGATGTTGGAAAAATGGAAATACGTGATCGCCGCCATCTTGCCAACCATGGGTTGGTGATTTTGATGCTGGCAATCAACCAATCGACAGGAAAAATCGTCCAGGGTCCAGAAATCTTCACCAAAGGATTTGTACCAGAAGATAATGAAGAAAGTGAAACGCTGCTTGCTGAAGCAAAGCAAGCGGTCTGTAACCTATTGAATGAACACAGTCAAGAAATGCTCAGCGACTGGGAAGAACTACGTGTTGAAGTCCGCAAAACTCTACGGCGCTGTTTTAATAAACGAATCGCTCGCAGACCTTTAATTTTGCCCGTCATTCTGGAATTGTAATCAACTATGAACTACCTCTACGCTTGCCTGCTTGGTTTAGTCCAGGGCTTAACTGAATTTTTGCCCGTTTCATCCTCTGGCCACTTGGCAATAACCCAACATTTTCTTCCTGGATTTGAACAGCCGGGTCTCTTTTTTGACGTATTACTCCATGTAGCAACAACCTTGGCGGTTATTATCTATTTTCGTAAAGATGTCTGGAACCTCCTCAGTTGCTACTTTCGCAAAGATGAAATGGCAATTTCCAATCGACATATTCTCCATATGTTGATTCTCGGTTCAATCCCGACAGCCATCATTGGGCTCTCAGGAAAAGATTTTTTCGAAGGGCTGTTCGATAACCTCCCGGTCATCGGTTGTATGTTGATTGTAACAGCCACATTATTGACCCTTGCCGAAAAGATCCGTGGAGAAAACGGACGACTTCTTGGGCAGGTTAATCGCAGTGATGCAATATTGGTGGGCATAGTCCAGGGCTTTGCGATTATCCCCGGCATTTCCCGTTCAGGATCGACCATCGCCTGCCTGCTGCTCCGTGGTATTGATGGTGAAGCCGCCGCAAGATTTTCATTTTTACTGGCACTCCCTGCCGTTGGTGGGGCAATGCTCCTTTCGCTGAAAGATCTGCAACACGTGCCAACGGCAACTATCCCGGCCTATGGACTTGGCGCTTTCATCGCTTTTCTGAGCGGACTGTTTGCCATCCGCTGTCTGATGGATGTTGTACGACGTAAACGGTTGGTTGGCTTTGCCATCTATTGTTTACTGGTCGGCGGCGTGATAATCGGGTATTCTCTACTGAATTAATGAACCTGATCTTTCATTGAGTCTTTCTCTCTGAGGGAGATCGTGGTCGCAAGCCGAATGAGGGGAAAACCATCCTGATAACACGACAATATTCTCCCTAGCCCTTTCCCTCAGGGTGAGGGAATATTTAATATTAATTTCATAATTGAAAAGTCTGTATTTATGAGTAAAGAAATTCCAGAAGTACCCACTGACAATTGGATGCGCAAGGAAATTCTCGGGCTGGTTTGGCTGGCACTGGGAATTTTTCTGCTGGCTTGCCTCGGCAGCTATAGTAATAATGATCCCTCTTTCAACAACAACCTCAATCCCGGCCAGATCAACAATCTGGTTGGAATTTTTGGTGCCCATCTGGCAGATCTCCTTTACCAGACCTTTGGCCTAACTGCCCTGCTCTGGCCACTGGGTTGCCTGCACTTAGCCTGGCGCTGGTTGAAATTTCGTGAAGTTCACTTCCGCGCCGTCAGACTAGTCGCTTTCTTACTTCTGCAGATGACTCTGGGCGGGCTGCTAGCACTTAAGTTTACAACGGTTCAACTCTTCAGCAGCCAGATCAATGAAGCTGGGGGCGCCATTGGTCGAGTTCTGGTTCAACTCCTTTCACGCTATCTCAATATCAGTGGTGCAGCTATTGTTCTGATTGTCTTTTTCCTCGTTTCGCTGATCCTGTCGACACGTTTTTCTCTGGTTCTGTTTTTTGACGGCATTCTGGAACGCTTTGGACGCCGCCTAGAACAGCGTCGTGAAACTCAAAGGGCACGCAAAGAACTCCGTAATAAAGAAAAAAAACTGTTAGAAATTAATACCCCAACAATCATTCAGCCTGAGCCAAAAAAACTAACGGAACTAAAATCGAAAAAAGGAAAAAAACAGCAAAAAAACACTGATGAAGAGAATCAAGTTGCTTTCTCCTTTCTGGAACCAAGTGGCACCTACCATATGCCCGTGTCCTCTCTGTTAAGCCATGATGGTGGTGAGCCAAAACCAATTGATCGGGACAACTTAACCATGGCAGCTCGGATGTTGGAGAAGAAGCTGCTTGATTTTGGTGTTGAAGGCGATGTGGTTGAAGTCAAACCAGGCCCAGTCGTCACCATGTATGAATTTTCTCCAGCTCCCGGAGTTAAAGTTAATAAGATCTCCAATTTGCAAGATGATCTGGCGATGGCATTACAGGCAGTTTCAATTCGTATTGTCGCACCAATTCCCGGGCGTGGTGTGGTTGGTATTGAAATCCCCAACAAAGATCGTGAAATTGTCTATCTGAAAGAAATTATCGAATCTAGCGCTTTCCAGAAAACCAGCGGTAAACTCCCGATGGCTCTTGGAAAAGATATTTTTGGCCAAGTCGTCGTATCTGACCTGGCTAAAATGCCCCACCTGCTGGTTGCAGGTTCAACCGGAAGTGGAAAGTCCGTATCAATCAACACGATAATTCTTTCGCTGCTTTACCGTGCCACCCCCGATGATGTGCGCCTGATCATGATTGACCCAAAAATGCTGGAACTATCAATTTACGAGGGAATTCCCCACCTCTTGCTACCAGTCGTCACCAACCCGAAAAAAGCGTCACTCGCACTTGCCTGGGCAGTACGAGAGATGGAACGTCGTTATCAGTTAATGGCTGATAAAGGGGTACGGAATCTCGAAGGGTATAATCGCAAACTGGCCAAAGAAGCTAAAGAGTCAGAAAATCTTCCGCCGGAACCAGAGCCAACAGAGGATCTTCTCGATATAGATGCGGAGCTTCCTGCTTTTATCGAACCAGAAGAAGAGCTCGAACATGGCCACCTGCCGTATATCGTCGTAATTGTCGATGAGCTAGCTGATCTGATGATGGTTGCAGGTCGTGAAATTGAGGAGTCGATTGCTCGCCTGGCACAGATGGCACGCGCGGCAGGAATTCATTTGATCCTCGCCACCCAGCGTCCAAGCGTCGACGTTATTACCGGGCTCATCAAAGCCAACTTTCCAACGCGGATCTCCTTCAAAGTCTTTTCCCGCACCGACTCGCGCACCATCCTTGATTCGATGGGTGCCGAAACTCTCCTCGGTATGGGCGATATGCTCTTCCTTCCACCTGGGGTCGGATACCTTCAACGAGTTCATGGTGCTTTTGTTTCTGAGCTAGAAGTCCAGCGTGTGGTTGATTTTCTTTCTAAACAAGGGAAGCCAAGCTACGACAAATCAATTCTGAAAACACCACCAACATCTACGGCAGACGGTCGGGAAGAAGAAGACTATGACGACCTCTGGGATGAAGCGATAAAGATCGTTACCGACGGTCGTCAAGCATCTATTTCCATGCTGCAGCGCCGGTTAAGAATTGGCTACAATCGGTCAGCCCGTATGATTGAAAGAATGGAACTGGAAGGAATTGTCGGCCCATCCGATGGCAGCGGAAAGCCCCGTGAAGTTCTTGCTCAAAAGATAGAGTAGATTTCTCAAAAACTTAATCACGACAAAAAAACTCAACTATTACAGTGCAATAGAAAAAATCTTTCCAATTTTTTTATTGCACCAACCAGCCATTCTATTATATCTTTCCAACCGCCTCAAAGATTTCATATTTCATATATAAAGAAGGAATGATTTGCCAGACTGACCGTTGAACTCTCTGCCACTTCACCTGAGTTCAGCAAACAACCCGCACAACTCGCTTTTTCTAACTTAATGGGAGTAAATCGTATGAAAACAATGCCAAAAAGACTGTTATTCTGCGTCTTAGCGCTGGCTCTAATCTGGGTCGGATCCGCTAGCGCAGCAGATCACTCATTCATTGAAGGACCATTTATGAGTGGTCCTGAAGTCACCAAAACCTGTCTGGAGTGTCATGAGGATGCTGCAACTGAGGTAATGGGAACCACGCACTGGACTTGGGAATCTGAGCAAGTTATTGATGGCAAAAAGGTCATGCGCGGCAAAAAAAATGTCATGAACAATTTCTGTGTCTCGGTTCCATCTAATGAACCGCGCTGCACCAGTTGTCACGTTGGTTACGGTTGGGCAGATGACAGTTTTGATTTTACTGACCAATCCAGAGTTGACTGTCTGATTTGCCACGACACTACTGGAACCTATGTGAAATCTAGTGCTGGCGCAGGAAATCCAGCTGGATTTACCGGGAATGCAAAATTTGACAAAAAACCAGTAAATCTCCTCAAGGTTGCCCAGAATGTCGGTCTTCCAGAGCGCGATGACTGCCTAGTCTGCCATGCCTACGGCGGTGGCGGCAACAATGTCAAACATGGTGATATCGGTAGAGCTTTGATCGAGCCAACTATCGACGTTGATTTCCACATGGGCACCGATAGTCTTGATTTCTCCTGTCAAGAGTGTCACACCACTGAAGAACACAATATTGCCGGTGGTTCCCTGATCGTATCACCGAACAACACCAGTAAAGTCACCTGTGAGCAGTGTCACGACAGCGATCCTCACAGTGAAAGCCTACTCAACCAGCACAGCGCCAAAGTCGCTTGTCAGACCTGTCACATTCCTGCTTATGCCAAAGTTGATGGCACTAAAATGACTTGGGACTGGTCAGAATCTGAGCAACGCACCAAAGAAAGAATGGTAGAGATTGAGCACGGGCATAAAGTCTTTATCGCAAAAAAAGGTCGCTTTACCTACGAAGCCAATGTCATTCCTGAGTATCGTTGGTATAATGGCAGTGCCGATGCCTACACTTTTGGCGAGAAGATCGACCCAAATCAAGTCACACCACTGAATAACCCTTTGGGCGATATTAATGACGAAAACGCCAAAATCATGCCGTTTAAAGTCCACCGCGGCAAGCAAGTCTATGATACCACCAACAACTATTTCATCACCCCAAAGGTCTGGGGGCCTAAAGGCGATAAAGAAGCTTACTGGTCAAATTTCCAGAAAAAAGATCCTCAGGAAGCATGGAAAGTTGCTGCTGCTGCAGGGATGAAAGCTAGCGGGCTTGAGTTCAGTGGTAATATCGGCTTTGCTCCAACTGAGACATACTGGTCAATCAACCATATGGTTGCAGAGGCCAACAAAGCACTTGGGTGTCTCGATTGTCATGGTGACAGCGGTCGCCTTGATTGGAAAGAGCTTGGTTACAAAAGCGATCCATTGAGTAAATAATAAAGCCTAAAAACGACAAATCCCCCGAAGACAATAGTCTCCGGGGGATTTTCTTATACAACTCATCCCCTTTAATTATACTCTATCCTCCCCCTGCAAAGTAGCTCCAACGGCAGCACCAAGTTGCTCCATGGTATAAGGTTTTTTCAAAAAACTTGCCGCTCCAAGATCAAGGGTTTTTTCAACCTGCTCGTTTTGAGCATAACCACTGACAATAATAGCTTTCTGCCCTGGGTGAATATTAATAATTTCGGTGAAAGTTTTACATCCATCTATTCCTGGTTCCATCATCATATCGAGCAGTACCAAATCGACTTCATGCTCTTTGACATAAGTAATGGCAGCTTCACCGGAACTTACCACCACAGCCTGATAGCCAAGCTCAGTAAGAACCTGAATGGCAATATCACGTTGTTGACCTTCATCATCAACAACGAGGATACTCTCTCCCTGTCCCTGAAAAGTATTTATTTCACGATCATTGATTGCCGCATGTCGTTCATTTTTCTCCCCACCTATGGGAAATAGCAAGGTAAATATCGTCCCATTTTGGCCATCGCTCTGAACACGCACCAGACCGCCATGATCTTCCATACAGTTCCAAACCACCGCCAGGCCAATCCCGGTGCCACTGCGTCCCATTTTCTTTTTGGTATAAAAGGGTTCAAAGATGTGAGCCAGATCCTCTTCTAGAATTCCCGGGCCATTATCTTTAACCGCAACAACTACATAATCCCCCAAAGGTAATGAAATTTCAGGTATAGATGAATTTGGCAATGTTATCATACTGCTGCTGATATTGATCTTCCCGGCAACAATGAATGCCTCGGTGGCATTCATAACAAGGTTCATAAGACACTTATTGACATGCGATGGAGAACAGTAAATCTGGGGCAGATCAGCACCAAGTGAAGTTTCTATAACAACTTCAGAATTTATATTCTGCAAAGTTTCCGCTTCCGAAGACTGGACGTATTCCAGAATCAATGCATTCATATCGACTAGAGTACGAACCTTGGCAGCATCACGAGCAACAGTAAGCAAATCTTCGACCACTGCAGCAGCACGTAAACCTGAGTCTTTAATTGATGTGATCGGTCGTCGTAATTCACTGTCTTCCGGCAAGCGCATCAGCAACAGTTCTGGATAACTGATAACACCAGACAGAATATTATTCAGATCGTGAGCAACACCACTGGCCATCAAACCAATAGCTTCCATCTTTTCTGCTCGATGAAGCTTCTCTTCAGCAATTTTACGTTCCTCAGTTTCATCTATTAGCTCCCGGGTTCGCTCTTTAACCCGATCTTCAAGTTTCAGGTTTGACTTTTCCAGAGTTAGATTCAAACCGACAACCTTTTCAATCAGCGAACCGAGACTGAAATACAAAATAAGACATGATAAAGAAAGCAGCAGTAAGCTTAGAAAAATAAACAAAATGGTTGATTTTGTTGCGGCAGCGGTAACATCGGAAATATCAATCGCAACGAAAAAACACCCAAATCGTTCACCTCGGTAATCTTGGAGCGGTAATACTTTATGGAGAAGATAACGACGTCCGCTTAACTTAACTTCCTGCTGCAGAGTGTCCCAATCAACATCTCCGATTAATCCCTTAAACAGTTCATCGTCCGTCGAATGAATGGTATGAGTTTGGCAGACCAAACCATTGGTCTCTGTCATTAAATCACTGTCGTACTTTCCGTTAGAGATAGAAAAGCCCGCCGGCAGTTTGATTTTCTGCTGCAAGGTTTCGATGACATTCCGGGCATCAATCCCCATTTGTAGAACTCCGAGATATACCCCCTGATAAAAGATCGGTTCGACAACCCTAAACTGGGGACCTGCTGATCCCGGGGTAAACCCTGAATGTGGAATATGCTCAAGATTAACCGCCGCAATATCCGGCCGCATTACACTGACATCTTCTGATGGGCTCAAAGGACTATGAACCCGTAAAAAAACTCGATTGTCAGGCAAAATCCAGCCCATCGAAGCAAAATACGGATTCTCATTTTTCAAGATTTCAAGAAAGGGCTCAGATAATGTCAGTAATGTTTCCCGGTCACGGTTAGCAAATGCTTTTACAATCTGTTCTCTGGTTTCCGAAGCCTTATAATTGACAAAGCTTTTGATCCGAAGTTCATATTGTTGCCGCGTCTGAGTAAGAACTGAATCTGCAATAAGACTTGCTGCAGCCGTTTTACTCTCGACCAATTGTTGCAAATTTTCTTGATTTTGCCGATAGAGCATAGAAAAGAAAATCGTGCAGATGAATAGCATTAACGACATCATCAACAAAATGGCTTTGGCTCTCGTGTTCATAACTAAAATTCTTTCCCAAACAATTGCTGATTAAATCAAACGTCCAACGCCCATTGTATCACCTTTTATAATGGCTTAGGCATCACAAATAAAAGTAACACAAAAACGTACAAGCCAACACATTGCGTATATTTAATCATATTTTCCCCGTTTCATAAAAACTTCTTCTTGACACTACGTTCATCGGCTTGTTCAATTGATTTTAAATCAATATATTCTGAACAGACGCATATGAATGAACATAGATCATTAACCTTGAGGTCATTATGCCAAGACAACCCCTGTTAAGAGATGAACAAATCATCTATGACAGTATCAAAGCAATTCGCACTATTCCACAGGTGGATATTGAATTTATGTTGCAAAAAATCGGCGGACCTTTTGCCGGAACCTTTCGCCTTTCCGGGCCATGGGGGGATCATCATTATTATATCAAAGTGGTTCCTAAATTGACCCCAACCCTTGCCGATCTGGTTGTTCATCAAATCAAAACCTCCCCGGCTCCGAAAAATTCCAGCCCGTTACTCATCAGCCACTACATCTCTCCGCAAATGGCAGCATTATTAAAACACAAAGGTATTGAGTATGCCGATTGCTCTGGCAATCTTTATCTGAATCAAATGCCACTCTATATCGAGATAAGTGGGCAAAAGCATCCCCCAAAACCACCTGGTGCTGATCGACTGTTTCGCCCTGCCGGATTGAAACTGATCTACCTGTTTCTGCACAACCCCAAAGCGATCAATGCCACCTACCGAGCCCTTGCTGAGGATGCCGGTATCGCTTTGGGGGCCATTGGTGACTTGTTTTCTGAATTGGAAAAACGGGGCAACCTGTCAACCGATGATCAAGGGAATCGGCAGCTTAATGCCATCGAAGAGCTGCTTCAAAGGTGGCAACTCGGGTATCTGGAAACACTGCGACCAAAGCTGTTTTTACAACGCTGTCAATTGACCCCTGGGTACAGCATCAAACAGATCCCGGAGTTGTTGCAACAAGCAGCAAATGGCAAACAGACCCTTCTTGGTGGTGAGTTGGGTGCTGCTCTGTTGACCAGCGGGTTCCAACCACAGAGTGCGGTTCTTTATTTGCATCAAGAACTACAGTTAAAAACTATGCTGCAACTTCATCTGGTTCCCGACCCCGGAGGGCCAATCACCCTACTGCAGCCATTCGGTCAACAATGCAGTTGGAGTGGCTGGCAACCGGAGGGTCTCACCTTGGCCGACCCTCTGTTAACCTTTGCTGAACTCCATGGCAGCAATACCGATCAGGTGGCAGGTAAACTGTATCGTCAATATCTGTCTCCTCGACTTGTACCCGGGCCTGTATGAGAGAATATACTGGAAACTGATATGGAAAAACTCCGCACCCTGCTACAACAAATAGACAGCCGGGGCTACAAAGCCTACAAACAGTTGCGGGGCTGTTACAATTTTAACACCTTTCAACTGACTATCGATCATGTGCAGGGAGATCCTTTTGCCCAACCATCACGAATCAGTATTCAACTTGCACCAGAACAGCATGCTATCCCACTGAAATTCTGGAGGAACAGGATCCGCCAGACGGCACTAGAAGATTTTCTTGGTCGAGCAATTCATACTGCCATCAGTCAAAGCGTCAAGGGAAGACGGGGAAGTGGGCACAGTGGTGAGATAAAGATTGCCGTTAACGGCCAACAGATTCTCCGCCGCAATGCAGTCTTGATCGACAACATTCAACTTGAAGCGAGGCTGCTATTTGCCCTGCCCGGCTCGGGACGTTCCGTTCTGGCGCAGGAAGCCGAGATCATGTTTTTTGAAGAGCTCCCGCAGGTTGTCGAAGCAGGGTTGATCTGGATGAAGCAATCTCTCATGAGAATGAAACAACATATTGAACAAGTAGAAGATCAGGACAGCTTACGCAACCAGCTTGAACAACTCAATGCCGTTGCTTTTGTCGCCAATGGTTCACTACTCCCCCGCCACAGTGGAATCGATGATCATCCCCTGCTTGGTGGTATCAGATTCACATCGCCAACGGAGCTGAAACGTCACGTTAACCTGCCGCATCAAGGAACGATTTCTGGCATGGCGATCCCGCAAGGGATCACTTTGATCGTCGGTGGCGGTTTCCACGGTAAATCAACGCTATTGCAAGCTCTGGAACGAGGCATCTACAACCATCTTCCGGGAGATGGCAGGGAACTGGTTGCAACCACTGCGTCTGCCGTTAAAATTCGGGCAGAAGATCATCGCACCATCCATCAGGTTGATATCAGTCCGTTTATTTCCACCCTGCCCGGCAACCGGGCAACACACCAATTTTCAACCGAAAATGCCAGCGGCAGTACCTCTCAGGCAGCCAATATTATTGAGGCATTGGAATGTAATTGTAAATGTTTGCTGATAGATGAAGATACCTCTGCAACCAATTTTATGATCCGTGATCAGCGAATGCAAGAACTGGTGCCAGACAGTCAGGAACCTATCACTCCACTGTTGTATCGAGCTCGCGAACTTTATGAAAAAGAGGGAATATCCAGTATCATTGTGACCGGTGGTTCTGGAGATTATCTGGCCATTGCCGATCAGGTCATCATGATGGACAATTACCAAGCCTTTGATGTAACAAAAAAAGCTCACAACCTGGCAGGGGACAGCCCACCAGAAACGGTAAAAAGAGTTCCTTTCCAAAAAAAACCACTTCGCCAAATAGATCTATCGATAAAACCGCTGCCACACCAACGTGATGCAAAAATTCAGGTTCGAGAGCAACGACTGTTGGAATATGGGCAAAAAAGGATCGACCTTTCACAGATTGAACAGCTGCTCGACAGTGGACAAACTGAAACGATAGGACTTCTATTGGCCTGGTGCAATCGTTATGATCCACAGCAAAAATCGGGATTGATAGGCACACTGCAACAAGCAATACAGAAAGTTGAGCAACAGGGGCTGGACCTTCTTTTCCCGTGGAAAACTGGCCACCTGGCCATGCCGAGACTTTACGAACTCGCCGCTGCTGCCAATCGGCTCCGTGAAAAAAAATAAAATTTATCTAAATCCTGACTTCACTCGAATCTACACTTGTTCCAACCGCCTGAAACTGCTAAACAAGATGATTCAGCCATCCGATACTTTTTGAATATAGATTACTTGACTATGCAAATAGCTCCAAAAATCCTCAGATTACTCGAACGAACCGGATTTCGACTGCTTATTCTGGCCATCCCAGTCGGTATTGTTGCGGGTGGAGGAGCTCTTGCTTTCTACTTTGCAACCAACAGCGTTGAACATCTGATGCTGGGGAAAATTGGTAATTTTCACCCCCCTCTGGAAGGAACCCCAGAAACTTCCTTTACCAGCTTTATTGATAATCTTTCAGTCCCTTTTCGCTGGTGTTTATTCCTGTTACCAGCACTCGGTGGATTAATTTCCGGCTGGCTGGTTTATACTTTCGCCCCCGAAGCTGAAGGACATGGAACCGACGGAGCCATTGAGGCTTTTCACCGAAAAGGTGGGGTCATCCGCGGGCGGGTACCAATTATCAAAACCATCGCTTCGGTTGTCACCATCGGCACCGGCGGTTCAGCAGGTCGTGAGGGTCCAATTGCCCAGATTGGTGCTGGATTCGGCTCCTTTGTTGCGACCAAACTGGGACTCTCAGCCACAGACCGCCGCCTGCTGCTAATGGCCGGGATGGCAGGTGGCATTGGCGCGACCTTCCGTTCTCCCCTTGGCGGGGCACTGTTTGCTGCTGAAGTTCTTTATCGTGATCCTGACTTCGAACATGAAGGATTGATCCCCTGCATTATTTCATCAATCATCGCTTATTCTTTATTTGGTGCAGTCACTGGCTGGAAACCTTTACTCGACACTCCCCTGTTTCACTTTGATCAACCTTCAGAACTACTGCTCTATCTTGTCCTGGGAATCATTTGTGCGCTGTTTGGCGTCGTCTATGTCAAATTCTTTTATGGGATGCGGGATGCTTTTCGCAAATTACCCCTTCCAAACTGGTTAAAACCCGCTTTGGGTGGGTTACTTTTGGGTATTCTGGCGATGTTCGTTCCACAGGTTCTCGGATCAGGTTACGGCTGGGTACAAGCGGCACTCTACGGCCAGATGGCATTGTGGGTGATGCTGGTCATTGCTCTGGCGAAAGTTGTCGCCACCAGCCTGACTATTTCATCGGGCGGTTCCGGTGGTGTCTTTGCCCCCAGCCTGGTCATCGGAGCAATGCTCGGCGGCACCTTTGGTGCCACCGCAGAAATCCTTTTCCCCATGCTGGTTCAAGATCCACGAGCCTACGTTCTAGTTGGCATGGCTGGATTCTTCGCCGGTGTTGCCAACGCACCCATCGCTACCCTGATCATGGTCAGCGAATTAACCGGAAATTATGGATTACTCGCACCATTGATGCTGGTCTGCGTCGTCGCTATGATCGTTATGCGCAAAAACAGCATCTATGAGCAGCAGGTTGCCTGTCGTTTCGATTCACCAGCTCATCTCGGAGATTTTGTCATCGACATTCTGGAAGGGGTTCAAATCCGCAGTCTTTCCAGAAAAGGAAAGAAACCAACATTGATTCCTGAGGGGATGACACTCCCTGAAATTTTGAATAAAATTGCTCCAGCAAAAACCACTTATTACCCTGTCGTTAACGCTGAGGAGATGATGGTTGGAATTTTTTCAATGACCGATATCCGCCGCATTCTAAACGATGACATCCCGCCTACTTTGGTGATTGCCGGTGACATTGCAACAAAGAATGTCATTACTGCCAAGCCGGATGAATACTTGACCGAGGTCATGAAAAAACTGACCGCACGTAATCTTGATGAAATCCCGGTCGTTGATCCAGAAATCCCACAAAAAGTTCTCTACATGATGTCACGCCGAACCCTGCTTGCTCACTATGCCGAGCAGATGGAAAAAACCAAACAAGACTATCAGGAATAGGTCAAATATCATCCTATGAAAAATTACGATTTTATTGTCATTGGTGGGGGTATTGTCGGGCTAGCAACAGCTCGCCAACTACAACTGCAATTCAACAATGCCAGTGTTCTGATATTGGAAAAAGAACTACGCCTGGCCACTCACCAAACTGGTCGCAACAGTGGCATTATTCACGCTGGGGTTTACTATGCTCCAAGAAGCCTGAAAGCACAATTTTGCAGGGCTGGTAATATTGAAACTAAAGCGTACTGTAACGAACACGGCATCCCTTTTAAAAACACGGGAAAGTTACTCGTTGCGACCGATGAAACTGATAAACAGAACATGCATGATCTGCTCGAACGCTGCCGCCTCAACGAAATTGAAACGGAAATACTGGATCAAAAGCAACTGAACGATATGGAACCAAACGTCACTGGTGTTGCCGCAACCTGGGTTCCATCAACGGGAATTGTTGACTACGCTGAAGTGACAAAAAAACTCGCTGAACAAGTTGTTGCGGCGGAAGGAAAAATCCAGACAAATTGCCGGGTAACAGGCTTGCACGAAGCCCAAAATATTGAAGTATCAACTACCCAGGGGTACTTTCATGGCAGATTTCTAGTCAGTTGTGCCGGGCTTCATTCCGACAGAATCATCCAGATGTTGGGGCAGAAACCAGATTTCAAAATCCTCCCTTTCCGTGGTGAGTACTTTCAGCTACCGGGAGCCAAGAGTGATATCGTCACCCACCCAATTTACCCGATTCCCAACCCAGATCTGCCATTTCTCGGAATTCACCTGACCCCAATGATCGATGGCTCTCTGACTGTCGGCCCCAATGCCACTCTGGCTTTAGCCCGAGAGGGCTACAGTCGCTGGAGCATAAATCTTCGTGATATGGTCGATATGTTCAGCTACTCCGGTCTTTATAAACTGGTTATGAAATATCCTCAGGCAACACTGAATGAGTTAAAAAACTCACTCTACCGACCGGGTTACCTCAAGCTGGTCAACCGCTACTGCCAAGAAGTAAAACTTCAGGATCTGCTCCCCTTCCCCTCCGGAGTCCGTGCCCAGGCCGTCAGACCAGACGGGACAACGTTGGATGACTTCGTATTTGTCGAAAGTGAACGCGCATTGATTGTCGGAAATGCTCCATCACCAGCAGCAACATCGGCCATGCCAATTGCACGACATATTTGCGAAAAAGTTGGGAACCTTCTCGCCAATCAATAGCTATTTATCAGCTTAATCTCGATATCAAATTTCTTCACAACATCTTTTTTTTAATTTTCGATCTTCTAAATCCAGATCTTCAGGGCGGTTAAGTGGTTCTTGCCAGAACCACCTCTGCCCGACCATCCGGCAAACATCCGCTCGGCTAAGCCCGATATCCTTAAGCATTCTTTCGTCCATTTCTAACAGATGTCGCCGCTGACGTGCTTGTTCTTTTCGGGCTTTAGAGTAGTGGTAGAATCGTCTTAATAATTCATAGACAGCGTTTTTACTCTTCGTTGTTTCCATGGCCACCTCTCCTATATTGTTGTTTGACAATCACTATGAAGTCAGGCAACCTATTAATCAAACGAATTGATTTGATCATTACTATCAATTTTTTTGATTCGAAAGAAAGGGAGACAAAGATGCTGACAAATATTCCGACCGAACTCTTACGAACGTTCCTTGCGATAGCGGAGACCGGGAGTTTTAGTCAGGCAGCAGAACAAGTTCATCGAACTCAATCGGCTATCAGTATGCAGGTGAAGAAACTGGAGGATCTTCTTGGTAAAATACTGTTGAATCGTGAACGGAAAATATCAACATTGACGGCTGATGGGCAAATTCTAGCCAATTATGCCAGACGAATTCTCCAGCTCAATGAGGAAGTTGTCTCCTTACTGAAACAGCCGGAACTCTCGGGATGGGTACAAATTGGACTTCCTGATGATTTTGCACCACGCTTTTTACCGGAAATACTGGCAAGGTTTTCACGTACCCATCCACGAGTACAGGTCAAAGTGATTTGCGAATCGAGTATTGATTTATTGAAAAAAATAAAACAAGGAGATATTGACCTAGCCATCACCACGACATTAGAACCAGATCTTGAAGATGCTCTGCTGTTGCGTAATGAACCCACTTTCTGGGCCTACTCCCCACAGTATTTGGCCTATGAGCAACAACCACTTCCCTTGGCTCTGTTTTCCGGCACTTGCAGTTGGCGGCGCTGGGCAATCAATGCTCTAGACAATTTACAGATTAATTACCGGATTGCATATTCCAGTTCCAGCCTTATCGGACTACAGGCTGCCGTTAAAGCCGGGCTGGCAATAACCGTACTCAGCCAAAGTGCTCTCCCTTCCGGGATACAACAAATACCTGCAGATGTGGGCTTTCCTCCCCTGCCGCAAACATCAATTGTTTTACACAAAAGCGCCCAGGGTAATCAGCTGATTGTTGATTCTTTAGCGGCTCACATTGTTGATGCATTTGGAGTCAATCAGGATATGGGAGAATTGTGTCAGGTTTGCTAACGAAAACTTCGAGAAAATAGAACATATTTTTTAATAATAAAAAGTTTTATGGATAAAAAACTCAAGATATCAATCAATTTGATAACTCAAATTATTTTTTACACATTTCCAAACGAAAGCGTATACTCCTTGTTAGTTGAAAGGACTTTACTATGCCATTCTCAATCAATTCCAGTGTTTCAGCTCTCCGTGCTCTCGGGAGCAAGCAAAGTGTCACTGCCAACAATATCGCTAACAGCGAAACCAAAGAGTTCAAGAAATCGACAACTCTTCTGGAAGTGGGTTCAAACGGAACAGTCAGCGCTAAGACTCAACCGGTCAACACTCCTGGGACGATGATTAATCAGCCAGACGGGTCGCTGGAAGAAATGTCCAATGTCGATCTTATTCAGGAAACAACTGAGATGATCACAACCAGAGATGCCTACGAAGCCAACCTGAAAGCCTTGAAAATCAGCACAGCTATGGAAGATACGGTTCTGGATTTGATAGGCTAGACCTTTATTCCGTCTCAAATTCCTTTTTTGTCACATTCACAACACGGTGAACATCACTGAGACATCATCGGTTCTCCGGGTGTTTACTGGCACATTGACATCCATTCTGCTTTTTTGCTGCAACAATCTGGCGCAGAATAGTAGATTGCCCTTGATGTTCCCGAACATCCTGCTGAATATCCTCTACCGTATACTCAAAGCAGTAGCATATAATTTGACTCATTTTTCATCCTCAGACAGGTGATATTTTTCCTGTAACTGCTCTAACTCATTCTGTGCATCTTCAAATTTTGCATCTGCCTTAGCTGCACGTCGAGTGAGTTTATCTAGCTCTGCCCTGGCGACTTCCAGTTCCTCATGCAGAAGCTTAAGTTCTTCTGCAGAGGGATTCTCATGCCGGACTTCAAGCAATTTCTTCAAGTTCTGTTCGAAAGTGATCCTTACTTTATCCAACTCTGTTTCTGCATCTGCAACCCGCTGCTCTGCGACAACAAGTAGATCTTCTGCCTCAGCTAACTGACCAGCAATTCCGGCATCTGGCTCAGCATCCAACTGGATATCGTGAGCAGCCAGAACCATGGCCACCATTGGTAATTTTTGCAACAGAGTATCAACTGGATTACCATTACTGGCAAAGATATTTCCTTTTTTAAGAATCACCGGAAGAAAAACCAAACTGGATCCTTTTGAATGAGCAATAATCGTTTCAATCTCACGATCTTCGACAATTACCGCCTCAGCAGTTATTCTGACTTGGTCTAATTCTTCAAACAATGCCTCTTTTGTGACCTGAGGGTTATTCTTCTCGACTGGTAACAACACTCGCAAGGTAGCACTTGACCAAAAAGGATCTCGTGTCATTAAATACCCAAACAGCAACATCAGGGATCCGTTAGCATCCCGCTCGTACCAAATATCAATCTGACGCTGGTCTGGCGGCTGATTCTGAAGTTTCTGCCAGTCACTCTCCCCTGCATCTATAATGACCAGATTGTAGTCAAGCCTTAACGCCATCCTTAAAATCCGGCCATAAGTTTTTAAGTTTCCGCTGAAAAATTTCTCCAAATAAAAGCTATGGTGATTAAATAAAATGGTATTGGCACGCAATGGTCCAATCCCAAAAGATTGCAGCAACACCGAACTTCCACTTTCAAAGTCAGGGGCAGTTACAACCAGAGGAAAGATCTGAGTTCCACTGTTACCAATATCTTCATAGAGCTCGTGTTCTGCCTGCTCTTTCTGTTTATTCAGCTGAGCACCCTGCCCGGTCAACAACCTGACCAATGTCGTCAAGCCACTTTTCCCTTCCAGCCAGGTCGCAAATTGTAAAAGCAACCCACGCTGTTCGTGTTTGTCAGAAAAAATGAGGATCTGGGGTCGCCAGTCACGGGGATGTTCTAATTCCTGGGATACTTGCAGCAGATGTTCACGAACTTGGTGGAGATGATAGGAACGGCGACTATCGGCCCAACGAGCCCGAGGAGCCGTGCGTTGCAGGTACTGATATAAAATATAGAGAACGGCAACCGCCAAAGCGCCCGATTTCCAGTCGATAGCCAGCATTGTCCCCAAACAGATCAACGCCCCAACAAAGCTGATTCGGTGGTGATACCATTTAAATCGCGGGCGGAAGGAGGGGCTGGCCGCACGAGCCTCAAAATAAGTTGCATAGTTGAGCAACCCATACGAGAGTAAAAAGAACATTGCGACCACGCTGGCAATCAAGTTGAGATTTCCAAGACCAACCGTCAAAATGGCAACCCCAGCCGCAAGCAACACGCCACGTTGCGGATTATTTTCCGAGCCAACCCCCTTGGCAAAAGGGTTCAAAACAGGGAAAACTTTATCGGCTGCCAATGCTTGCAGAATCCGCGGGGCACCAAGAAATGAGGCCATAGCTGAGGAGAGAGTCGCGGCAAAAACTCCCGCGGTAATCAAGATGGGCAACCAGGATATTTTGCCCATCGAGTCATAGTCGTTGAGCAAAATATCTTGTGGTAGAGCCCCGGCAAAGACTAGTGCAGCCCCGAAGTAAACAAGGATTGAGACACCAACGGCCAGAAAGGTTCCCAACGGCAGACTCTTGCCCGGATCTTCCAAATCTCCCGACAGGCTGACCCCTTGGGTAAAACCAGTGACCGCCGGGAAAAATACCGCAAACAGAACCCAGAAACCTTGATCTGAAGCGACTGCATTCCAATTTTCACGGAAGATATGATCATCCCATTGAAACAATCCACCGAGAAAAAAAGAAGCTAGAGCCAGACAAAGAATCCCCATGACAATAAATTGAAACCGGGTCGCCCAGTCTGCTCCTTTCCAAGCCAGAATAAATAATCCACCAATCGCCACAACTGCAATGATCTGAGCGGTTGCACCCTCACCACCAATCAGTCCGGCAAAAATTTCACCAAAGCCGGTACAATAAAACCCGATAGATACCGATTGGGCGAGAAAGAGAACCAGGCCAAGGGCACCGCCGAACTCAAGTCCGAGAGTTCGCGAAATCAAGAAGTAATCGCCACCACCACGTACCGTCAGATTGGTGGCGATTGCAGCGAGCGAGAGACTGGTCAAAACTGAAATCAGATTGGCAATCAAAATAATGAGAAGAGCTTGTCTTATTCCTCCTGCGCCCACGACATAGCCAAGACGCATGAACAGGATAATGCCGAGAATCGTCAAAACACTCGGCGTAAAAACTCCAGCAAAAGTCCCCAGTTTGTTATTCTGCTTCTTATCAACAGATTTTTTGTCTGTATCATTTGCCATCATAGTTACCAAAGATAATTCACGTTGTTGGAAAAGGCCTAATTCTCACCACTTTCATCCCGCAAACGCCGGAATATTTCCCGGTAAGCGCGCCGATCATCATGCTGTTGAACTGACCGAGCTAGACGAGATATTGCCTTACGATCAATATCAGGGATCAACTCAAGCATTTCGTCAAACGCAACTGCAAAACTATCCGCATCACAAAGTCGGTCACGTAATTTTTCCAGTTTATGGAATTGTTTCTTTTCCCCTCGCGTTACCTGATCGAGGTTGGCTAATTGCTTCATCAAACTTTCGAGAGCACCCTCAGACTTCCGTATCATTCCCGCTAGATGCTTCAACTGACGACGTTGGGAACTATGCCCCTTGGTTACACGGGCTGATTCGGCTTCTTGAGCAACTATAACAGGGAGATCAAGTTGCGAATATTGCTTATCACTTAATCCAACCAGTTGATCAGCAATCTGTTCTACCTGTTTTGCTTGTTGCTTTTTTTTAGTTCTGCTCAGTGGCAAATCTTCTTCAACATAATCATCCATCATTTTCATCTCCAAAAAAGTTTCCTCGAAACTAACCTGAGCAGAAGATAGCGGTCAATTGCGAAAATATCTATCTCCCTACTTTGGTCATGACCAGTTTTTTGCTATGATCCATCAGACTATAAAAACTGGAGGAGCATAAATGAATTACGGTATCACCCGCAAGCGTTCGCTGGAGCTGCTCAATCAATATCTCAGCACTCCAAATCTGGTTAAACATTGTCTCGCCAGCGAAGCAGTCATGCGCTCTTTAGCTCGTCACTTTTCAGAGGATGAAGATCTATGGGGACTCACTGGTTTATTGCACGATCTCGATGTCGAACTGACTTTGGATGATCTCTCTCGTCACACCCATGAAACTGTCCGTATCCTGCACCAGGAAGGGGTCGCTGAAGAAATTATTGAGGCCATCCGGATGCACAATGAGCATGCACATGACGACAAACGCAGTGAACGCTTCCACCATGCACTGGCTGCTGGAGAAACCATCACCGGATTGATCATTGCCTCGGCTCTGGTTTATCCAGATAAAAAACTTGGCAGCGTCAAACCAAAATCGGTTCGCAAAAGGTTCAAGGAAAAACAATTTGCGGCGGGAGCGAATCGAGAAATCATAGCTGAATGTGAGTTGATTGGCTTAGCCATACCGGACTTCTGCGATCTCTGCCTGGAAGCAATGCAGGGAATTTCTGACGACCTTGGCCTATAATCTGGATGAATTATGAATAATAAAGAATTGACCCGACTTCTTCAATCATTGACCGACGGACAAATCAGTATTGAGGATGGTGTTGAACGGCTGAAACAGCTTCCATTTGAAGATCTCGGCATCGCCCAGATTGATCATCATCGAGAACTACGGCAGGGAGTTCCCGAAGTTATTCTGGGAGAAGGTAAAAGCTTGGAGCAATTGAAGACCATCTTAACAGCCATGGTAAAACAAGGTCGAAACATCCTTATCACCCGGCTGGATAGTGAAAAGGCAACTACGCTGTGCAACCATTTTACAAAAGGGGAATATGATGTTGACGCACGGACATTCTGTCTGGTTCAACAGAAAATAGAGAACACCGGACAAGGTAAAATTCTGGTTATCTGTGCAGGCACCTCGGATCTGCCTGTTGCCCGTGAAGCGGTGATTACTGCTCGAATGTTGGGCAATGAAGTTGAAGAATTGATTGATGTCGGTGTTGCCGGAATTCATCGTCTGCTAGCCCGTCAGGATTTGTTGCAGCAAGCAGCAGTATTGATCGTTATCGCCGGAATGGAAGGAGCTCTCCCCTCGGTCGTTGGAGGGTTGGTCGCCAAACCGGTGATCGCCGTGCCAACCTCAGTTGGTTATGGTGCTTCTTTTGGCGGTATTGCCGCCCTGCTCGGCATGCTAAATTCTTGTGCCAGTGGAGTCACAGTCGTCAATATCGACAATGGTTTCGGTGCCGCATTTGCGGCCAACCGAATTAACAGAAAGACGAAATAAACATGAAAACTCTCTACCTCGACACCTTCTCCGGAATCTCCGGTGATATGTTCCTTGGCCTGATGTTCGATCTTGGGGTTAAACAACAACAATTAGAGCAGGAACTGGCCAAGTTGCCAATTTCCGGCTACCAACTTGAAGTCGGGCGTGAACAACGGCACGGTATTGAAGGTTGTAGAGTACAGGTACTCTGTGAAGAAACTCACCACCACCGCAGCTGGAGTACTATCGATAAAATGTTGGCAGAATGTGACTTACAGCCATCGGTCAAGCAGATGGCCAGAAAGTTCTTTCGCCAACTGGGAGAAGCAGAAGCCAAGGTTCATGGTATCGATATCGACCGTGTCCATTTTCACGAAGTGGGTGCTGTTGATGCGATTGTCGATCTGGTCGGCGCTGCCATTGGCCTGAATCTTCTTGGAGTTGAAAAAATACTCTGTTCACCCCTTCCCCTGTCACGTGGCATGAGTCGCTGCGCTCACGGGGCACTCCCCTTGCCAGCTCCGGCAACTTTAGAAATTTTGCAGGGCAAACCCGTCTACGATAGTAACAATGACAAAGAGCTGGTCACTCCCACCGGAGCAACCATTGCCGCAGAACTGGCAGAGTTCGGATCTTTTCCAGCTCAACCGTTAGGAAAAGCTGGTTACGGTGTCGGAGGTTGGGAATTGGAAGACCGTCCCAACCTCCTCCGTGGTATCCTTTATGAAGAAGCCATCTCAACCTGTTGCGATAATCAAGTCCAGTTACTGGAAACCCACATTGATGACAGTACCCCGGAGCAACTGGGAAACCTGCTGGAAATGTTGTTATCAGCCGGAGCATTGGATGCTGGCTACAGCCCATTGCAGATGAAAAAAAACCGTCCAGGAAACCTTTTGACGGTGGTCAGTCGACCTGAGCAAGCAGCAGAACTGGCGACATTGATTATGCGTGAAAGCAGCGCAATCGGCGTGCGCAGCAACCTTTGTGACCGTTATCGGCTCAATCGCCGCAGTGCCAATGTAAAAACAGCTATGGGATCAGCCAGAGTTAAGTTGATCTTTGACGAGCAACAGTTTTTACGTTTGACCCCTGAGTATGATGACTGCCGCGAACTAGCTCGTAAAAGTGGACAACCACTGCAACAGGTTTATCGTCAAGTGGAAACAGCTGCCTATGAACAGCTTGACTTAACCATTACCGATTCCAGTATCAAGGAGAGTTTTGATGACTGAGAATAATCTGCCAGGACAATGTGGCTATCGCAAGCTGGTTCTATTTCTATCCAGCAATGCCGGGCTCGGCTATGCTCCCATCGCACCAGGAACTTTCGGAACATTGGCGGGAATTCCAGTTTTTTACTATCTGTCCTGTTTTTCCTGGCCATTACAACTTCTCACTCTGACCGCCATTCTATTTTTAAGTTTCTGGGCTTGTGATGTTGCCGGAAAATTTTATGACGAAGCCGATGATGGACGGATCGTCATTGATGAACTGATCGGTTATCTGATCACCACCGCCTTTCTCCCTTTTTCCTGGCCGGTAGCAATCCTCGGATTTATCTGGTTCCGTATTTTTGACATCATTAAACCACCACCAGCCAGTTGGTTCGACCGAGAGATGAAAAACGGTCTCGGAGTCACACTAGATGATGTCATGGCCGGTATTTATGCTGCCATTGCTTTGCGGATTTGTTTGGCGCTATTCAGCTAAATCTGGAGTTTCATATGCCCCCCTACGATATTGCCATACTAACAACCGGAGATGAACTCCTCAGTGGAGAAATCAGCGACAGCAACACAACGACTATCGCCGCTATTCTCTCTGCACATGGTTATCGGCTACGCTGCTCCCTGTCGGTTCCCGACCAGGAAAAAGAGATTGTTGCCGCACTTCAATATTTACTTGGTCACGTCCAATTTATCATTATCACCGGTGGGTTGGGGCCAACTGGTGATGACCGAACTGCACGAGCAGCAGCAAGAGCTCTCAGACAGCCGTTGGTTGTCAATGAAGAGGCTTTGGACATGGTACATCAGTGGTTTTCCCGTAATAATCGCCGAATGGAACCAAGTAACGAAAAGCAAGCCCTTCTACCACAATGGGCACAGCCATTACAAAATCAACGTGGCACAGCCCCAGGATTTCGCTTACAACATGCAGGTTGCGAGTTATTCTTTCTGCCTGGAGTTCCGACAGAAATGGAAGTGATGTTTAAACAATCGGTTCTACCGGTGTTACAGCAAAAAATCCCGGGAGCGAATCCACTGCAGCAACGTACTTTCAAGTTATTTGGCCTTTCGGAACCAAAAGTTGATCGAATGATTCCTTATCGACAACTACCTGAAGGAATTGAAGTCGCCTTCGCCCTCGATTATCCACTGGTTCTGGTCAAATTGAAAGCAAGGGGAAACGATGCTGAGCTTCGGCTTGATCAGGCCGAAGCCCTTCTGCTTAAAGAGCTGGGGGATCACCTGATGGCTCGTGATGGTGAAACTCCTGAAGGGAATGTTGGCAAATTGCTGACCGGCGCTGGACTAACCCTCTCTCTAGCAGAATCATGCACCGGTGGCCTATTAACCACGCTGCTCACCAGTCAGCCCGGAGCATCGGCATTTCTGGAACGTGCCGCAGTGACCTATGCCGATTCTGCTAAAGCGAGCTGGTTGAAAGTTCCAACTCTCTTATTACAGCAACATGGAGCCGTCAGTGAAAACTGCGCTCGTGCTATGGCAAGTGGCCTACGGCATACCACTGGAACTGACTTGTCCCTAGCGATAACCGGAATAGCCGGTCCCGATGGAGGCACGAAAGAAAAACCGGTAGGTACCGTGTTTCTCTCTCTAGCAAGTACCACCGGGGTTCATGTCAAAAAGTACTCTTTTACTGGAGATCGAAGTAGAATCCAGCGCATGAGTGCAACCATGGCGTTGGAATGGTTGCGCCGTTTTGCCCTGCAGCAAATAGAAAAATAATATTGGCTCGACAGCAGCAAAAAAAAGTTTTAATGTTGTGCTGCAACGAGGGGAAAGTGACAACACGAATACAACACACCTTCCCACCAATGACAGGGCTCAGTTACATACCATATGACTTTTTCTGTCACACAACTGTGAGATATTTTAAATTACTAAGTAATCATCATATATAAGCAATCCACTGGAGGAAAACATGTCCGACGACAACCGTAACCGTGCTCTTGACCTAGCGATGGGTCAAATTGAAAAACAATTTGGCAAAGGGAGCATCATGCGTCTTGGCTCAGATTTTGAGATCCCAGCCATCGATACAATCCCAACGGGAGCTCTCAGCCTGGATCTTGCTCTTGGGGTGGGTGGAATCCCCAAGGGTCGTATCATTGAGGTTTTTGGTCCGGAGTCTTCAGGTAAAACCACCCTTGCCTTGCATATTCTGGCTGAAGTACAAAAACAGGGGGGAGTTGCCGCATTTATCGATGCCGAGCATGCTCTCGATATTCAATACGCCCAACACCTTGGGGTAAAACCAGATGATTTATTGGTTAGTCAACCTGATACTGGTGAACAGGCACTGGAAATCACCGAGATGTTGGTTCGTAGCGGCGCCATTGACCTGCTGGTGGTTGATTCGGTGGCGGCGTTAACTCCACGAGCCGAGATTGAAGGAGAAATGGGCGATTCCCACATGGGCTTACAAGCGCGTTTAATGTCCCAGGCGCTACGTAAATTGACCGGTATTGTCAGCAAATCAAATTGTAGTATTATTTTCATCAATCAGATTCGGATGAAAATCGGAGTCATGTTTGGTAATCCTGAAACAACAACTGGCGGTAATGCCCTGAAATTCTATTCCTCTGTTCGTCTTGATATTCGCCGGATTGCTTCCCTGAAACAAGGACAAGATGTTATCGGTGGTAGAACCCGGGTTAAAGTCGTAAAGAACAAGGTTGCTCCTCCGTTTAAACAAGCAGAATTTGATATCATGTATGGCAACGGAATTTCTCGCGAAGGGGATCTCCTTGACCTAGGGGTTGATAATGATATCGTCGAAAAAAGTGGCTCTTGGTTCTCATATAAGGGAGAACGGGTTGGTCAAGGGAGAGAGAATGCAAAACAATACCTGAAGGAACACCCTGAAATGACCAATGAAATAGAAGCAACCCTGCGCGAACTTTACGGCATCGGCACAGAAAAATCAGCTAGCAGTGCCGATGAGGGATAACTTTCAGACTTCTGCAAACAGAAACTAAATTGAAAAGTCGGATAGGATACAACCATGAATTTAAATGACATTCTCAGCATGGCACTTAAATCCAATACCTCGGACATCCATCTCAAGGCTGGGCTGCCACCGGTCTTTCGTATTGATGGCAACCTTCGACCACTACCGAAAGCACCAAGAATGACTGCTGAATCGGTACGCAGCATGTGCGAAGCAATCATGAATGATCGGCAGCGGGTCAAATTTGAAGAAATGAATGAAATTGACCTTGCCTACGGAGTTCCAGGGCTAGGACGATTCAGAGCCAATGTCTTTATGCAACGCAATTCAGTCTCCGCCGTTTTCCGTGCCATCCCTTTCAAAATAGCAACCTTGGATGATCTGTTGATGCCACAGATTCTAAAAAAAATTGCCGAAGAACCTCGTGGGTTGGTTCTGGTAACTGGAGCAACTGGATCGGGAAAATCAACCACACTGGCGGCAATGATTGACTACATCAACAGTAACCGCACTGCCCATGTTGTGACCGTTGAAGATCCTATTGAATATCTGCACCGAGATCGCAAATGTATTATCAATCAGCGCGAAGTCGGCTTCGACACCACCGGCTTTGCACCAGCATTAAAAAGTGCCTTACGCCAGGATCCTGATGTCATTCTGGTCGGAGAAATGCGTGATCTGGAAACGGCAGAAACCGCCCTTGCTGCAGCTGAGACTGGTCATTTGGTTCTTTCAACCCTACATACAATTGATGCTCCAGAAACAATCTCGCGGATTATCTCTATGTTCCCGCCACATCTACAACGTCATGTTCGCTTACAGCTCTCCAATGTTTTGAGAGGGGTTATATCACAACGCTTGATTCCACGGATTGAAGGAACCGGTAGGGTTGCCGCTGTTGAGGTGATGACCTCCACAGGCCGGGTTCGTGAATTAATTGATGATCAGGAGAAAACAGTCCAGCTCAGGGATACCATTGCCAAAGGATATACCACCTACGGCATGCAAACTTTTGATCAGGCGCTGATGGATCTGGTGAAAAGAAAAGTTATCAGCTACGACGAAGCGCTTCGTCAAAGTTCCAACCCCGATGACTTTAAACTTAAATTCTCAGGAATTGATTCTACCTCTGACGGTTCCTGGGGTGACTTTGAACGTGGCAAGGAACAGGAAGAAAAAGATTCCCAGGCAGATGAGAATGAGGGGCTGGATTCCGATGGACAGGTCGAAATCGAACGATTCTAGAAACCAGCCTGACATTACAAATCACAACGAAAAAGCAGCCGCCAGATCCTTTGCTGCTGCCTTGCGACTACTCACCCGACGTGATCGGAGCGAAACCGAACTGCGACAAAAATTGAAGCAGCTCGGTTTTTCTCTATCTGCCATAGAAGCCGCTGTAGATAAATGTCGAGAATATAATTATCTGAATGATGGCCGCTATGCCGCAGAACGGGCTCGTATTCTGATGCGCACTGGTCGGGGGGTTGGCAGAAAAATACTTCTTGACCTGCGGCGACGCGGCATTGATGAAACGATTGCCCACAATGCACTACAAACCGCAGAGAGTGAGTTTTCTTCTGCCGAATTACTGCGCGATCAACTCAATCGTCGCTTTTCCACCTTTAACTATACAACGGCAGATAATCGCGAGCGTCGCCGTGTTATTGGTTTTTTCCAGCGCCGCGGATTCCCTCTAGAGCAGATATTCACAATACTCAAAGAAGATGAAAAATAATTTTCCCCACAGATTAAGCTTAAAATCCTTTTCAAATCCGGCGTCTTCGACTAATATCCCAACTTCATATTTTTGATGGCGTCGCAAAAAAGTCCACCCTACGGTGTTGTCGCGATTTTTCGAGATCTCGACGTACAACATGTATGTCTTCACCCTCGAAAACCCACTCCACCTTGTGGAACAAAATTTTTGCTTAGCCTTCGGAGGCTTTTTTGCGAATGCATCATATATTTAACAAGAATTCGTGCTTCTACCGCACGTGCAATATAACCTGAAAGGTCGATACAAATGATTTCTGGAAATGAAATTCGTGCCCGCTTTCTGAAATACTTTGAAGATCGTGATCACACGATTGTCTCTTCATCTTCCCTGGTTCCGCACAATGATCCCACCCTGCTGTTCACCAATGCCGGGATGAATCAATTTAAAGACTGCTTTCTGGGAGATGAGAAACGTGCCTATGCTCGTGCCGTAACCTCACAGAAATGTGTCCGGGCAGGCGGTAAGCACAATGATCTGGAAAATGTCGGGCGCACGGCTCGGCATCATACTTTTTTTGAGATGCTCGGTAACTTTTCCTTCGGTGATTATTTTAAGAAAGAAGCTATCGCTTATGCCTGGGAATTCTTGACCGTAGAAATGGGTCTGGATAAAGACCGTCTTTATGTATCAGTCTATACCGATGACGATGAAGCAGCCAACATCTGGCACCACCAGGAAGGGATTGACCGTGAGCGGATTTTCCGCTTTGAAGAAGACAACTTCTGGTCGATGGGAGATACCGGCCCTTGTGGTCCCTGCTCAGAAATATTTTACGATAACGGCCCGGAAATCGGTTGTGATTCACCAACCTGTACCGTTGGCTGCGACTGCGACCGTTACATGGAAATCTGGAATAACGTCTTTATGCAGTTTGACCGCCAACCAGATGGCACTCTCGTCCCATTACCAAAACCGGCGGTTGACACCGGGATGGGATTGGAACGACTCACCACGGTCATGCAAGGGGTACAATCCAACTACGACACCGACCTGATTCGCAAGGTTATCGCTCATATCGAAGAACTTTCGGGGAAAGTGTATGGCAACAGTGAAGAAGATGACGTTTCCATGCGCGTTATGACTGATCACAGTCGAGCTACAGCCTACTTGATTGCCGATGGAGTTCTACCCTCCAACGAGGGGCGTGGCTATGTTTTACGCCGGATTATGCGCCGTGCTATGCGACATGCAAAAATGCTCGGTCTTGAAAATCCGATCCTTTTCAAAACAGCTGTTTTTGTTCTGGAATCGATGGCCGATGCCTATCCCGAAGAAGCACAACGGAAAGACTTTATCGCCAAAGTTGTCTTCAATGAAGAAGAACGTTTTATCCAGACTCTGGGGAACGGTCTGCGAATTTTACAGGAAGAAATTGCCCGACTATCTGCAGCCAAACAGGCAACTATCCCGGGTGAAACCGTTTTTAAACTCTATGACACCTATGGTTTTCCTGTTGATTTAACGGCTGATATTGTTGAAAAAGATGGCTACACCCTCGACGAAGCAGGGTTTGAAACCTGCATGGAAGCACAACGAGCTAAAGCCAGGAAACATTGGAAAGGATCGGGGGAAGAAGCGGTTTCGGCAATATATAAACAACTAAGTGAGCAAGGGATTCGAACCAACTTCACAGGCTATGCAAAACTGGAAGACCAAAGTGAAGTTCTCGCCTTAATCCATCAGGGAAAGTTGGTTGATGAAGCGATCTGCGGTGAAAACGTTGAAATCATTACCGCAGCAACCCCTTGCTATGGAGAGTCTGGAGGACAGGTTGGTGATACTGGCGAAATAGTGACGCCCGAGGCGACCCTGCGAATTATCGAAACCAAAAAGCCACTCCCTGAAATCTATGTCCATGTTTGTGAGGTTGTCACCGGGGCGCTTAAAAAAGGGGATCAGGCAACTATAAAGATCAATACAGAGCGACGCCAAAAAATTATTCTCAATCATACGGCAACACATCTGTTACAAGCTTCCTTGCAGAAGTTACTCGGAGAACATGTCAAGCAGGCAGGTTCTCTGGTGACCTCGGAACGGCTCCGTTTCGACTTCACCCATTTCTCTCCGGTTTCAACAGAAGAATTGAGTAAGATTGAAGAAGAAGTCAATCAGCAGATTCGCGTCAATGCCCAGGTGGAAAACTGTGAAATGAGTGCTGAGGATGCACAGAAAGCTGGTGCAATGGCGTTGTTCGGAGAAAAATATGGGGATGTAGTCCGGGTCGTTAACATTGGCGACTACAGCATGGAGCTTTGTGGTGGAACTCATGCTAATGCCGCTGGTGATATTGGTCTGTTCCGAATTTTGAGCGAGGGGGGCATTGCAGCGGGGGTACGTCGGATTGAAGCTGTCACTGGAGCTACGGCCTTATCTCAAGTTCAGCAACAACAACAGTCTCTACAGCGTCTGGCCGATCTGGTCAAAAGTGACCCTCAAAAACTCGAACTGCGTCTACAAAAAATACTGGAACAACAAAAAGAACTCGAAAAAGAACTGGAACAACTACAGGCAAAAGCCAACGCTGACCGTAGTGGTGAGCTGATCGATCAAGTACAGTTAGTTGAAAATATCAAACTGCTTGCCGTAAAAATTCCCGGGATCGGCGGGAAAGATTTGCGCGAATTCTCAGATCAACTCCGTGACAAACTCGGTTCCGGTGTACTGGTTCTGGTCTCCGATGCGGACGATAAAGTAGCTCTGCTAGTCGCTGTCACCAAAGATCTCACCGATCGAGTCAAAGCGGGCAACTTAATTAAACCTCTGGCCGAAATTGTCGGTGGTCGAGGCGGTGGTCGCCCAGAACTAGCTCAGGCTGGTGGTTCAGCAACCGATAAAATCGAATCACTGCTACAGGCAGCACCAGAACAGCTGAAGAGAATTCTGAGCTAAATTTACATCGGATAGTTTTTTTCACAACCAGACAGGCAGAAACTGGACATCTCTGAGGGCTTCGCTATATTTATCAGATGAGACATGCAGCATTGTCGCGCCTCGAGGCATTAAGAGAACTGAATCTATGACCTTTTTTGAGTCAAATAATAAACAAAAGAACCACACAATCCTTTGTGTCGACGATGAACCAATCATCCGTGAACTCTGTATAAATGCTCTTGATGAGTACCATGTCCTGCTAGCTAAAGATGGTCTTGAAGCAGTCAAAATTCTTGAATCAGAAGATGTTGATATTGTTCTCAGTGACGTTATGATGCCCCGGCTGGACGGATTGGAGTTATTACAGAGAATAAAGGAACAACATACTGACCAGGCGGTGATTTTAATGACCGGCTATTCAGATAAAGATTTAATTCTGAAAGCTCTCCAAACAGGAGCAGATGATTTCATCAACAAGCCAATCAATATCCTGCAACTCACAACAACGGTTGCAAAGGCTGTTGAAAAACAGAAGATTCGTAAAGAACTAGCCGACCTGAAACAAACCGACCAACTGAAAAACGATTTTCTCGGTTTAATTTCCCACAAGCTAAAAACTCCGGCGACAGCTATTTCACTGTTTATTCAAAATATTGCGGAGGGAGTTGAAAGTCCGAATGACACCAACTTCAAACAGATGGTAGCCATGGTTCAGGCCGAAACAGTCCACCTAGAACAACTGATTCAAGATCTACTCTATTTTGGAGATGCAACCCTGCAGAAAGATGCTTTAGCACTGGAACCAATTGATCTAGGGCTGATTGCAGACCGGGTTGCTTTTGCCTTGCAACCAGCAGCATTGCACCGACAAATCAACCTAGATAGTTCAGTTAAAATCCCGTTGTCTCCGAACCCTCTGATGCTAAATTCTCAAAGAATCAGTTTTGCTATTCGTGCCTTGCTTGACAATGCCATCAAATTCACCCCACAAGGGGGTTCAATCAGCATGAATGGAGAGATCACCTCAGAGCAAATTAAATTATTGATCAAAGACACCGGGATTGGCATACCACAGCAGGAACTTCCTAAAATATTCAACAAATTTTACCAAGTTGATCCTGAAAATACTGGTCAGATCCGCGGGTTCGGCCTCGGCCTTTACTATGCCCGTGATTTTATTCGTAGCATGGGTGGTCAACTGTATATTGAAAGCCAGCCGGAGCAAGGAACTGTTGCAACAATCGAATTTCCTTTTCCAAACTAAAAACCCCTGAATTCCTGAGCACTCCGTCTGATATGGTCGCTTTAGACCTTTATTATCAGTCCCTCTTTATGTTATTTATCATCATTTATTATTTTCTGAAATCTGTCAGAGTCGACAGTCTTTTAGTCAGTGGAGTTATAAATGTTCAAAGGGACAACAATCTGTTGCGTACGTCATGGTTCGCAGGTAGCACTGGCAGGTGACGGACAAGTCAGTCTGGGCAACACGGTGATGAAGCATAGTGCCAGAAAAATTCGTCGACTTTATCAGGATCAAATTCTGGCTGGATTTGCTGGAAGTACAGCTGATGCCTTTACTTTGTTTGAAAAGTTTGAGGCCAAGCTGCAAGAGTTTAATGGCAATCTTTCTCGCGCCGCCGTAGCACTCGCCAAAGACTGGCGTACCGACAAGGTTCTGCGTCGTCTGGAGGCATTGTTGATCGTCGCCAACAAAGATGTCAGTCTGGTTATTTCTGGAGCAGGCGATGTCATTGAGCCCGATGATAGTGTTGCCGCCATTGGTTCTGGTGGCAGCTTCGCACTGGCTGCAGCTCGTGCACTGGTCACTCACTCTGATCTTGACGCCGAAAACATTGTCGATCAAGCACTGCGAATTGCTTCCGATATCTGTATTTACACCAATGACAAAATTTCTATCGAGGTTCTTAAGTGAATAATTTCACCCCCAGAGAGATCGTCTCCGAACTTGATCGCTATATCATTGGCCAAAATGATGCCAAACGTGCCGTTGCTGTTGCCTTAAGAAACCGCTGGCGCCGGCAGCAGGTTCCTGCCGAGTTACGAGACGAGATTGCGCCAAAAAATATCATCATGATCGGTCCTACTGGTGTGGGAAAAACCGAAATTGCCCGGAGACTGGCAAAACTTGCCCAAGCTCCATTTATCAAAGTTGAGGCGAGCAAGTTTACTGAAGTCGGCTATGTCGGACGAGACGTTGAAAGTATGGTGCGTGACCTGCTGGAGTTGGCCATCAAC
>JADGEB010000027.1 GCA_016744595.1 Desulfuromusa sp.
CGCCTGCTAAGCGAGTGTAGTGTAACGCTACCGAGGGTTCGAATCCCTCCCTCTCCGCCAGTTACTTGTGATAGTATTCAAAAGAGATTGACAAATCTTCAAAATTAAGCGATAAAGCCCATCTTTATGCGCCGCTAGCTCAGCTGGATAGAGCGTCTGACTACGGATCAGAAGGCCGGGAGTTCGAATCTTCCGCGGCGCGCCAATAAAATCAAAGGGTTATGGACTTAGGTCTGTAACCCTTTTTGATTTTCCCTCTTGGGGTACCAAGATGGGTGCCAAGATTTATATTTCTGCTCTGTTTACTGTAACCCAAATAGCTAATTTTTATAATCTTGACGAGAAATTTCTGTCCATTGCTTTTCTCTTCTTGCCCGTTCGTTTTTGGCTGCCGACCGTTGGAGGTGGTCAGGTTCAAAAGGTATCATGAAGGACCTCCCCTCTCAACATCATACCCTATTTGGTTTAAGTGGTGACAACCTGCTGACAATATTCATAAATTCATTTTATATTCAAAATACGAATGGATTCACAGATTGGGGCTTACTCAGCCCGCATGATGAGGATCGCCAGGAAGGACCCGTAAAGTAAAAGTACTACAATTTATAAGTGTAACGTAGTCCAGTTTTAGGGGACTATTTTGATATGCGATTTTTTTAGCAGACCTACTCTGTTTTATAGGGCCTTACATTTCGTGGGTTACACTAACTATCACGAATTTTTAATGATTTCCATCTCCTAGCTGAAACGATTGCAACTTGCCCCTTCTATTTAACAAAGTGAAAATGTGAAGATGGGTTTTGATATGTGATCGCTGAGTTCCTGAGGCTTACCCGCCCCGCATAGAGAGGAACACTAGGAAGGACCCGTGAACATTGAGAAGATCCATTTCAGTAAATCAAGGCAGGTAGCGGGTAGTTGCTTCTGTGAGTTTTTTGCGGATACATGCACCTTTTTTTGGGGCTTGGGGTGAGCTGTATCGTTGCTCCGCGTTTTTTTTAAGCAGTTGACTAGTAACACATATACTGAAGGCTGGGTGCTTGAGTTTATTAGGAGAATACAGTTGCCGCTATTGTCATTGCTGTTCAGATCAGCCGCCTTTTCTTGAGTAGAAGCACCTAGATCTCTCGTTCGCAACCTACCACAATTGAGTTGCATAACTCCTTGGATATATGCAAATGACTTTTGACAGGACTGCTGAGAAGTAAATTGCTTGAACTAGGAAGCCGACAGGGGGGGGGGGGGGGGGGCGACGACCTGTCATATCTCCTAAGTTTTGAAAAACATCATGCTGGTGTTCAACTGGTCCCATCTCGCTTTACTCCAGAAGAGGCAGTGTCAGAGGTCTATTTTGATGCCTTCGGAGTGATTATTGTTTTGATTCTGCTGGGTCGTTTACGGGCAGCTCAGCCAAGGGTCAAACCTCTGAAGCGATCCAGGAGCTGATCGGCTTGCAGGCTAAAACGGCACGGGTGATCAGACCAGGACTTGAGTTTCATCTTTGAGGTTCAGTCTACGATGAAAGATTTCAGGCAACAATGTCAACCAACCTATAAAAGCGGTCAGCAGTTCACCCGAAAGGCGTTGTAAAATAAGAAACATGATAAGTTGATCTGCCCCAAGAAAACTACTGAGAGTGAAACTAAACAGTACCTCTTTAACTCCAATTCCAAAAGGCAAGTTACTGGCGGCTGCAGCAATTTGAACCATCAGAAAAATTCCGATGAAATACAAAAATGGAGGAGCAGAGGGACTCAGCAATTGAAGCAGAAGGTAACCCTGAAAAGCCCAGAGCAAAAGAGCCACAAAATGTCCACAAACAGAGAAAAATACTGCTGCCCACAAAATATGTCCCTTCGTTTTTTTTATAATCATCCAAGTAGAAATAATCAGTAAAATTCCACAAAATAACCAGCTATAAGCGGAGTCGGGGTAAATAAAAAGAAAGAGTAAAAAAGGGGAAAATGAGGTGCAGCGAAATAGCAGCACGGTCATCACTTTTTGCGCTTGAGCGCAGCTTGGCAACCGGAAATATTTAAACGTATCACCCGCAACCTTGGACGGAAACATTGTGATTTCTACCAGAACAGATTGGGTTAAAAGTTTTGCTGTATCTTTAAATCCAATGGTCACACCTGCTGCCCGAGCCGAAAAAAATAAAGAACCGGCTTTGCAAAGAATAAATCCCCCAGAAGCTAGAAATATTGCCATGACATTCCATGGCTCAACCTGAAGCATGATCTCACCCTGTTGCCACACATTGTAAGATTCGCTAAGTATCAATAGAAAAATCACACTTAGAATCAGAAATGGTAACACCCAGAAAAAACGATTCTTCTCTATAAAAGAAATCTGTCCAACTGCCTGTTGCAATTTAGTTTGCATAATCACCTGCCAGTGGGATCATAATAAACTCTTTAAAGCCTGAGTTCGTAAAGAGGTTGCCCAATAAATGCAAATAACAATAATGATTATTTCGGCTAAATAATGTTGCATGTGTGCGACTAAAAATAGGAGGCATGGTGGGAGGAGCAGTCACGGTAAAATGGAGTGCACCCTCTATTGAAGTTACTTTTTCTGCTCGTTGGAAGGAAATCAGGTTTTGTGGAGGAAGGCTTCCACTGTCACCAGCATACTCTAATGGTTTAATTATTAAACTCATTGAGTGCAATCCAGGATCGCTATCATCCCAGATTAACAGGTTTCTAGGCTTTAGAGGGTCGTTCCCATACTGGAGATAGGCTTCATACACCTTCATCCCCAGACAATCGGCACTAACGTCTCTAACGGTAAAGGTAGAAAAATCAACTTCGGTCACCTGATGCTTTTCATCAATTGTTCGAAAAAAGGTGGCATCAAAAATTAGATATTCAACTCCAATTGAAAACATCAGATAGCTCGCAGCCAGAGCAACCGCCCAACCCGTTAAACACTTTTTCTTTGGTTTTACCAAGAGCAGCAATAACAGAAAAGAAACACACAGAAAAAGAAAGGGTGCCAAAGCCGTTGTTCCACCTTCCGGTGACAAGTATTGCCATAGAATGATGAGCGGTAGAATCGTTATTACAAATATCCCACCCCAAAGCCCTTTCCATTGTTTCGATAAGCTATCTGTATTTTTGGCAGCAATGATACTCATAAAAACAATGAGGGAGGGGAAGAACCGGTATGTCAACGGGCCACCGTCAACCATCGATTTTAAACAACTGGAAAATGAAAAAAAGTACAATAGGAAAACGGGAAGATTATATTGATAGCGGTTCAGAATTTGTGGGAGAGAGAGAAGGTAAAGCCCCAGAGCCAACAATAGGAGTACGGCCAACGACCAAGGAACAAAATTTGCTACATGAGCAGAAAAAACTTGGCCGGTATCAAAGGCGGTCATTTTATCCTCAAGTCCCAAAGACCGGGCAAGAAACGCCAAAGCAGTTTTTCCGGTATGATTATGCAACAGGTAACAGAATGAGTTTTGACTGTCTAGCCAGTGATAAAAGTGTGTTTTTATTGGTAACTCAAGTTTTTTTTGATAGACAAGAAAGCTCCAGATATTGACTAGGTTTCCCGCAACAAGAACAAAGGGGAGAAACCACAGTCGGCCATACTTTGTTGCTCTGTTACGCACTGTAGAGAAAATGGCGATTAGTGCCGCAACAATATATAGAATCAGGAAGAAGAGAATGGCACCGTTGGAAGTACTGTAAAGAAATTTTCCCAATAAAAAATGAATAACCAATGCAGCAGGCTGACTTTTGGCTATCAATAACAGACAAACCACGGCTACAAGAGCTGAAAAAAGAAAAAATATTTTCCGGGGAGAAGTCTTCCCCTCAGAATGTAATTGGTTATCTACTTTTATTTCCGACATCAGTCTTCTTTGTTACAGGTTAGTATGTTGGCGATGCAGACCAGGAAATTACACCGGAGGTCTGTGAGAAAATAATAGTGCGCCCTGTTTTTGAGGTGAACTGGATATTTCCTCCAACGTCAGTGTTTGCATTGGGATCTTGAAAAATACTATTCCTTATTCCATTAAGACCAATCGTATTTCCGCCGCTGCTATCTGCGGCAACAAAAGTGCTGCAGGTTGAACCAGGAGAAGGATCGGTATTGTCGAGTTGAACATAGTTCCAAAAATCAGGCCCCCTACTGCCAGCATAAGTTCCACAAATAATTAATTTTGAAAGAGCCAGAGTTTGTGCTTCCTTCAGGGCACCAACAAAGCTTTCAACAACTGCCTTCTCTGCATCAGAACGCATATCAACAAATTTTGGGATAGCCACTGCAGACAGAATTCCAAGAATAACTATAACAACAACTAACTCAATCAAGGTAAACCCTGCTTCATTTTTCATCGTTTTATCCCTTAGTATACTGGCGATGCTGCCCAGGCGATTCCACCTGAAGAAGTTTGTGAAATAGTAATTGTACGTCCAGTTTTTGAGGTGAATTGCAAGGAACCACCGGCATCAACTTCTTCATCAGGATCTTGAAATATGTTGTTTCGTATCCCATTAAAACCAATGGTATTCCCACCACCTCCAGGGGCTCCAAGATTGGCAACAAAAGAGCTACAAGTTGTCCCAGGGGACGGTTCAGAATTATCATACTGAACAAAGCCATAAAAGCTAGGAAGGCTACCATTTCCATAATCAGCACTGCCGCAAATAATCAACTTGGACAACGCCAGAGTCTGTGCTGATTTCATAGCACCAACAAAACTTTCAACAACCGATTTCTCAGCATCAGAACGCATATCAACAAACTTGGGGATTGCCACTGCAGCCAGAATCCCGAGGATAACAATAACAACAACTAGTTCAATCAGAGTAAAACCTGCTTCTTTCCGCATCTTTTTATCCTTTAGTATCCTGGTGATGCTGCCCAAGCGATTCCGCCTGATGCAGTTTGTGAAATAGTAACTGTACGTCCAGTTTTTGAGGTGAATTGGATATTCCCGCTAACTTCAGCATCAGCAGCAGGATTTTGGAAAATACTGTTTCTTATCCCATTAAGGCCTATTGTTTGCCCCCCACCGGTATTTGTTCCGTAAAAAGTACTACAAGTCGACCCAGGGGAAGGCTCCGTGTTATCAAATTGGACATAATTCCAGAAGCCAAGGGTATTGCCACCACTGTAACCAGCAGCTCCACAAATAATTAATTTAGACAGCGCCAGAGTTTGAGCTGATTTCAAGGCACCGGTAAAACTTTCAACAACCGACTTCTCTGCATCAGAGCGCATATCAACAAATTTGGGGACTGCCACTGCGGCCAGAATTCCAAGGATAACAATAACAACAACTAATTCAATCAGAGTAAAACCTGCTTCCTTCTTCATCGAGCATTCCTTTTAATAGACAGGTGATGCAGACCAGGTTATCCCCCCGGTACTACTTTGAGTAATCGTGACGGTTCTTCTTGTTTTTGTGCCGAAAACAATTTGAGTTCCAGTGTCACTACCAGCGAGAACGTCCTCACCGGGATCTGACAAAATTTGGTTGCGAATTCCATTCATTCCAATTGTTGTGCCATTCGATGATCCATAGAAAGCACCGCAAGAAGTACCAGGAACCGCCTCTTGATTATCCAAACGAACATAGCTCCAGTATTTAACTCGCCCAGTACTACTGTAGCCCGCGGAACCGCAGACCAATAATTTAGCTAACGCCAGTGTTTGCCCCTCTTGCAGGGCACCGACAAAACTTTCAACAACCGATTTCTCTGCATCAGAACGCATATCAACAAATTTTGGCACTGCGACTGCGGCCAGGATTCCCAGAATTACGATCACGACAACCAACTCAATCAAGGTAAACCCTGCACTTTTATTCATCGTCTCCCTCAGTGGAAAAATTATCTGCCAATAATTAATATTTTCAAATATCTACTATTATCAACAACTTGTCAATCATTTTTTCTCACATCTAGTACTATTTCAATAGAATGCCAATATGTTGCTATACTTTTTCTTATAGATTCTTTCATAAACAACCAGAACTTGAATCTTTCTACTTGGAGGTCTTTGCCACACCTACAATTTGAAATTAAACAACACTTGGAAGATACCGGTTGGGGAGAATACTATCAGCTAAATTTGCAGAAGTAGTAAGATCCGAATTTTGAAAAACTGATAGCCCCCTTCGTTTCTTGCCTGCTGGAAACTAAAGGGGGCTTAAATATGTCACGCAGCAGCTTTTGTTATTGCTGACATTCGTCGATAAACTGTCGATACAGACACACTGAATTTTTCAGCCAGATCTTCCTTGCTCAAAGCCTCTTCCCTGATCCATGTGGATAAAGACTCCTCTTCCAACTTTGTTAACTTCGGTTTACGGCCAAACTTTACGCCAGCCGCCATGGCCCGCATCCGTCCCTCATTGACTCTTTCGGTGATTAACTCCCGTTCAAATTCACAAATAACGGCAAGAACATGGAAGATTAACCGACCTGTCGGAGTTGAGGTGTCTAACTCTTGATCAAGAACTTTTAGATCGCAGTTTTTGTCCTGAAGCATCTGGGTGATCTGCATTAGATCATGAACTGAACGTGCAAGACGATCCAGTTTGGTAACAACAAAGACATCACCATTGCGCACGTAAGCGAGAGCTTCGTTCAATGCTGGTCTGGTTGTACCTCTCTTACCAGAGACCTTTTCCTCGAAGATTCTGTCACAGTCCACAAGCCGTTCTTTCTGCAGACCCAAATCCTGAGCAGTTGTGCTGACGCGGGCATACCCAACTCTTTGACCAATAACCATGATGTACCTCCTTCCTCTTTTTAGGTTGCTAAAAGTAAATTTTGAAGGAGACTAGAAATTATGCAACTTTCAAAAAGCCGGACTTATGATTGGGAAATACGCTCAGATAAGTTGCTGGAACTAGAAGGATGGCAAGGTCAGACCCTTTATGACATGACATTTGCAAACTTACTGACACAAAATTAATGATTCCATTCAGTTAAACAGCTTGCTCGCCTCTCTCTAGCCGATTCAATTATTCTTCAATTCAAAAATGAATATGGATTGTTATATATGTACAGATATGATATAGCTATCGGGAAATTAAGCTGTGCTAACAAAAATAAAAGGATAAATATGAAAAATTTACAAATGCTAGGTTCATTAAAAGCAATATTTCTTGGTGTTATTAGTGCTGTACTTGTTGGATGTATTCCTCAACCAGTTCCAACCGTTATGAATATAGATCGAACACAACAACCATCAGAAACACAAGTACAAACTTCATCAAGCTCAAATCAGTCAACTTCAAATTGTAGTAAATCAGAAATTATGAAACTTATGGATAAAGGTTTTAGTAAAATAGAAATTAACGGAATTTGTGGTTCAATTACTTCCACACAGACACAAAGCCCTGAAGTGAAAAATTCACCAGTTATATGGATAACTCCTTTAGACAGCATTTGTAAAAAATATAGAGGTAAGCTTTGGGCTGGACCATGGCCAATGAGTATAGGACCTAAAGCTTGTGTTTCAAACTATGAAAGAGCTAAAAATATTTGTAGTGCTAGTGGAGGTCGACTTCCAACTTTCGAAGAACTTCAAAATGTAGCAAAGATCGAGTGTGGTGGAATAAATAATCCAAATTATAAAACATGTTATAGAGAAAAAGGATTTTTCCCAAAAGAAGAAAATTATTATCCAAACGATTACTGGTCTTCTAGTATAGGTGTATCGTCATTTAATGGTATGGAAGTCGCTAAAACAATGAACTTTATTAATGCGATGTCGTTTGAAAGCTATAGATCTAATGGAAGTTATGTACGTTGTGTTAAAGAAGAAAAATAGAATTAATGTAAAGCCTAAAGCCGTGACCAATAAGGGTGTAAAAGAGATTGAAGAGATTTACATTGGGCACCATTGCTGAAACAGGTTCAGCTCCCGTCTCTCAACCATCCTCCTCCTTGGAAGTGGCCTTGGTACGGACGGAAGCGTAAGAAAGCATAGTGTAAAGTATTTGGACAGATAGCATCCGAAGCGGGGTCAGAAATGGCTCCGCTTTTTGTTTCATAAATCAAGATTTCACATTTGATAATTGCGTTTAGGTCAGAATAGTTCCATTTTCATATCTGGTTACATGTGAAAAAAGTCGTCGGAACAATACCGGCGGCTTTTCTGTTCCAAAAGGTCTGATTTTTGAACATAGAACTATTTCAAATTGTAGTTTTCCTGAGAAGAGCGCTAATTACTTTTCCCAACCAATTCAAGACCCTTGAAATCTGTATTCTCATCGCCGGAACAATAGGAGAAAAATCAAATCTTCATGTAAAAGGGCCCACGATTTGGAACCGTGGGCCTTAGTGGTGTGATTATTAACTGTTTTAAGTTTCAGTAAATGAAACTCATCAAGAAGCCAGTAACCTTATTTGAGCTTTTTTTTCTGCAAGATCATTTAAAGAACTGAGTGATTCAGCTTGAGTTGATTCTCCACGGAGCTGATAGCGTGATAACAATTGCATCAGAGAATCTGAGTTGATCAGAAGTTCCTGACTAGAAGCCGCTGCATTCTCTGCATTACTTGCCGTGCTCTGCGTAACCTGGTCAATCTGATTCAGTCCAATCTCTGCTTGACCCAATCCTTCTGTCTGTTGATTGGACGCCATCGCAACCTGTTCAGTAAGTTGTGAAATCTCACTGATACTAGAAACAATACGCTCAAATGATTCTACTGAATCGGTTGCGGCACGATGACCGTCTTCAATCTCTGCAATAGCACTCTCAATCAATTGACCCGTCTCTGCCGCAGCTTCTGCACTTCTGGTCGCCAGATTGCGAACCTCCTCAGCAACAACCGCAAAGCCTTTGCCCTGAGTGCCAGCACGAGCAGCTTCAACGGCAGCGTTGAGAGCCAGCAGGTTTGTCTGGAAAGCAATTTCATCGATCGTTTTTATGATCTTTGCGATCTTCTGGCTGGATTGATGAATGGCTTCCATAGCTGCTGACATGCTACGAATCTTTTTGATCCCATGGTCTGACTCTTCAGCGGTCTTCGAGGTAAACTGGTTGACTTCGGCAATATGGGTAGAATTGTCTTTTGACTGCGAAGCCACCTCGGTGACAGAACTTGCTATTTCCTCAAGAGATGCAGCTTGTTCTGTCGCTCCCTGAGCCAAAGCACTACTAGCACCACTGATATGCTGTGACCGTTCAGTTATCTCTTGTGCCGACTGTTTAACGTTGGCAATCACGTCACTTAACGATGCCATCATGCTATTTAGATATTTTCCGAAAGTATCTTTGTCAGAAAGCAGCTCCACTTCAGTTCTAAAATCCCCTTCGCCTTCAGCAATCTGTTTGATAATTTCCTGACGGCTCTGCAGAGCATGATTGAGCTTATTCATCGCTACAGCCAACAAACCAATTTCATCTGTTGACATAACCTCTGCTTGTTGATCAATTTCACCGCGTGCGGCAGCTTCAACAACTTTGGTAACGTCAGAGATAGGCTTGGCAATACGCTTAGAAACATAAAAATATAGAATCAATAAAGCCAGGACTGTTGACAGGCCACCAATCAGGTAGATGGAACTCCGTAGTTTTGATCCCATTTTACGAGATGCTTCCGTAACACTCAGGTTTGCCAGTTGTTGTGATTTGTTGTTGGTGCTGCCAATATTGGCAAGAACCGTTTTCAAGTCTGCTTGCACAATATTAGCTTGAAGACCAATAACCTTCTGAATTTCACTATGATTATCTTTAATCATTCCAGTAAAGCTACTGGACATCACCGCCAGTTTTTCATTTAAAGGCTTCCGATCCAATCCAAGAATAATTTTACCGATAGGTTCCCCAGAGAGCGCCATGCTCTCTTCGATGATTACGGTATCCGGGTCCTGTTTTGCAGCATTCAAGACCTTATTGGCTGTTTTTTCACCCGTTCCGCTCTTGATATAATTCTTTATTCGTGGATTTTTACGCTCATAACTGCGGGAAATGATACTGCCCTTTTTATCTTCAAACATCACGAACAAAGTCCCTGGTTGGCTGTTTACAGACTTTGCATATTTTTGTAACTGTGCGTAATCCTGAGTCACAATCGCTGACGGTGCAATATAGGCAAGGAGCTGTGCAGTTCCCTTGCCCTGGTTAATCATATTTTCTTCCCAATTTTTACGGATAGCGTCTGTTTCACCCTGTAAAGCGGTCTTCGTTTGTTCCCCCACCCTCTGTGCTGTCGCTTCAGCCATGTTTTCCATCTGAAGATTAAGCTTATCGTTCAGCGCTAATAGAGCCTGATTGCTTTTTTCACCACTGCTCTTCATCGCTGTGGCAACTACATTGTTCAGCTCATCACTACTGCTTTTCTGTAGAGAGATAATAGTCACTGAAAGCCCAAAAATGACAATGATCCACAGCATGAAAACGGGAAGGAGTATTTTAAACTTAATGGAATTCAAAAATGCTTTGTTCATAGTACCTACCTTGATGATCTGGGTTTATTTTTTGTAAAAATCATCGCCATAGAGATTCTGAATCATTTTCCGGATAACATCGTAGTCAGCATCTTTGGCTTCTTCGACGCCACTGTATTTTTTGTTAATAGCAGCCATGACAGCTTTTGATGCCTCACTGCCATCGTTCAGCTTTTTAAAGGCAGCTAGAATTTTAGCTTCCAGATCACTATTCACCTGTTTATTAAGACAAACGGGAAACTCTGGGATTGGATCTGAGGTTGCTATGATGCGAACTTCTTCATTTTCTGAGAACTTATTCGCTACAGATTCCTTTACGCCGCCACCAGAAAATTGTTCTGCGCTAACCGCTGCGGCAACATTACTATGGCTACCCAGATACTCTGGTTGCATATCATCAAATTTAATCCCCACTCCTGCCAGAATAGAGCGTGGCATCAGATGAGACGAGGTAGAATTTTTACTGCCAAAAGCAAACTTTTTGCCTTTTAAGCTCTCAAGCTTTTCGATATCGCTATCGATAGGAACGATGACACAAGAACGATATGTTCCGTGTCCCTTTGACTGGAAACGTACCAGAGAACGGATATTTTCATCCGGATTTTGTCTTTTGCTTTTTGGATAAGTCGTTGGTGTTAGATAGGCAATCTGAACCTTATTGGAGCCAATCGCATCCATTGTGTCTTGATAATCTTTGCCAATAACCAATTCAACTTCCATCCCTAATTCTTGCCCCAAGTATTTAGCTAAAGGGACGAACTTTTGAAACATGATGTCTTGGCTTTCCAAAGGAACGATACCAAACGATAGAGTTTCCTGAGCCCAGGCTGAAGGTGTAACAAAAAGTGTTGCAACAAACGCTAACACACAAAAGGACTGCACAAATTTCCTTACAAACATGAATGTTCTCCCATAAGTTATAGTCGCCCCTCCAGCGGAAGCGCATCTTACTTAGAAAATTAACATGTGTCAACACTAATTTTCTTAAGGTACTAAAACAATAAGTACTATCTTAATTTTTTATGTTTAATGGTGTAACAATTGTGTAACAAATAAAGTGCCACACCATTAGAAAGACTAATGATAACTTTAATCCTTCTGTATAATGAGAATTATCTGTATAGTCACATAAGGAGGGCGGGGTCATAGTCGTTAAGTTGATTATAAACACAAGGCAATTTAATGCAAAATGCCAGAAAACTTGATGGCGTATGGCTGCAACTGAGAGGCTCCCTTCTCACCAATATTCCAGATAAGACCAACGCAGAGTTAACAAGAAAAGTTTTGTTAATGTACGGCATCTGTGGCATTGGAACTGTCGTTCTTACCCTTCTTGGTTGTATTGCTTTCATTCAAAAAGCCGCACTTTTAGGTACGTTGGATTTTGCTGCTGCAGCAGTTCTGCTGTTTCTTGTGCTGTTAATCCGTTTTAAAGCTTTTCATGCCTCCTATATCTATTTCGGTATAGCTGTCATGGCCTTTTTCTATGCCTTCATATTTATCACTGGAGGGGTAAACGGTACTGCATTTATGTGGTACTTCACTTTCCCGCTTTTTGCTCATTTCCTTCTGGGGCCACGACAGGGGTTAGGAGCTTCAATATTACTTTTTATTCCAGCGATGTTTTTTCTAGGAATTGATCTGACATCAACAACCATTGATATTTATAACCCTGATTTTGCCTTTCGCTTTATCCCTTCTTACCTGACGGTTGTTTTTTTTTCTTACATGTATGAATGTAGTCGTGAGGCAAGCTTTGAATCGCCACTAGTATCTCGGACACTCCTGAGTTATAAAAAATGACTTCAGGAGGACAACATGAGCAGCAAACGCTACACAGAAGAATTTAAGATTGAAGCGGTCAAGCAAATCATCGAGCGTGGTTATTCCGTCCAAGATGTTGCTAACCGTCTGGGCACAACAACTCACAGCCTTTATGCGTGGCGAAAAAAGTATGGCCACGGCCCGCAAAAGGCTGCCGAACAGGATGATCATCAAGCTGAGATCAGGCGACTACGCAACGAATTAAAGCGTGTCACTGAAGAACGAGATATTCTAAAAAAGGCCACCGCATACTTCGCCAAAGAGTCCCAGTGAGGTATGCTTTTATCCGGGCGCAGCAGAAGGAATTTGCTACGCGCAACCTGTGCAACATGATGAATGTTCATCGCAGCGGTTACTATGCCTGGATCAATCAGCCAAAGTCAGCCCGACAAAAAGACGACGAACGGCTACTGGGACTCATCAAACAATTCTGGCTTGAAAGCGGTTGTATCTATGGTTACCGTAAGATTCACCTAGATTTGCGAGACCATGGCGAGACTTGCGGTCCAAATCGTGTTGCCCGACTAATGAAGCATGCAGGAATCAAGGCGCAAGTAGGGTATAAGAAGCCCCGTTTTAGCGGTGGCAAACCGGCAGTTTTGGCAGAGAACCATCTCAATCAGGACTTTGACGTTCAAGAGCCCAATCAAGCCTGGGTGACAGACATTACATATATTCGGACTTACGAGGGTTGGTTGTTTCTGGCTGTCGTGATCGACCTGTTTTCACGTCAGGTCATAGGTTGGTCGATGCAGCCTAAAATGCACGTTGATCTTGTTCTTGATGCTCTTGTGATGGCGGTCTGGCGCCGCAAACCGAAGACAGAAGTGCTGGTTCACTCGGATCAGGGTAGCCAGTACACCAGCATGGATTGGCAAAATTTTCTAAAATCGCACAATTTGGTTTGCAGTATGAGCCGTCGCGGCAATTGTCATGACAATGCCGTTGCTGAAAGCTTCTTTCAGTTGCTAAAGCGCGAGCGAATCAAACGTAGAATCTATAAAAGCAGAGAAGAAGGACGGCAGGATATTTTCAATTATATTGAAATGTTTTACAACCCAGTGCGCCGTCATGGGTATAGTGGCGACGTGTCACCAGCTGAGTTTGAAAGGCGGCATTCCATGAACGTGGGGAGTGTCTAGAAATCTCGTGGCGATTCACTTCCAAGCATGGAATCGCATTCAAAACACATTGGAAGAGCAGGTTTCCACTCGCACAGAACAGATTTTTGAAGGCAATGCAAACCTTCAACGTCTTAACGATCAGCTCACAAAGAAGATTGAAGAAAACCAGACGGTCAAGGATGCTCTTCAGGAAAGCGAAGCCCATTTTCGGTTGTTGGCTGAAAATGTCTCTGATGTGGTCTGGAAGGTGGATCGAGATTATCGCTTCACCTATATAAGTCCCTCTGACGAAAAACTCCGTGGTTTCCGTGCTGACGAAGTTCTCGGTCACCATCTTTTTGAGATTTTTGATGATGAAGGCGTAGCTTCAGTTAATAAAATAGCTCAACAGAGACAACAAGACGAGCTACAAGGATCGAAGGCCCAAAGTATTAGGTTTGAGGCTCAGCACCGCTGCAAAGATGGAAGTTGGCTCTGGGCGGAAATAAACTCTTCCCCAGAACTTGATTCGGTCGGTAACATTATTGGGTTCTTTGGGATCACCAGAGAAATAACAGAACGTAAGTGGGCAGAAAAGAAACGGCAGGAACTCGAAGTTCAACTCCGCCAGAAACACAAAATGGAAGCAGTTGGTTTTATGGCTGGGGGTATGGCGCATAACTTCAATAACAACCTCTCCATCATCCTCGGTAATGTTGAGTTATCCCAAATGAAACAAGCTCCCGGCAGCGAAGTGATCCCTCTGCTGGAAAATGCCAAGATAGCGGTACGTCGTTCACGCGACTTGGTCCAAAAGATCATTACCTACAGCCGCAAGGGGATTCAGAATAAAGCCCCAATGCAGTTGACAACTATCATTGATGAAACCATTGATTTGCTTAATTCTACCCTACCGGCCACTGTTACGTTGCAGAAAGACTTCGGTCCTGACTGCCATACCAAGCTGATCAACGCCGATGCATCACAGATCCAGGAAGTTATCATCAACTTGTGTAACAATGCTATTCATGCCATGGGTGAAAAAGGAGAATTAACGATTTCACTGGAACCAGTTAAGCTTGAGCAGAATAATATTCCGGTACAATACGATTGCCTCCCTGGCCTCTATGCCAAGCTCAGTGTTCAGGATAGCGGCTGTGGAATGCCTGCTGAAATACTAGATAAAATCTTTGATCCTTTCTTTTCCACAAAAGAAGAGCATGAGGGCGCCGGCATGGGCCTTTCTACGGTTCAAGGAATTGTTGCTCAGCATGGGGGCATCATTAAGATCAACAGTGTCGTAGGTCAGGGAACTGTATTTGATCTCTACTTTCCTATCATTGAGAAAACCAAGATAGATGATCCAATAGTAGAAGATGCGACTTTGCCAAAAGGCACTGAACGCATTCTCTTTGTCGACGACGAGGAGATGCTTGCCAGCTTGGGGGCAAAACTACTGACCGAAATGGGTTATCAGGTCAGTATCATGAACGAGAGTACCGAAGCCCTGAAAATGTTTACTGCCAATTCCGATCGTTTCGATCTTGTGATTACCGATCAAACCATGCCGAACCTGACAGGCAAAGAACTGATTGAAGAGCTGAAAAAAGTCAGACCTGACATCCCCACCATTCTCTGCACTGGCTACAGCAGCAAAATTGATGAATACGAAGCAGCAGAATTAGGCATCAGCGCCTTTTTGATGAAACCGCTGGCTCTTCCGACATTATCTCAGACCGTAAGGCGGGTTTTGGATGGAGATGAGGAGAACTAACGTCAACAGATAGCCTGTCAAAAATCAGCACTTCACTTATGACAGTGCTATTCAGATGAAAACAGGCCGATTTTCATAAGTAGTAAGTTTTGAAATATGCCCCTTGAACAGAGATTGGTTTCAGGGCTGCTTCAGTGGTATTTTTTCATCGTTCAATACTTCATTTCGTATGGTTTATATATGTCTTGTTTTTTGTGGGTAACATGGGTAACACGGGTTACATTGTTGATATTGTTATACTTTTTCGTAACCGCAGGTGTTACCCTTTTTTGAATTTGGGTAACACTAACTGTTACGAAATTCCTTAATGATTTTAGCTGTGTAACCCATGTTACCCGTGTTACCCATTTAAAATGGAACATCTATATTACCCTTTGCGACTCTGCTTGTTCCTCCGCTTCTTCACCGTTATCCTGTGCCGGGAAATGGTAACAACGGGTTGATCCTTTGCCAGGTAAGCGTTGCACCACTTGCGGTTTGCCATCGTTGCCTTGGCGCAGTAATCCCTTTTCAATCAAAACCTTTGCCGCCCAACGTGGCTCAAATCTGTTACACAATTCTCTTTTGAATATTTCCGGAAATACAAAATGCTCATAGACATGGTTCTCTGTATCCATGCCAGTGGTCACCGCACGACGAAAACCCGCCCGGTTCAAGGTTGGCTGTTTGGTTTTACTCCCAATCAACGAAAACCGACTTTCTCCATGACGCTCAAAGAACTCCGCAACCTGCTGTAAAAGCTGTTCAGCCTCTCCTTGTCCGGCAGTCCCGCGACGTTGCAACCAGGAATTAAAACATATCAGCACAGAGTCTATCGCTTCTCCTTTAGCCCAACTCGTTAGACCGTAAAGGGTAGCCAATTCACCCCCGGCAGCAACCAGAGCAAAGCGCTTGGCGACTCGGTGCACTTGTCCTGATGCAGCAGGGGGGACCGCAAAGGCCAAGAATTGTGCCTGAATATTAGTAATCCAGCGGAGGCGGTTGGATCGTTGAGTTGGATGGTTCATTTCTTCAGTAAGTTTCTTCAGATAGGCATGCAGGACAGCACCATGCACATGACCGCTAACGGCTTTCAGGTGATCGGCCAGCTCTGCGGGATTATCCATCCCATGGATATTCTCAAAAATCCCCATCTCCTTCCCGGCATCAGCTTCAATGTCAGCCAGGCGCAACTCCTGACCGGCAAAGCTCCGTTTTCCTGATGATGCCATCATTGTGGACAGGTCTGTTTCACCGGTGGTTAAAAACAGGATCCGCCATTGACGCCGGTCACGGGCATTGCCGTATTGATCAGCCCGTCCTCGACCGACACCCCCAGCGAGCTTATAGACAACCTGACCGATCTGCTCTGGATGCGCTTGCCCAAGCTCGTCCATAAACAGACAGGCATCGTTATGCTGTACCGCTGTCGACTCAAAAGCATTGGCAGTACTGTCACAAGTCTTAACTTGTCCTTCAGGAGAACCTGCAATTGATGCAGCAACATACAGAGCCGTTGTCTTGCCGTCTCCTGAACGACCCACAATATTGAAGCCACCTCCCTCCCCCTGAGAGAGAGGCAAAAGTCCCGCAGCCAGGGGCAGGGAAGCTGTGAACACAAGGCGACTGTTGCCGATGCAATAACGACCGATCTGCTCTTGCCAGTTTTCAACGGTACCACTGACACTGTAATCCGGTGCCCCCTCACCGGGATTGGGGAGAATGACCGACTCTTTGCCAATACTGCCGATGGTTTCCTCTGGTAGGACAAAGGCATGTTGCTCTCCTTTGATCAGCCAACCTGTACGGTCGGCTAAGATGATACGATCCAGGTTACGGGGATGTCGGACAAAGCTTTTCAGTAGATCGGTAAACTGACTGCGTTCACGTGTTCCAGGACCAAAGGCTCCCCCTAAACTGACGAACTGAACACGGGCCTCATCTCCGCCACTACGATAGATAAGCTCTTGTGGCAAAGTCCATATCTTGGTTTTCCGGTCCATATCAGTCAGTTCAAGAATCAGTGTGAATCTATCGCCACCACTGGTGCGGGCGATCCCCAATGGAGCCAGTCTGGTTGAAAAATAAACGTCCTCGACATGTCCCTCTTTATCTTCAACTTGCAGATAAACGGCATCAAGTTTAACGATAAAGCGCCCGAAGGGAATACCTTTCTCAGCATTCATTGTGGCGTTAATTTTTTCCTTGACCAGCTTCAGCCCTTTTTTTGAAGCCAAGTCATTAAAATCAGAATCTTTTGCCATGATAGTTACTCACTTTCAGAAAAATCGGGCTCAACCCAGGACCCATCAACAGCAGTCGCAGCGTCAATAGCAGCAGCGCGGCCAACTGGATCCGCATCGGCACAGATTAGGATGTGAACTTTCGGATATTTTCCCCGCAGCGCAAGAGCAACAGGCTTTAGGTTGCCAGCAAAAAAAGCGACAGCGCAGGGGTGACCGGTGGCCTCAAACAGAGTGGCTGCTGTGGCAAAGCCTTCGGCCAGCAACAGAACGTCACTTGGGAGTGGACCTATAGCGTAATAGGCTCCAGCAACGGCAGTACCGCTTAAGAATTTTTTACCACCGTCCTTATCGATAAATTGCAGACCGGTCAGTTCTCCAGAACTGCTACACATTGGCACCACTAGAGAACTATTCATCTGCTTAATGCCATGGGGTTGAACCTGCTTCTTGATCAGATAGGGATGATCAGGGGAGGCAGGCTGTGCCCCTTGCCACAACCGCCGGGCTTTTTCAGCGGCGGCGGTATGGCGCTGGTGTTGTTCTTCAACCTGTTTATGGCGTTGCTCGGCCATGCGTTGCACATATTCGCGGCGTTCTGTCGAACTTAATTCCCGGTGTGGCTTACCCGAAAACCAAGTTTCACGAATATCATGCTTCCAACTTCCAAAGCTGGCACCATGACTGCCGTCGCCATTGTCGAATAAAGTGATATAGCCGTTCTTCGACTGAGGGCGATCCTCCGGCAGCCGAAACCGCCGGAGTCTCCCGTCTGCAATCAGTGGCGCCTGGGTTGGATCAACCCCAGCGGCAATCATGGCAGCTTTTAGTCTGCTGAACATTTGATACGATGAGCGCAATAATATGTGCGTCCCCGCTCTTCGCTTGTGCGCTCAGGATATTCCCGAAAAACCAAATTGTCGAGATCACAGCGAAGTTGATCAAGGTTGCAATAGGATTTTTCTGCTAAACCGGCAAGTTTGCGATTGTAGGCACGGCCAAGTTCGCAATAGATCTGCATAAGCCTGTTGCGCATATGATAAAGCTCTTCGCCCAATTCTTGATGTTGTTCGAAGGTATAGTGTTTTTTTCTCATGCTGCACCTCCTTTACTGCGCTGACGGAGCCAATCGGCCAAGCTTTCAGCGACATAGGCGCGCTTGTTACCGACCTTGAGCGATTCGGGGACTGGTTGACCTAGGCTCGATAAGTTTTGCAGGGTTTTTCCGGAGAGGATACCGCCAGAGAAGCGTTTCACTTCTGGTGCGGCAACTAAAGGGGATGACCACTGCTCAGCCATCAGATCGAATACGTCGTGTTGTTTCATGTTTTTACTCCTACACATGGTTGAGGTGTGCCGGGCTTCCCTCGGCGGTTGTCAATGCGTAGGAAAAAATAGCCCCGTTCAGTTGTTTCTGATACGGGGCTATATAGTCCAGTTTTGAGGTGAGTTTATTTGGTGGGGTATGGCGGAAGTGGAAATGGTTTTTTGTCGTGAGGAAGATTCCCATGTTTTGGGATATGTCCGGGGCGGCTTGAGGTGTAAACACGGGCAGCAGCTTTTTCTGTGAGCCCGTCGGCTCCGGCGTACTCCATAAGCCAATCAGTAATTTGAGTTTTGGTGGGGCGGTTGTGTCCAACCGGCGGTGGTGACTCCCAGAATAGCTTGGAAACAATGTCTGTTAGCTTTGCTTCAAGCGGCCTTTTAGCCTGGGCTTGGTTGTCTGAAGAAGGGACGACTTGTTTGGGCTGTTCTTCGGAAAACCAAAATCTGGGCAAGGGGTGTTCGAGAGCCTCACACCAGACACGGAAATCATCACGGTTGAGTCTTTCTGTAAATGCGTACTCTTCGATCCAAGCTGGTTCTACTGTTGATTCTAATGGTTGAATAAGTTGTTTTAGGCGTGAAAGCTTTTTGTCATAATCAATGAATTTAGCAGGAGAAGAGGGGATAGAAATCGTTTTTTGACCAAGGATTTTTCCATTTTTGGCGGTTACCCCCAAGACCTCAATAAGTGCATATACATCTTGACCAGATTCCTCTGTTACCCATCTGGCAGGGGTGGCAGTCTGAAATAACTTCCATGAGTTATCGGGACGTAAAAGCAGTTCCGGTGGCTCACTGTATATAGCTCTGGCCATGTGCACCAGCCAAGTAAAGCGGCTGGTATTCGGAAATTCCCTTGAGCATTCCTCGGCAATAGTGAGTATCGGAAGGATTTCATCATCAATTTGAAGCGTTAACATCTAATTTGCACCCCCTCAAGGGAATCCCTCATTTGTGGTCTGCCGGGAAGAGCGGGCGGGAGTCGCTGCGCCTAGCCTGGCAATGGGTATTAGTTGTTGGTAACCCCATTCGGCTAATTTATAACGGGGCGTAATGGGTGAGGCTCTACGGAGTTGTGTTCCTGCAATTCTGTTCCAATATTCATCATCTCAACATACCTGTTATAGCTGAACACTCGGTTACGCTTCTGTGCAGTGAGTTCTCGCACGATGCCAAGCTGCTGAAGGTGGCCTAGGGTCTTATTGACCGTAGCTGGAGTTATGCCGGTTTTTTCAGCAAGCCAATTGGATGTGGCGATAGGACGCTCCATAAGTGCCCGGTGGACCTGTAAGGCGGACTTTGCTGCTCGGCCAAGGGTAGTGATTTTTTCTTGATCTCGATTGGAAAGCTCGAAAAGCTGCTGTGCTGTTTCCACTGCCTGAGTTGCGGTAACGATGACTGCTTCAGCAAAAAAATCGAGCCAAGCTTCCCAATCTCCTGTCATGCGAACATTATTGAGAAGCTCATAGTAATACTGGCGATGTTGCTTAAAATAGAGGCTGAGGTAGAGCATCGGCTTTTGCAGGACTTTTTGATCACAAAGAAGCAGAGTAATTAGGAGCCTTCCCAGGCGACCGTTACCATCAAGAAATGGATGGATCGTCTCAAACTGTACATGAGCCAGAGCTGTTTTGAGTAATACCGGAGTTGGAGCAGGTTGATCATGGAGGAAAAGCTCAAGCTTTCCCATACAATCCAATACCTGTTCTGCCGGAGGAGGAACAAATGCAGCATTTCCCGGTCTGGTGCCGCCAATCCAATTCTGACTACGGCGAAATTCACCCGGAGTCTGATTGCTCCCACGACCTTTGTTTAAAAGTACGTTGTGGATCTCCCGGAACATCCGTAACGATAGCGGCAATCCCTCTTCCAGTAAGCGCAATCCATGGTTGAGAGCAGCAACATAGTTACTGACTTCACGAACATCATCTAGTGGAGCGCCCGGTTCCTGATCCAGTTCAAAGAGCAGCAGATCCGAAAGTGACGATTGTGTCCCCTCAATCATCGAGGAAAGCACAGCCTCTTTGCGGATGTACATATAGAGGAATAGTGAGGTGTCAGGGAGTAGAGAAGAAACGCTGTCAAGTCGGCCCAGTGCCAGTAGTGCTTGGTCGAACTTGCTACGTAACTCAGGTGTCCAATCAATGGGGGGACGCGGTGGAAGAGGGGCAGGAATGAAGGCTTGTGCTTTCTCTCCCGCTGTTGATATGGCCACGTACTGTCCTTGAAGTTTTCGGATCATTTTATTGCCTCAAACCTAAAATAAAATATTTCTTTATTTTATTTTACGGCATTATTCTAAAATAGTAGTCGTGATTGGAAAAAGCAAGAGGGTTTTTCGGTGTTACTCTTCCTGCAAGCTTTTAATCAGTCGAAGGTATTCACGCTGAGCTTCCCAAACCATATTAGAGAGTAAATTGTTGAACGGCATATTATCCCCACTGTTGCTGGTTTGCAGAGCCGAAATATAATCACCTCGGAGCAAGGGGGGGATAATTGTTATAGGATGACCTGATTGCATGAGTGCCAGATTCATCAACAGTCTGGCAGTTCTGCCGTTACCATCAATAAATGGGTGAATCGTTGCCAATTGGATATGCAGCCAGGCGGCGAAATGAACCGGGTGTAAGGACTCTCTTTGTTTCGGAATTTGACTGTAAAAGTCATTCATTGCAGAGAGAATCTTTGATGGTGGTGGAGGAACGAAGCTTGTTCCTGTGATAATAACTGGTTTAGTGCGGTAACTTCCGGCATTGCTAGCATCGATTCTATAATAAAACAGGCGATGCAGGTTAAGAATGGCTGCCCCGTCAATTTTTTCCGACTTGGATAGCTCATACAGAGTATCAAAAGCTTCGCTGTGCCCTATGGCCTCCAAGTGGTCGCGCAACGGCTTACCGCTGACCGTAAGCCCATCTTCAATAACCACCTTGGTTTCACTTTCTGTCAAGGTGTTGCCTTCTAAAGCATTACTGGAGTAGGTCAGGCCAATACGGTAGTATTCGCGCAACTGCAGCAGGGCATCCCGATTCAGGGGACGTAGCTGATTGATTTGCTGTTGCAGATGATTTACTTGGTCAATTTTGTCGTCGTGGATCATTGAATCCCCTTGTGGTTTGATGATTGTCGCTAGTTTGCCAGAATTTGTTATTGACGTCCATTCAGAGGAATAACCTTTGCTGTTTTCTCTTTGCCGGTAATTTGGAGGATATGTCGTTCCCAGGTTAACCAGGCGTGTTTTTTTTCATCATCCTGGTTGTGGCGCAGATAGTGAACGGCGGTTACGGAGTGGAGCCGATGGGAGAGAACTGCGGCGATATGGTCTGTTGTGGAACCCAAAAGAGCGAGCCCACTGCCAATAGTCCGGCGTAGATCGTGGGCACAGAAGCGCTCAACACCGTAATAATTATTACGTTTGAGATTATGATTTAATGCTTGCGTGCTTAGAGGTTGCCGTTTCTTCTTTCCTTCCCGAAGCACCTCGTTAAAAAACGGATGGCGTTTTTCTGTCAGTAGATTGCGGGTTGTTTCAGTCAAGTAGACTCTGTGTGGACGCTTCGATTTTGTGCGGCTACCGGGGATTGTCCACCAGTGGTTTGTTGCGTCAATCTCTTTGCGATCCAGGTTCAGGGCCTCACTCAAGCGAACGCCAGTCAGGAGCAGGAACTTTAATAGGAGATGTAGATTTTCATCTCCAATATTATTCCAAACGGTTACAATTTCATCATCCACTAAGGTGCGTTCACGAGGTTGGTTAGCTTTTGGTTTTGGAATAGATGGAACTGGGTTAACCTCAACATACTCTCGACTTGGTTGTGATAGCCAAGTATAAAAGGCGCTCAGGGAAGAGCGAACTGCAACGGCTCTAGAAGGTGTTTTTTGTGCGGCTATGTACTCAATACACTGTGCCAGATATTTTTTAGGGATTTCAAAAATGATTGTTTTACCAAGGGGCGGCTTGCCCTTGGCTGGTTTATAGGCAGCAGCCAGCTTGAGATTGTCCAAGTAATAGTGGGCGGTAGACGGGCGGACTTTCAAACCGGAAAGATATTCTTCCATTAGGTCGGAAAATGTTCGCTCTCGCTCTTCAGCCAATCGTGTTGCTTCTTCGGTTTCACGCCGGATATACTCTCTTTGCTCTCGCTCTTCAGTTAAAGATACCGAGCCGGTACCAGCTTTCGCATTGGCGCGAAGTTCAGCAATCTTGCGTTCGGCATCAAGCTCAGAAACCCCTTCAGACAACCAACCGAAAGCTTCTGTTCGCGTTTGACCGGTTATGGTATAACGCAGAACCAGTAAACGGTCCTTTTTGACTCCGTGACGGCGGCTTTCGTGTTCTTTAAAAAAGACACCACGTCGACCTGTTGGCTTTAATTTGTCTCGTAATGCCATGCCTTACCCCTTTAATTTTGGGTGCCAAGATGGGTGCCAAGATTTTACAGGATGCTCCCGGTTTTTAAGGGAACGTCTAGGAGACAAGATAACTCTAACTATGCTGAATATCAACAGAAAAAGGACATTATGGGATATGTTAGGAAAGTCAAATTAGTGACTACGGATCAGAAGGCCGGGAGTTCGAATCTTCCGCGGCGCGCCATTAAAAATTAACGGGTTACAGCTACTTAGCTGTAACCCGTTTTTAGTTTTTTGTCTCTCAGTTGTCTTTGTGTTACCCCTATGTTATCCCCGTGGAAACATAGTCCGGCCAAGGGATTTCCCCTCTCACCGTTTTAAAGGAGGGTTTTCTTCTCCTTGGTCGCTAAAGCGTTCTAATGGAAAACTAGTGATTTGATAGAAGCTTACGCAGACATCCATTGGATACGCGACGACATTGATAAGGGTTTTACTGGAAGTGGTGACTTACAGTGACGCTCGATTTGTCCGGTTTTCTGAACCGTAAAACAGTGCAGAACAACTTTCGGTATGCTCTTGGTTGATAGATAGCTTCGAACTGAGATTACCCTCGAACATTGTTCAATAAGTAGGTACTTGTTGGAATTGAGTCGGTCGCCTACCCCTCTTCTATGTTTGAAAATTCTCTGAAAGTGATTTTAAAACGGTGGGGCGAATTGGTTCCAGCTGCGCGCGTTGTCCACCGGCTTGAGCATGCTCAATACCTCTAAGCCCATGCTAGGGGGCCAGCTTGGTTAATGATCCAAATTTTCCGTTGATGTTAGACGGGCTGCTGCATTTTTCAGGTGATCCTCTGCGGCTTGGCGTGCTTTTTCTGCATCCTGCTTTTCAATTGCTTTGAAAATAGCTTTATGTTCCTTAATGACATCCATATCGAATATTTTAAACTGAGACGAATGCTTTCGTGCTGTTCTTATGGCATGACGCATATTTTCTTCAAAAAAGTGAGCGATGGCTTCAAAGTAAGGATTGTTTGTCGCATTAACTATTTCCCTATGAAAAACAAGGTCTTCTTCACTGCCGACTTCACCTTTTGAGATAGCTTCTGTCAATTCATCAAGGGCCTTTTTTATTGCTTGTAGTTGTTCTTCTGATCGGTGCTTAGCCGCAAGACCGGTATAGTAAACCTCTACAGCAAGGAGGAGTTCGAGAATTTGCAGCACTTGTTGTTTATTTCTGAAGTCAGGTGCTTCCATTCGAAGGGAGGGAATGTGCCCTTTGTCACTAACAAATACTCCTCGGCCTTGCTGAGGGATAAGGAGCCCTTCATACTTAAGCATGGAAATAGCTTCACGAAGAACCGGCCTGCTGACACCATACATTTCACATAATGTATTTTCGTTGGGTAGCCTTTCTCCCGGTTGGTATTTTCTGTTCCTGATTGCATCAGAGATGCTTTTAGCAACTTCGTCGGAAAGGGTTGGATGTCGTTTGAGTAATTTTTTTGATTCTATGGCCACATTATTTCCTTTTTTTCACTATGTTGGTACTTTTCAAAGCCTGCTTATTGGACTTTACACAAGGACAATAAAATCAACAAATAAAAAGTGGTTGTTAGGGGTGGAGCAAATGAATTTGCCCTATGTTGCAAAAATTATAAAACACCTGCAAAAAAAAAAACAAGAAAGTCTTGACATCAATAAAACATCGTACTATTAATTTGTCAAGTCATCATATGACCAAACAACATACTTTTGGCCGCTGTAACCAGCGGTATTGCTAGAATCTGATGTAAATCATCTAACGTGAGGAGAAAATGATGTTAACAAAGATGTCTGTATTCAAAAGGAGTTTTATCGTTTTGGTTTTGTCGCTGAGTTGCCTGCTAATGGCTGCTACGGTTTTTGCCGCACCACTTAGGGTGGCCGTGGTTGAAACTTTGTCAGGTTCTCAGGCCTCAACCGGTTTGCTCTACCGGTCGGCTGTTCGTTACGGAATCGATAAGATCAATGCGCAGGGCGGTTGGAATGGTGGCTCCATCCAACTGCTGGAGTACGATAATCAGGGCGGAGTCGCTGGTGCTTCTGAGAAAGTCAAGGCTGCAATTGCGGATGGCGCACAAATAATTTTCCAAGGTGCTTCGTCGGCAGTCGGTGGGCAGGTGACAGAAGACATCCGAAAATACAACCTGCGGAACCCGGGCAAAGAAGTTCTCTATATGAACGTAGGCGCTGAAGCAATGGAGTTGACTGGTTCAAAGGCTCATTTCCACATGTTTCGAATTTCCCCTAACGCCGAAATTCGTATCGGTGCTGTGATCGAGGCCATGAAAGAAAATGGTAACCTGGGGGAGCGCGTATACTCGATGAATCAGAACTACTCATGGGGTATGGACGTGGAAAAAACAATCCTGGATAAGTCTGCATCTCTGGGATACGAGGTGGTTGGAAAGACGTTGCACGATGTTAACAAGATTCAGGATTTCTCGCCGTATGTTGCCAAGATCAAGGCAGTGAATGCTAATACCGTGATTACCGGTAACTGGTCAAACGATCTGTTGCTGTTGATGAAGGCCGCTAACGATGCCGGTCTCCAGGTACGCTTCGGCACTGCATTTCTGGATCAGCCCGGAAACCTAGCAAATGCCGGCGATACGGCTCTTGGTCATTTTATTGCCCATGATTTCAGCCTTGAGTCCACCGGGGATGAGGGTGCAGCGTTTGGCGAAGATTACAAGAAAAAAATGGGTCATTATCCTTCCTATGTTGAGCCCCATACCGTTATGGGAATCGGTCTCTTGGGTGAGGCGCTTAAAAACGTCGCTGATGAAGATGGCAAGATGAACATTAACAAGCTTGTTTTGGCGATGGAAAAAGCCACCTACCATACTCCTTTGGGGGAAATCAGTATTCGTATCGAGGATCATCAGGTCTTGTTGCCGATGGTTGTTTCAGAAGTCTCGAAAGACGTCAAATATAAGATGGATGGAACTGATCTGGGATACAAACCTATCAAGATCATGACAGCGGAAGAAGCTGCTGCACCGGTTCAGGCCGCAACCAAGATTGTGCGTATAGATTAATGCTGCAACAAAATGCCGGCCTTTCAGGGCCGGCATTTTGTTATTCAGAACAGGGGGGATGTCCGGAGAGGTTTTGATGGAATATTTCACGATATCGCTGTTGAACGGAACTGTCTATGGTTTGCTGCTGTTTATGGTTTCAGCAGGGTTGACACTTATTTTTGGAATGATGGGGGTTTTGAATTTCGCCCACACATCTTTTTACATGCTTGGCGCTTATTTCGCCTATACCCTCCAAAAATATATTAGTTTCTGGCCGTCCATTATCCTGGCAACGGTATTGGCTGGGGGGGGCGGGATCGTTGTTGAGCGATATTTTTTACGTCGTGTGCATCGTTATGGACATGCGCACGAATTATTGCTGACTTTCGGTCTCTCGTACATCATTGCCGAATTGATCAAACTGTTTTATGGCAATTATCCGACCAATTACCGTGTTCCGGAATCATTGCATTTTTCTGCTTTCCAGATTTTCGGGACCGATTACCCGGTCTACAGACTGTTGATGGGTGGAATTTCGCTGGGAATGTTTTTGCTTGTCTACCTTTTATTGAGCCGTACCAGGGTCGGAATTGTGGTGCGCTCCGCAATCTATAGGCCACGCATGGCCGAAGCCCTCGGACATAATGTTCCGCTGGTGTTTATGGGGGTCTTCGGTGTCGGTGCTGCCCTCGCGGGTCTTGCTGGTGCCGTTGCCGGAGCTTTTTACACGACGAATCCGAATATGGCCCTGGAACTTGGTGTCATCGTCTTTGTGGTTGTGGTCGTCGGTGGACTCGGGTCGCTCGAAGGTGCAATGCTCGCTTCGCTCATCATCGGCCTCAGTTCATCCTTTGCTGTCGGTATTGACCTCAGTTTGGTCGACCTTTTCGCCTTTTTCGGTGCGGGTGAGTGGGCACAAGGTCTTGGCGGTCTGATGGAACTCAAGGTTTCCAGTTTGTCGGCAACAATTCCGTTTGCACTGATGTTGATAATTCTGCTGGTCCGTCCTTCCGGGCTTTTAGGGGAGAAGGGTTAGATAATGAAGCACTCGCGTTTTCTAATTTTGGCGGCCATTGTTCTTCTGTTTGCTTTGCCGGCAATTCTGTCTCATTCGCTGGTTAATGCCGTCAACCAGATGTTGATTGCAGCGCTGTTTGCCTGTGCCTTCAATTTGCTCTGTGGCCAGGCGGGAATGCTCTCCTTCGGGCACGCTGCCTATTTCGGTATCGGGGCATTTGCGACTTTGCATGCGATGGGAATCATGGGGCAGGAAAGCCTGTTGCCAACACCACTTCTGCCTCTCGCCGGAGCCTGTGTCGGTTTTCTGAGCGGTTTGGCTGCCGGCTGGTTTTCCACCAAGCGTACCGGGGTCTATTTTTCGATGATTACTCTGGCGCTCGCCGAGTTACTGCATACCATGGCTCCGCATTTAAGAAGTCTGTTCGGCGGGGAGGCTGGACTGTCCGGTATGCGCTATCCGGCTCTTGGATTGACTTTCGGCAGTGACATCCACGTCTACTACCTGACGCTGGTGTGGGTTCTTGGAGCGATTGGCCTGCAGTATTATATTACCTTGACCCCTTATGGACGACTGGTATTGGCTTTACGGGAGAACTCTCATCGCCTGAGCTTTCTCGGCTATAACGTCCACCATCTAGGCACGTTGACCTTTGCTCTGTCTGCAATGCTGACCGGTATCGCCGGCGGTTTGCAGGCCATCAGTATTGAAGCCAGCAACTACGCTATTTTTGACATGCACCTTTCGTCAGAAGTTGTTCTTAATACCTACATTGGTGGCGTTAATGTTTTCCTCGGTCCCATTCTGGGGGCAGCCGTTATGACTTTTTTCGGCAATGCTGCTTCTGACTTGACCCGTAACTGGCTGTTGTATAAGGGAATCATTTTTGTTCTGGTGATGATGTTCATGCCGACCGGTATCGCTGGATTAGTGATGATGCTGACTGCAAATTTACGTAAATATTCAGCATTACTTCTTTGGCCGGTTCTGTTGCTCTCATGCATAGCGACATTCTTGTTGACCATGGGTACGGTTTTTACTGTCGAGATGATGCAGCGGATCCTTTCCCAGGATTATCAGATGCTTGCCCAGATGTCCGATGGCGGGGAGTGGCCCCCTGTTCAATTATTCGGCCGTCAGTGGCTGCCGGGGTCGTTGATTTCATGGGGCTTGCCTGTGGTTTTGTTTGTCGCTGGCGGATACTTTGTCAAACTTGCGAAGAATAGATGGAGGGTTTTACAGGAGGCAAGCTCGGATCAGTCTTCTGAGACTGATTCTATTCATAACCTCGGTGAAATGACCACTGAATCAGAGCACGAATTGAACGAGAGGGAAAAAGCATGACCGCTCCAATACTATCAATGGATGCAGTTCACAAATCCTTCGGTGATGCGCACATTATACGCGGTGTAGATATCGAACTGCTTGCAGGAGAAAGGCGTGCGGTTATCGGCCCAAACGGAGCGGGGAAATCGACCCTGTTTCATTTGATTTCCGGTCAGTTGAAGCCGGACAAAGGGCAGATCATTCTGAACGATCAGGAGATCCAGGGATTACCTCCACAACGGATCAATCATCTTGGTCTCGCGCGTTCGTTCCAGATCACCAACATCTTTCCGGGACTTACGGTGTTTGAGAACGTGCGGATTGCGGTTTCGCAACGGCATGGTCTGCAATATTCTCTCTGGAGATTGATTGACCGGATTCATAACGTTAGCGAACAGACGGACAGCATCATGGAAAAAGTAAGGTTGAGTGCGAATCGTGACACCTTAGCCGGCGAACTGTCCTACTCGGAACAACGAGCACTGGAAATTGGTATGACGCTCGCTTCAGATCCTCGCGTTATCCTTTTGGACGAGCCGATGGCCGGAATGTCCCATGAGGAAACAGATTACATGGTTGCTTTAATCCGGGAAGTCACTCAAGGACGTTCCCTGTTAATTGTGGAACATGACATGGACGTCGTTTTTTCATTGAGTGACCGCATTAGCGTGCTTGTTTATGGTGAACTGATTGCGACCGGTACCCCTGATGAAATTCGCAATGATAGCCGAGTGCAAGAAGCCTATTTGGGCGAGGAGGTCAGCGCATGAAAACAAGGCCGAATTCTACTTTGTTGGATGTGCAAGACCTGCATGCCTACTATGGAAAAAGTCATATCCTGCAGGGAGTGAATTTCCATGTTGGTGAAGGAGAGGTCGTCAGTCTCCTGGGGCGCAACGGCTCGGGTCGATCCACGACCTTGAAAGCGATTATGGGGCTTGTGCCGCCAACATCTGGACGGGTTCTGCTGGAAGGGCGCGACCTGGTCGGAGATCGGAGCTATAAAATTTGCAAGTCCGGTGTCGGCTATATCCCTGAGGAACGGGAAATATTTGCCAATCTAACGGTTGATGAAAACCTGTGCATGGGACAGCAGCCAGCACATTCCGGGATCCCGGAATGGACCGTTGAGAAGATGTTCGACTACTTTCCCCGCCTCAAAGAACGGCGGAACACCAAGGCCGGTAATCTGTCAGGGGGGGAGCAGCAGATGCTGACCATGTGTCGTACCCTGTTGGGAAACCCGAAGATTTTGCTGATTGACGAGCCGACCGAAGGTCTTGCTCCAAAAATTGTAACTGTTGTTGAAGAGGCAATCAAAGATATCCATCAGCGCGGTGTTTCTATTGTTCTGGTCGAGCAGAAGCTGGCAATTGCTCTGAAAGTGTCGAGCCATGTTTGTGTCATGGGACATGGCCGAATTGTTTTCGAGGGCACTCCTGACGAGTTGACCGGCAACAGTAAACTTCTTACAGAATGGTTAGCCGTATGATTAATTCCAAGCATGAAAATCAAAGTTCAGTTCGAACCGGATTCCAAAGTGCAAATTACCCCGGGATTTCAGGAAAAACAGTTGTCATTACCGGCAGCGCCAATGGCATCGGACTGGCCATGGCGAACTCTTTTGCTCGTCAAGGTGCTCGCCTGCTGCTGGTCGATATCAACGATAAGGGACTTGCGGAAGCAAAGCAGTTGCTCGAACAGACCTATGAAGAGATTGACGTAGAGACCCGCTCTGCATCTGTGATTGACGACGCGGCAATCGAATCTACCTTTGCCTACTGTGAAGAGCGTTTCGAGAGTGTCGACATTCTGCTCAATAACGCGGGTATCTCCATCAATAAGCCGTCCCTTGAGTTGACCCCGGATGAGTGGCGTGATGGTATTAACATCGACCTCAACAGCGTATTTGTCTGTGCCCAAGCTGCTGCACGCCGTATGGTCAAACAGGGTAGTGGAGTGATCATTAATACGTCGTCGATGTATGGAGTTGTTGCTGCACCGCACCGCACCGCTTACTGTGCCGCTAAAGCCGGCGTAGTTGCACTGACCAAATCGCTGGCAGCTGAGTGGGGCCCTTACGGAATTCGCATGAATGCCATCGGTCCGGGTTATACCCGTACCCCTCTGGTGGATGAATTGGGACAAAGTGGTCGCCTTGATCTTGGCAAATTGTGCGACAGAACCCCGCTGGGTCGACTTGGAGAGCCGCAGGAGATGGCAGAATTAGCCCTTTTTCTTGCCTCCGATTCAGCTGCATTCGTCACGGGGCATATTCTTGTGGCTGACGGTGGTTGGACGGCAAATGGATATATGTAGCTCATTCAATAGAGCTGCATTAAGTTTTAACCGGTTTATGACGTTGAAAAAGATTTCTCAGAGTTTCAGTATTTTAAATGGAGAGCTTCAATATGGGGATTGATGGTAATACCCAAGTGGTCGGCATCATGGCTAATCCTATTGCTCATGTGCGGACTCCGCAACTTTTCAACGAATCCGTTGCACGGCAGGGATTAAATGCGGTTTGTGTTCCTTTTCACGTTTTGGATGATGATCTTTCCAGGACCCTTCAGGGGATAGGTGGGGCACGAAACGTTATCGGCATGATCGTGACGATTCCCTACAAAGAGCGTGTGATCAATTTCTGTGCAGAACTGACAGAGACTGCAAAACTGGTTGGTTCGGCGAATGTTCTTCGTTTTGACCATGAGCAGGGGGCATGGGCTGGCGGCAATTTTGATGGTGAAGGGTTTATCGCCGGGTTACGCGGAATAGGTCATGACCTCCGCGGCAAGCGTGTGCTGTTGCTCGGATCAGGAGGGGCAGGAAAGGCGATTGCTTATTCTGTCGCGCTAGAGCAACCTGCTGAACTGGTTATCTATAACCGGACAATGGCACGGGCTGAAGAACTTGTCGAGCGGCTAAGATCTGTAACAATGCTGGCTAATGTTCATATTCAAGCTGGAAATAACGATCCGGCGGACTTCGATGTGATCATCAATGCGACATCGCTTGGTTTGCACGATAACGATGAACTCCCGTTATCGGTGGGAAATTTGGTGTCCGGTTCTCTGGTTTGTGAGGCTGTTGTTCGTAACGGAAATACTCCATTATTAGCTGCTGCTGAACGTAAGTCCTGCAATATCCATCATGGGCAACACATGTTATATGGACAGATTGTTCAAATAAGCCGGTTTCTTGGGCTTGATTTGCAGGCAGAGCATGTTGCTCGTATTCTCGGACCGTAAAAAAACAAGTTGTTGATGTGAACCCTTTCTGGAGTGAAAGCTATGAATCAAGAGGTTAAGAGAGAGGTAGTTTCTACAGAGCGAGGACTGCCGGGACTGCGTGGTACTGATCATGTGGGAATCACTGTTCCTGACATTGAGCAAGCGACCGACTTTTTTGTCAATGTGCTCGGCTGTGAGCAGTTTTATAATCTCGGCCCATTTCAGGCGAAAGATGACTGGATGACAAAGCATCTGAATGTACATCCACGTACCGTCATGAAAAAATTGCGTTTTTTCCGGTGTAAGAATGGAAGTAATTATGAGGTTTTTGAATATGAGCCCCCCGAGCAAAAAAAATCACCGCCGCTTAACAGTGATGTTGGAGGCCATCACCTGGCCCTGTATGTGGACGATATTGAAGAGGCCGTTGATTTCCTTAAATCTAACAAAATCAAAGTTCTCGGCGAGCCCACTGTACGAAACGAAGGTCCCAGTGCTGGGCAGACTTGGGTTTATTTTTTGGCTCCCTGGGGATTGCAGTTTGAATTAGTGAGTTTTCCAGGCGGGAAGGGTTACGAAAAGGATACTTTGTCTCGTCTCTGGCACCCTGCAGATCGTAGTTTTGATCAATAATGCACATAAATAGCCCTTTGTGAGGGTGAAAATGTAAAGGTTTGTCTCTGACTCTATTTTTTTAATATAAGTCATAATATGACCAGATGATATGCTTGGGCTTGATAAATTTACAGTTTGGCCCCATTGGATGTTGATCAATTATTCATAAACTTTTTTGGAGTCTTAAATGTCAACAAATAAATCATTGGAACTGTTAGCTCCATGGAAACAACTAAAAACCAACTCAAAAGACTGGAATTTAGCATCAGCTAAGAAGCTCGGGTCGATGCTGATCTGCGGCCACCTGATTCGTGAATTTGAAAAAACAACCCTGGATTTGGCCTCTAAAGGGTTGATCCACGGACCTGTCCATTCGAGCATTGGTCAAGAAGGCGGTGCCATCGGTTCGATTTCTTCTCTTAAAAAGGGGGATATGGTCAATGGTTCGCACCGTGGTCACCATCAGTTTATTGCCAAGGCACTGTATCATTCGATCCCGGAATGGGATGCACCTGGAACATCACTGCCTGAAGCTGCCTACGGTATTTTAAGAAATACCTTGGCAGAGATTATGGGACTTGCTCATGGTTATTGTAATGGCCGCGGCGGTTCAATGCACTTGCGCTGGGATGAGGTCGGAATGCTCGGCACCAATGCGATTGTTGGTGGTGGAACTCCGTTAGCAGCTGGTACTGCTTGGAGCTGTAAGCATGCCGGTACCGATAATGTTGTTATCAATTATTTCGGTGATGGTGCTGCAAACATCGGCTCGGTGCTCGAAACATTCAATCTTGCCGCAGCTTGGAAATTACCTCTGTGCTTTTTTATCGAAAACAACCAGTTTGCCGTTTCGACCTCTGTCGCTGAAGTGACTGGCGATAGTCGCCTGTCAGCGCGTGGTCCCGGTTTCAATATTCCTTCCTGGCAGGTCGATGGCATGGATCCGCTGGCTGTTGCTCTGGCGATGGAGGAAGCTCTCAAACATATGCGCGCCGGTAAAGGTCCGACCCTGATCGAAGCCATTGTCTACCGGGAATTTCATCACAGTGGCGGTTTGCCGGGGAGTGCTTTTCGTTATCGTAGCAAAGAGGAAGAGGCTGAATGGAAGGAGCGCGATCCCCTTGAATGCTTAGCCAGAGAGATGGTTTCGAGGAAAGTTACGACAACAGAGAAGATTGAGTCCTTGAAATCTGCTGCTCAGGAAATCATGGTGCAGATTGCTGATGATCTGACGGTTAAAAATGGTGCTAAATTGTCAATAAAACCAGAGCTGTGGCCTAAAAAAGAATTTTGCAACTTCGGCATCCGGGGGAATCTATCAGAGCTGGAGGGGACGAGATGTGAGGAACTTGCTACTTATTCAAAACCGCTGAAAGAAGTTAAATTTGCTGAAGCCGCCTCTCAGGTGATGCTGAGACGCATGGAGGCGGACGAAAGCATTATCGTTATGGGCGAAGATGTGCACCGCCTTGGCGGTGGCACCAATGGCGTTACCAAGGGAATACCGGAACGTTTCCCAGACCGTATTTTAGGAACTCCGATCTCTGAGAATGCTTTTGTCGGACTCGGCGGAGGAATAGCTATGGATGGCCGCTTCAAGCCGGTTGTCGAATTGATGTATGCGGATTTTTTCTGGGTCGCAGCTGACCAGATCTTCAATCAGGTAGCTAAAGCCAGACATATGTACGGCGGAGATTTAGAAGTTCCGATTGTCATCCGTACCAAGATTGCTATGGGGACTGGCTATGGATCACAGCATTCTATCGACCCCACAGGTGCCTTTGCCATGTCGCCTGGTTTGCGCATTGTTGCTCCATCGAACCCGTTTGACTATATCGGCTTGATGAACAGTGCGTTGACCTGCAAGGATCCGGTTATCGTTCTCGAACATGTCGATCTCTACAATTCTCTTGGTAGCATTCCTGTAGAGGATCTCGATTACTTTGTTCCTCTCGGCAAGGCTGCAGTTACCAAACCGGGCAAACAGGTGACGATCCTGTCCTATCTTTCGATGATAAAACTCTCGATTGATGCGGTTGAAGCATTAGACCTGGATGCCGAAGTGATAGACCTGCGTTCTCTCGACCGGGCTGGATTGGACTGGGATACGATCGGCGAGAGTATCCGCAAAACCAACAATGTGTTGATCGTCGAACAGGGGACGCTAGGCAATTCCTATGGAACCATGCTTGGGGATGAAATTCAGCGACGCTATTTCGACTGGCTTGATCAGCCGGTGCAACGAGTCCATGGTGCCGAAGGCTGGCCAAGTGTTTCCAAGGTTCTGGAATCCGCCGCAAATGCCGATATCGATGATATCAAGGCAAAACTCAGTGAGATGATGCAGACGATCACATCGCTGTAGGCCGGTATAAGTATTGTTATGTTTGACAGGATTTATATATAGGAGTTCTTCATGGCTATAGACATTTTAATGCCGTCCCTTGACCCATCGATGACCAAAGCGCGGGTAGTCAAGTGGCTGAAGCAGGAAGCAGATCCGGTTGCGATTGGGGATCTGCTGGTTGAAATAGAAACCGACAAAGCTGTGGTTGAAGTTGAAGCGGAAAACGCTGGTCGTTTAGGCAAGGGACTGGTTGAGGAGGGTGATTACGCCGATGTCAATTCAGTGATCGGTTTACTGCTTGAACCAGGAGAAAGCGTCGAAGACCTGGTCGAACCCCGTCCGAGAAAAGCTGATCTTCCGTCAGTCGCTAACGATCAGCAGGAAACTGAGGCTCAGGAAACGGACCAACCTGCTGCTTCTACTGTTACCTTTTCGGCAGATTCGCAGCGAATTTTTGCCAGTCCCCTGGCACGCCGATTGGCGACAATGGAAGGGCTGGAGCTTGCATCAGTAAGCGGATCAGGTCCAAATGGGCGGGTTGTCAAGCGGGATATCGAAGCTGTCCTGGCGACCCGGAATGAACAACTTCGGCCTGTCGGTAAGGCTATAACTCCAGCAGTCGAAACTGCTGTTGTCCAGCACCTTCCAAGCTTCGAAAAGGTTGAATTGACGGCAATGCGGCAGACAATTGCAAGACGTTTGACCGAGTCGAGCCAGCAAATTCCGCACTATTTTCTCAGCATTGATTGCGAATTAGACCAACTGCTGGCGGTGCGTAAACAGCTCAATGCAGATCTGGATGACGAGTCAAAGATTTCCCTCAACGATTTCGTTATTCGCACGGTAGCGCTGGTGATGAAGAGGGTTCCGAATGCTAATGTGATGTGGAATCATGATTCGATTCTGCGGTTCAGCCAGGTTGATATTTCAGTCGCGGTTGCGATTGATGGTGGCTTGATTACACCGGTGATACGGCAGGCCTGTGGTATGGGCCTGGTCGAGATTGCGGCAGCAACCAAAAAGCTGGCAGACAAGGCGCGAAAAGGCAAACTTGTTCCGGAAGACTATCAGGGTGGCACCTTCACAATTTCCAATCTGGGAATGTATGGCATCAAGAACTTCACTTCAATCATTAATCCGCCGCAGAGTGCCATTCTCTCGGTCGGGGCCGGAGAGCAACGTCCGGTTGTCAAAGATGGCGAGCTTGCAGTCGCAACGGTGATGACCGTCACATTGGCTGCCGATCATCGTTGTCTCGATGGTGCCGCCGGCTCTGAGTTTTTGGCAACTTTTAAAAGGCTCATCGAAGCTCCATTAACGATGTTGCTTTAGGAGAATCATCATGTCTGCGAATGAATTTGACGTCATTATTGTCGGAGCCGGCCCCGGTGGTTACGTTGGCGCTATCCGTGCGGCTCAACTCGGACTGAGCACCGCCCTGGTCGAAGCCAAACATTTAGGTGGTGTCTGCTTGAACTGGGGGTGCATTCCGACCAAGGCGCTGCTGCGTTCAGCTGAGGTTTATCGCAATATGCAACACGCAGAACAGTACGGGTTGAAGGCCGGTAGTCTGGATTTTGACTTGCAGCAGATCGTTTCTCGCTCGCGTGGGATCGCCAAGCAACTCAGTTCGGGAGTTGCGCACCTGCTTAAAAAGAACAACGTTACGGTCTTCCATGGCAGTGGAAAACTGCTTGGCGGCAATACAGTAAGTGTTTCCGGAAATGACGTTGATCAGGTTCTGGAGGGCAACCATATTGTTATCGCAACGGGTGCCAGACCGCGTAGTTTTCCGGGGTTGGAACCGGATGGAAAACTGGTCTGGACCTCAAAAGAGGCGCTGATTCCCAAAGAACTGCCGGCATCGCTGCTGGTTATCGGATCCGGTGCTATCGGCATTGAGTTTGCCAGCTTTTATAGTAGCTTTGGCTCAGATGTCACTGTGGTTGAGGTCATGGATCAGATCATGCCGGTCGAAGATCGGGAGATCGCTGAATTTGCCCAGAAAAGCATGGAGAAACAGGGCATCAAGTTTCATATCGGCAGCAAAGTGGTGGAGTTGCAAAGAGGCGACAACAGGGTGACGGCGACTATTGAAAAGGATGGCCAACGTCAGAGCATCGAGATTGATCGGGTGATTACCGCAGTCGGCGTAACGCCGAATACTGAAGAGATCGGCCTGGATGTTGCCGGAGTCAAACTTGATGAGCAGGGTTTTATTCAGATTGATACTGATTGTAAAACGTCGGCTCTCGGAATTTACGCTATTGGTGATGTTGCCGGGACTCCCTGTCTGGCTCACAAGGCGAGCCACGAAGCAATCCACTGTATGGAACAGATCGCCGGGTTGAGTGACGGGCATGCACTCGATAAGACGCGAATTCCCGGCTGCACCTATTGTCATCCGCAGGTTGCAAGTATTGGGCTGACTGAAGCTCAGGCGAAGGCGGATGGGTACCAGATCAAGGTTGGTCGTTTCCCCTTTCTCGGAAACGGCAAGGCGATCGCGCTCGGTGAGGCGGAAGGACTGGTTAAGACGGTTTTCGATGGACGGACCGGTGAACTGCTTGGTGCTCATCTTGTGGGCGCTGAAGTTACCGAGCTGATTCAGGGGTTCAGTATCGCCAAGAGTCTGGAAACCACCGAGAAGGAATTGATGGAAACGGTTTTCCCCCATCCAACCTTGTCGGAGATGATGCATGAAGCGGTACTCGATGCATACGGGCGAATCATCCATTATTAGTGTTTTTCTGCTTTGCGGAATAACTGCACCCAAGATCAAGGAGAGAATGTGAATTTTAAAGATAAAGTGTTGCTGGTGACCGGTGCTAAAGGTGGTATCGGAGTGTCTGTGTCCAAGGTGTTTTTCGATCTCGGAGCTAAAGTCATATTGTCCGATTTGGAAGAACAAACTGATTCTCTGCCTGGTGAATCCGTCTCGCAAGGTGATGCTCTCGCCAAAAAACTTGATTCCACAGGAGAAAGAGCTGCTTTTTTTCCGGCAAATGTGGGCAAGTCTATGGATTGTCATCGGTTAGCGGACTTCTGTCGAAATAAGTTTGGCGGCGTAGATTATCTGGTTATGGGAGCAGGTATTTATCGGGATCAGCTTGTTGAGACAATGTCTGATGAGCAGTGGAAACAAAGCATGGAGGTGAATCTCGATGGGGTGTTTTACTGTTGCCGAGCATTTATTCCTCTTTTGAAAGAAGGTGGCTCAATCGTTAATCTCACTTCCATCGCGGCACATCGTGGAAGTTATGCTCATGCTCATTATGCTGCAACGAAAGGAGCCGTGCTTAGCTTCAGTCGCAGTTTGGCTTTGGAATTGGCTCCCAAAATTCGCGTTAATGCTGTCTCTCCCGGTCTTATTGAAACCCAGATGATCAAAGCGCGGCTCGAAAACGAGGGCGATGCCCTTGTCAATCCAACCGCATTAAAACGCGTCGGTCAACCTGATGAAGTCGCAAAAGCAATTGCTTTCCTGTGTAGCGATTGGGCCAGTTTTATTACTGGTGAAACATTGCATGTCAACGGTGGTCTTTACATGGCAGGTTGATTGATATTTGCATGGATAGAGGCCAAATCAATTGTCTTTGTTTGCTTTAGTTTACGAAGATAAAAACAACCATGAGAGGAGTAAAAACATGTCAAAAAAAAGAAATATCATCATTTTTGTTAGTGTTTTCTTTCTGTTTTGTTTCGGAGAAGCGTTCGCTGACAATAACTTTATGCCAAAACCTTCGAAATGGGGGGCAGAAGACCAAATTGGTAATGCTAACTATTTGACCCCGGAAAAAGTTTTAAGCGCAGTTGGAATCGTGAAAACTGGAGATGTCTATGATTTGGGGAATGAATATTATAAAGGGTTCCCTGCCTATCCTCCCAGAGATGTCTTTGTCTGGCTTATAACCCACGGACTCACTGTGGATCCACCGCGTGGATATGATAAGGCAACTGATATGGAAGAGTTTGTGTCCATGTCGACAGGTATTTCAACTCAAATAGATGGTTTTGCTCACGTAGGCCATGATCATGTTTTCTACAATGGAACGAAGGAAGCCGATATCGTTAGTGCTTCTGGCGCAAAAAAATTTGGTATGGAAACAGTCCCTCCACTTGTGACTCGCGGTGTCTTAATTGATATGGTCGACTATTTTGGTCGCAATTTAGAACCAACTGAAGAAATCAGTTTGGCAGATTTTAAGTCTTACCTCGACAAAATGAATATAGAAATTAAGGCCGGCGACGCAGTCATAATTAATACGGGCTGGATGCGCCTGCTAGGAGTAGATAATAAGAAATTCGCTGCCAGCAATCCGGGAATAGGCGAAGGTATTGCCAGATACCTGGTTGAAAAAGGCGTTGTTGGTGTGGGGACTGATCAATGGTGCACAGAAGCTTTTCCACACAAGGGTTTTCCAAGAGATTTATACGGAGCAGGTTTTGTCCCCTGTCATGTAATTCTATTGGGTAATGGAATCTACCAATTTCAAAATCTTAGGGTCGCTGAGTTAGCAGAAGCCTGTAAAAGTGATGGGAAGTATGAATTTTTATTCAGTTTTACCCATCCCAAAATTCGTGGGACAGTGCAAGGGATAGGTCAGCCTATCGCTATTAAGTAACAACGTCTGCCAGAACTATGGAGCGTTAGGATCTCCATCCTCCTTCTTTTCTGGGTTTTAGTTGAACGATTATGTTGGAACTTTGAGGTTGGTAGTTGCTTATTTTATAGCCCGGTAGCCTCGTATTTGTATGACACCTGAAAACAGAAGACCTTCTGGGGAGGTGCTTGTAGAGCACCTCCCGTTGGTGTGCCTCGGAAGTAAAAGCTTATCTGGACTTTAAATTAAAGATTTTAAAGGACTATTTTTACGTAATGATTGAGTCATAAGGAGACGTATTGTGAAGTTTCAGACAACTGATCCTGTATCAAACCCGGCAAAGATATCTTATAAACGTTGTATCGTTGATCTGGACACTGGTAAGAAGGTTGTTGTAGATGTTCCTTGCCGCAATCTGGAAGATGTGCTGGGTGGCTTTGGTCGTTCCTTCCAGGATTTGGCTCAGCGGCAGATTGATCGTGCTTATTGCAACGAGAATCCGTTAATTGTCAACACTGGTCTACTTACTGGCAGCAGCACCATGACTGGATTACGGACTTACTTTTCCGGTTACAGTCCGATTAAGGCTTCGAAAGCTGGGTTGCCGGCGGCAATGTGGTCGACCGGCAGTGGTAAGTTCGGTGCCAAATTCAAATGGACGGGGCTGGACGAATTAATTTTTGAGAATCGCTCGGACAAGTCGATTTACGCGCTGATCAAAGAGACTCCCGACGGGCCGAAGGTCGAACTCAAACCGGCAGAACACTTGCTTGGGCTGACGACCCACGACAAGATTATGGCGTTGCAACAAGAGTATCCTGATGCACACTTTGCCGCCATCGGCCAAGCCGGAGAAAACTGGCAAAATAACTACATGGGAGCTGTTGCTCTTTCGACCGAAAACCAATTGAAGTCTAAAGAGGACAAGTGTCGTTTTGCCGGTCGTGGTGGGATGGGTTCGCTGATGGGTTACAAAAATATCCTTGCCCTTGTCGCCCAGAGCAGCGATAAGGTTCGCAAGCCGAGTGAAGCGGTCAAAGCAGCCAACATGAATGTCATCAAGGGAGGCGGTTCAGCCCGGATCCAGCCCTTGAACCGTGGCGGTGGCGGCGGAACCTGGGCTGCCTATGATGTTTTGCAGGCATTTCATGCTGTTCCATTCAACAATTTCCGCCCCCAGAACAACGCAATTCCGGAAAAGCTGTTTCGCGAAAATGTTGAGAAAGACTATCATGTCAAAACCGAGGCTTGTTACCGCTGCGGGATTACCTGTCACAATAATATTTCCGAGAAGAATCCCGATGGCAGTCAAGGTGAATTTCTGGCAAAATTTGATTATGAGCCCCTGAATCTGCTTGGTACAAACATCGGCATTCATGAAGCAGGACAGGCTGCGAGACTGATTCAGTTGGGAGACAATTATGGCATGGATGCCATCTCTCTCGGCGTTACAATTTCTTACGTTCAGGCCTATAATGAACGCCATCCTGAAACCCCTATCCTTGATGGTGTTCAGTTTGGTGATTACGAGAAAATTCGTGAGTTGATCATCAAGGCCGGTGAGGGCAAGTGTCCTGAAATCGGCAAAGGGTCGATGCGTCTCTCTGAAAGTCTGGGTGAAACCTCCTACGCTTATCACGTGAAGGGTTTGGAGATTGCTGCTTACCAGCCGGAGACCAACCCCGGTTACGCTTGGGCGATTGCTGGAGGGCATATGTCGATGGGGACTTACGGCATGTTGACCCGTGAAGGAAAAACGGATATTGATTCTTGGGTCAAAGGGATCACCGATGATAAATTACACATTGTTGGCTTTGATATGGTCGGACTCTGTAAGTTTTTCGATATCAGCAAGGGGATTGCAACCCAGATGGTGGTCGATTGTCTGAAGAGTGAGTTTGATTTCGAAGTCAGCATTGATGATATCCGGGAGGCTGTACGGCGGGCTTTTCTGCTTGGGATGGCGCTTGAGCTGAGGCAGGGTTATACTAAGGAAGAATACCGTATCCCGGCAGAAGTATATGAAAACCCGAACCTGAATATCAAACTTCCCAGCATCACCCACTTGGAATTTCTTGAAGAACTGGAACGCCGAGTCTGGGAGGTTTTTGAACCTGAGTTGAAAGAACTCTTGGATTGAGGATAACACTTTGCGTCCCACACCGAATTTGTCTGATTCAGATTCATTAGCATTTAACCGGCTGCTGTTTAGTTCGACAATTGAAAAGTTGACAGTATGTTAAATGACCGCTTCGGCTTGCCTATACTGTACCTTGCTATTTTCCTGCTGGCGCTTACTGGTCTTTTTGCGAAACTTATCCCTCTTGATGCGATTTCAATCATTCAGCTGCGTGGAGTTGTAGCTACTGCTGGGCTTGCCATGTTTTGCTTTTTCAAGAAGCGTAACCTTCGGTTGAATGGTTACCGAACCTACTTCGGAGTATATGCTTTGGGATTGTTGCTTGGAATGCATTGGGTATTATTTTTTCACGCGATGCAAATATCATCGGTGGCTGTTGGCATGTTGGCCTTGTTCAGCTACCCTGTAATCACCATTTTTTTAGAACCTCTGTTCAGCGGTGAGGGTTGGAAAACCAGAGATCTATTGGCGGGTGTAATAATGATATTAGGATTGTTGCTTATGGTGGCTCAAGGGCAAGACTTTTCTAATGGGTCAGTCACCTGGGGTGTCCTCTGGGGTGTTTTGTCCGCAGTATTATTTTCTTTTCGGATTCTATTTCAGAAGTATCATTTCAGTCAGGTGTCCAGCGACTGCTTGATGTTTCACCAAGTAGTTGCGGTAGGGATAATGCTGATATTTTTTGTTGATTATCCACAAGTACTTTTACTTAATAGTAGCGATTTTTTTAAGATTCTACTGCTAGGAGTTTTCAGCACAGCAGGGGCACATACGTTGTTGGTTTTTAGCCTAAAGCAATTACCTGCGAAAACAGTCGCTTTAATCAGTTGTCTACAACCTGTAATTGCCGCTTTACTCGCCTGGTATTTTGTAAATGAGAACCTCGATCAATCAGTTTTGATTGGCGGGGCTATGATACTAAGTGTGGCTGCATACGAATCCTTACAAAAATTGCCCGTGTCAGGATAGTTTTTCTTTGGTTTCAAAAATCAGGAGATTTGAAGACATAAGCTGGTTGATCGCGGCAATGTCCGATAAGTCACCCCTTACAGCACAAAATTATCCTCAGCCTGTTTATTGGACTAAGGCTTTCTTACCAGTTGGGTGTGTACTTGGTAATAGTGCGACACCACAAATAGTTGCTCCTCAGTTGTTTTCCCACCACGAAAGCCATTAAATAGAGTAAATTTCTTTCAGGGTTGACCCGTCTATTGATTCATAGTTTAAAACTGGCATTGTCATGGTCGTGATGGATTTTAAAAACAACTTTTAAGGAGACTGACAATGAAAAACAATGTGAGCAAAGAAAGCTGGGTCGCCATGTTTAGAGAGATTGGGCTAGATGATGCGGCAATGAAAAAGTGGCACCAACTGTTTGAAGCCCGTCACCCCGAAGCGCATGCGGATTTCCTGACCTGGCTCGGCATTTCTTCCGCTGAAGCCAACAACATCCGCTCAAATAGCAAATAAGGAGAATAATCTGGTGACCAAGGTTTTGGTCACCAGATTAATTTAAAATGAGCGTAAAAAACTACTCAATCTCACAATTAGCACGTCTCTTCGGTCTGTCGCGAAGCACACTTCTCTACTATGACCGGATTGGACTGTTGTGTCCCGCAGAACGGACTGCCTCCGGTTATCGGTGCTATTCAAAACATGAATATGACAGATTGAAGCGAATCTGCATGTTTCGCAGTACAGGTCTATCTCTTGCTGATGTTCAAAAAATGCTCATTAGTAATACAGAGCCAGGGACAGCCGTATTAGAAAAACGTTTACAAGAACTTGGTGATGAGATCCTCGGGTTAAAGGTTCAGCAACAATTAATCACAGCAATGTTGAAAAATATGAGCAGTGATAAATTTGCGCCACCAATGAACAAGCAGATGTGGGTGGAAATGCTGCAAACAGCCGGGATGGATGAATTGGCCATGCAGCTCTGGCATGCTGAATTTGAGACTCGCGCTCCGCGGACACATTATGACTTCTTATTGTCTCTCGGTATTTCTGAGAGTGAAGTTAAACTTGTCCAGAAATGGTCACGTGAAATCATGGGGCTAAAACATTTGAGGTAAATGGTAAGGAAATAAACCTAAAACTGGAAGCTTATTGACTCTACCAGTCTTTATTTCAAGAACTGATAGACATCTCTGTGATAACCGATATCGACAACAAAACTACCGGTGCATTAGCTTCAATCTGAAGCAGAATGCTATTATTCCGACACGCAATCGATATAAGGGAGATTTTTCTCCTGCCAGCTGCCTACCGTTAGAATCCTTTTGATCCGATCAAAAATAATAGAAAAGAACCAACGGGGTAGGTCGCTGTTTGATCATATCACCGCCAAGCACTTAGTTTATCTAATCTTTTAGCCTTCTTCTTTGCTTGAAACGACAGAACATTTCCGGTTCAATCAACCGGGGTATTATCTTGAACAATGTGAAGGTAGATGCCTTAACATTAGTC
>JADGEB010000028.1:0-43287 GCA_016744595.1 Desulfuromusa sp.
ATCTTAAAAAAGGTGCAATTATTGTTTACGAGTCTACCGTTTATCCCGGCGTGACTGAGGATCTTTGTGTTCCTATCCTTGAACGTGAATCCGGCTTGAAGTGTGGCATAGATTTCAAAGTAGGTTATTCCCCTGAGCGAATAAATCCAGGTGATAAGGTCCACACAGTCGATAAAATCATTAAAGTTGTCTCTGGAATGGATGAAGAAACCCTTGAGACGGTTGCGAGTGTTTATGAATTGGTAATCACAGCTGGGGTGCATCGGGCGTCAAGTATCAAAGTCGCTGAAGCGGCCAAGGTTATTGAGAATACACAACGCGATCTTAATATTGCTCTGATCAATGAGTTAGCATTGATTTTTAATAAGCTCGATATTCCCACGATGGATGTTCTCGCTGCCGCCGGTACAAAATGGAACTTTTTAAAATTTACTCCTGGCCTTGTCGGTGGTCACTGCATTGGCGTCGATCCTTATTATTTGACACATAAAGCAGAACAGATCGGTTACTTACCACAGGTGATTCTTGCTGGACGTCGAATCAATGATGGTATGGGGAAGTATGTCGCAGAGAATACGATCAAGCAAATGATCAAATCTGGGAAAGTTATTAAAGCTTCACGCGTGCTGGTTTTGGGGCTGACTTTTAAGGAAGATGTTCCTGATATCAGAAATACAAAAGTTGTTGATATTGTACATGAGCTCAAGGATTACGGTGTTGAGGTTCTCGTCCATGATCCGCTGGCAAATAAAGAAGAAACTCTACATGAATATGGTTTGAAATTGACTGACCTTGAAGATGTGGGTGCCGTCGATGCGATTATTTATGCAGTATCTCATAAAGCGTTTAAGCAATTGTCTGTTCAAGATTTAGCGACCCTTTGCCAAAATGGTCATGGATCAGGCGTCATTGTTGATGTGAAGAGCCTCCTTGATCGATCAGCTGTTGAAGCTGCTGGGATGTGTTACTGGTCTTTGTAGTCGTATCCACTGATGGCGCGGACGGCACTAAGGAGGGAAGTTGCTGATTTACGAAGATGAATCCTATGCGATTCGCGGAGCTATTTTTGAGGTTTATCATCAATTGGGAACAGGTTTTCTTGAATCCGTTTATCAAGAGTCTTTAGAAAGGGAATTATTGATAAGAAGTATTCCTTTTGTTCCACAACCACAATTGGACCTTTACTATAAAGGTGAAAAATTGAACCAATTTTACAAGCCAGATTTTATTTGTTTTGACAGCATTATTGTAGAGTTGAAAGACTTGTCAACGCTAGCGAATGAACATCAAGCACAAGTTCTAAATTACTTGAAGGCCGGACAGATGAAGCTGGGTTTTCTGGTGAATTTTGGGTCTTCTCCTAAAGTAACGATTCACAGGTTTGTTCTGTGATTTCAGTGATCTCGGTGGATAAGTTTATATGAAAACAATCTTGGTTACGGGTGGTGCTGGTTATATAGGTTCTCATACTGTTGTTGAACTTCTTGCGGCTGAATATAATTTGATTATTGTCGATAATTTGTGCAATTCCAGTCGTGTTGCGCTAGCGCGTGTTGAAAAAATCAGTGGAAGATCCTTTCATTTCTATCAAGCTGATATACGCGACATTTATAGCCTTAATCAAATTTTTACCGACCATCCTATCGATGCAGTTATTCATTTTGCAGGTCTTAAGGCGGTTGGAGAATCGACTCAGATCCCTCTCGATTATTACGACAATAACGTGACCGGAACACTCACACTCCTGCGTGCCATGGAAATTGCCGGCGTAAGCAAATTTGTATTTAGCTCATCAGCGACTGTCTATGGTGATCCGGCCAGCGTACCTATCAACGAAGGTTTTCCGACATCAGCGACAAATCCTTATGGTCGCAGTAAGTTGATGATTGAGGAATTGCTCAAGGATCTCTCTTTGTCTAATCCTAATTGGGGTATTGTTCTGCTTCGTTACTTCAATCCTGTTGGTGCTCATTCTTCAGGCCAAATTGGTGAAGACCCCCAAGGTATTCCAAACAATCTTGTTCCTTATGTTAGCCAAGTTGCCGTAGGGAAGCTTAAGGAATTATCTGTTTTTGGAAATGATTATCCGACTCAAGACGGTACGGGTGTTCGTGATTACATCCACGTTGTTGATCTAGCAAGAGGGCATTTGAAGGCTTTAGATCGGATAGCTGTGGGCTCAGGAGTCCTGACATATAATCTAGGGACAGGTCATGGCTATTCTGTTCTGGATATTATCGCTGCTTTTGAAGAAGCGTCAGAAAAAACTGTTTCATATGAAATCGTACCACGCAGAGCAGGTGACATTGCGGAGTGCTGGGCTGACCCTAGTAAGGCAAAAAATGAACTTAAATGGCAGGCAGAATTTGGTTTGGATGTGATGATGCGTGATACTTGGAACTGGCAAAAATGTAACCCCCGTGGTTATGAAACTTGATTTTTTGATTTTAGACTAAAATAAGGTTTTTATGGCAATCACAAATTATCTTACAATCGATGTGGAAGATTATTTCCATGTCTCTGCTTTTGAAAAGCAGTCACCACCCAACACTTGGGGTGGCAGAGAGTGCCGAGTTGAACAAAATACCGATACGATCCTTTCTTTACTGGATGATCATAATGTCAAGGCAACATTTTTTATCCTTGGCTGGGTCGCAGAGCGCTACCCACAAATAAGTCCTATGATCTTCAATCAGGGGCACGAAATTGCAAGTCACGGTTATTTGCATCAGCGGGTTGCTTTGCAGGATCGCAAAACTTACCGCAACGATATCCGTCGGGGGAAAAAGTTACTGGAAGATCAGATTGGAAATGAAGTTCTAGGCTATCGGGCTCCGAGTTATTCGATTACTCGACAGACGGACTGGGCTTTTGATGAATTAGTCGAAGCTGGCTTTCAGTATGATTCAAGTATTTTTCCGATGAAGCATGACTTTTATGGAATTCCTGATTGGCCAAGATTTGATGGATATGCAATCAAAGATGGTGAGTCCTGGAACGCTTCGGATCAAGTCTTAGAAGGACAAAAAGGCATTCGAGAATTACCTATATCAACGTTAAAACTAGGGAAAAGTAACCTTCCGATTGCAGGTGGTGGATATTTTCGTTTGCTTCCTTATGCGTTTACCCGTTGGGGGCTTGACCGGATTAATCAAAAAGAACAGCAACCCTTCGTTTTTTATCTTCACCCTTGGGAGTTTGATCCAGAGCAGCCTCGTATGGAAGGGGCAAGTGCAAAGAGTCGTTTTAGACATTATTTAAATCTGAATAAGACTGAAAAACGTTTTAAGCAATTATTGAACGATTTTGAATTCATGCCGATTGTAGAAGGGTTGTTTGGTAAAAACTAAGTTGGCACAGATAAATACTAATGAGTGCGGGACATAGGCAAAATCTATCTCGAGCAGAGCACCCAACGGTGCAAAGAAGGCCAAAAGACAAGGAGGGTTTTTAGGGTTCAAAACTAAAAAATATTTTTATAGATTTAAATGTCACGACTCTGCGTTCTTTGTGCCTTGAGTGAGTAAAATGAACGGGCGCGAGATGGGTTTTTTTGATTCAAGCTTTATACTTTGTTTTTGTTACTGTCTTTTTACGGCTAATAAGAGAATAATTTAATGTGTGGAATAGCTGGAATTCTAAATATCGATAATCAACTGAACTCATCTGAGAAAATCGTTTCTCGAATGATCACCATGCTGCATCATCGTGGACCTGATGAGTCAGGGCTTTATATCGATAACAACATCTGTCTCGGACATGCCCGGTTAAGTATTCTTGGCCTTGAAACAGGGACACAACCAATCAGTAATCAATCTGAAACTTTGTGGATAATCTATAACGGCGAAGTCTTCAATTATATAGAATTAAAAGAAGAACTGGTCCAAAAAGGGTACAGTTTTAAAACCGATACCGATACTGAAGTTGTTCTCGCTCTTTATGAAGAATATGGTGTTGATTGTCTCGAAAAACTTAATGGACAATTTGCCATCGCAATTTGGGATACACGGAACAAAGAACTTTTCCTTGCCCGAGACAGGGTGGGTATTCGCCCCCTCTTCTATACTCATCAGAATGGAAAGTTCAGTTTTGCTTCTGAAATTAAATCCATATTTTCTGATCCCGAAATTTCACGTTCTATTGACCCGGAAGCTCTCAGTCAGATTTTCACTTTCTGGACAACCATTACTCCTAAAACCTCTTTTAAGGGGATTTTAGAGCTTCCTCCCGGTCATTTCATGACTGTTTCTAAAAAGGGCGTATCTGATCCAAAGGCATATTGGACAATCCCATCTGTGTCACCCGAAGAGCGTTGGCAGGGGACGTTTGACGAAGCGAAAGATGAGATTAAAGAACTATTGACCGATGCTGTGCGGTTGCGCTTAAGGGCAGATGTTCCTGTTGGTGCCTATTTGAGCGGTGGGTTGGATTCCTCCATTTTAACGGGTCTTATCGCTAATAAGTTCAATAATCACTTGAGGACTTTTTCCTTGAGTTTTCAAGAATGCAACTTTGATGAATCAAGCTATCAAAATGAAATGGTTCACCATCTGAAAACAGAGCACAGTGAAGTTCGTGTGTCGAATCAACATGTTAAAGATAATTTTTCCCAAGTCATTTGGCAGTGTGAAAAACCACTGTTACGAACTGGTCCTGTCCCGTTGTTTTCATTATCAAAACTGGTTCGAGAGAGTCAGTTTAAAGTTGTCTTAACTGGTGAGGGGGCGGATGAAATTTTTGGTGGATATAATATCTTCAAAGAAGCCAAGTTACGAAAATTTTGGGCGCGCCAGCCAGACTCTAAGTGGCGGCCACTGTTGGTAGAGCGACTCTATCCTTATATTTTTAAGAATCCTTCGCGTGCGAGAATATTTTTACAAAAATTCTTCTCAGTGAATTCAGAAGATCTGACTGATCCGTATTTTTCACATCAGGTTCGTTGGCGCAATAGTGGCAAGAATAAAAACTTCTTTTCCCTTGAGTTACAATCTAAATTAACAAAATACGACCCATATAAATCGCTGGCTCAGCGTTTACCCAAATCGTTTTCTACGCAGGATTTTTTTTCGAAAGCACAATTTCTTGAAATGGATATTTTTCTTTCTAACTATCTTCTCTCGTCTCAGGGAGATCGCGTTGGAATGGGCAATTCGATAGAATTGCGTGTCCCATTTTTAGATCATCGTGTTATTGAGTTTGCAGCAAAGCTTCCAGCACATTGGAAGATTAAAGGCTTAAACGAAAAGTATATCTTAAAAGAGGCATTTAAAGGTTTGGTCCCAGAAAGTATTCGCAATCGCCCGAAACAACCGTACCGAGCACCAATAAAAGAATCCTTTTTGACTGATGATGAGGACTCATTTGTCCAAAATCTTTTGTCTGAAGATGCGATAGAGAAAGCAGGGTATTTTGACGCAAAAAAAGTGTCATTCCTACGTAAAAAGTTCACTAAAGAATCTAAGCAAGCTGTAAATGAAGTTCAAAATATGGCTCTAATAGGAATTTTGTCGACTCAGTTGTTACATCAGCAGTTTATAGAGGATTTCAAGCCGGAAGAAATAAAGTTGGCAGTGCCGGATAAAGTTATTCGCCGCAGATGAACGCTGATAGGCGCAGATTTGGATTAAAATCTTTTTTGACAGGATGGAAATCTGATAAAGGCAGATCTTAAAATCAAAGCTTTGTTTTTGGTTTGAGTTCAAAACATCTGATTTTATCCTGTTGATCCTGTCCAAAGACTCGTTTTGCTTTTCGTTTATCAGTGAAAATCTGCGTGTATTTGCGGCTAAATTTGAATTTTGATTGTCTTGTTTTTTGTTAGCATCAAATAGAGGAGAATATTTATGTCAAAACCCCCATTTACTAAAGACATTTTAAAACTTAACGCAGAAAAAGAAGTCGAAAGGATAACGTCAACTCTACGCAATTTGATGAAAACGACCATCAAACGGCGCGGTATTGTCCTAGGCCTCTCTGGCGGGATTGATAGTAGTGTGACTTGTGCACTTACTGTCAAAGCATTTGGTCCTAAGAAAGTTTATGGTCTTCACATGCCTGAACGACATTCTTCTGATGAAACTTTGTCACTTAGTACCAGTGTCTCAGATTGTTTTGGTATTGATTCAACACATGAGAATATTTCAGGAATTCTCGAAGCGGTAGGGTTTTACAACCGCTATGATGATGCGATACGCAGTGTGATTCCAGAGTATGGTGATGGATGGAAATCAAAGATAGTCATTCCAAATGTTATTGAGTCGAAGGAATTTTCTCTCTATTCCGTCGTGGCACAATCGCCTGATGGTGAAATTCATAAAGTTCGTTTGACATTGAAAGCGTACTTGGAAATTCTGGCAGCAACTAACTTCAAACAGCGTACGCGTAAAATGCTTGAATACTACCATGCCGATCGGTTGAATTTTGCTGTTGCGGGGACTCCGAACCGTTTGGAGTATGACCAGGGTTTCTTTGTGAAATTGGGTGATGGTGCGGCAGATGTTAAGCCGATAGCTCACCTTTACAAAACCCAAGTTTATCAATTAGCTGAATATATGGGTGTTCCAGCAGATATACGTAATCGCCCACCAACAACCGATACTTATTCACTACCTCAAGGTCAAGATGAATTCTATTTTTCATTACCACATGACCGTATGGATTTGTGTTTATATGGCAAAAACAATGGTTATTCTGTTGGTGAAGTCGCGGAACTTATGGAATTGTTGCCTGAACAAATTCAGCGAGTTTACGATGATATTGATAATAAGCGGAATACCACCAGATATTTACATTTGAATGGATTGCTGGTTGGTGACGTGCCGGAGATTAAGAAATAGATTTAGATAATATTCTACACAACGTTAATTCGAGAATTAAAATCAAAAGCGTTACTCGCACAAAGACACGGCTAAGGACAAGGTTAATGCCTTAGCAATTAAACTCAAGAGCTAAAGTTTTCCTTCGTGTCTTTGTGTCTTGAGTGAGAGAAACGAACGGGTGCGAGGACGTTTGTGATTTTGTTAAGTAAGTTTGAAATCCAGTACTACTGTCAGTCGATTTCTAAAATATTAAGGAGAATATAAATGTCAGATGTCAAAAACATAATCAAGACTTTCATTATTGAAAACTATCTTTTCGGAGATGATGAAGGGTTGGAAGAAAGTACCTCTTTTTTGGATGAAGGTATTGTCGATTCTACCGGTATTCTCGAATTGATTGAGTTTATCAGTGAAGAATTCTCTATCACTGTAGAAGATGAAGAATTGATCCCTGAGAACCTTGATTCAATTAATAATGTTACGGCTTTTATTGGTAGGAAAACAGCTTAGGGGACAGGTGCTGTCTGAAGTATTTAGAGCGTTTGTCTCACAGAGCCACAGGGACACAGAGAAAAACAAAAAATTGAATTTTTTGTAGAGATCGTCGAAGGGAAAGGTTTTCCTTATGAATTTAAAGGTTTTCGCTGTGCCTTTGTGTCTCCGTGAGATATATCGTCAGTTTCTGTTTTTGGAGTGGGTGGAATGTGACTGAAAATGAAATTGGGACGATTGTCGTAGATTGTGCTATCCAATTGCATAGAGATATCGGTCCTGGATTGCTTGAACGTGTTTATGAATCATTGCTTTCTCATGAACTGGAGGCCGCAGGTTTGACTGTTAAACGCCAAGTACCGATCCCACTTAAATATAAAGGCTTATTGTTTGAGGAATCTTTTAGAGCAGATATTAGTATCGAAAATAAGGTCCTTATTGAGTTGAAATCAGTAGAATCTGTGACAAATGCTCATAAAAAACAACTTCTAACGTATCTGAAGCTTACAGAATTTAAACTCGGATATCTTCTGAATTTTGGTGAAGCTTTGATGGTTGGCGGCATTACCCGAAGCATAAATGGTTTTATAGATTAACCTCTGTGCCTTCGTGGCTTTGTGAGAAACATAGTTTATGACTCTAGACCAACCAAAGCTCATACATCACTTTCTCGAAAACAGTGCCCGCCGTTTCCCTGATAAGGTTGCGCTAGTGCATGAAGATGTGCGTGCTACATACAGCGAGATAAACGCTCAAGCAAATCAACTTGCCTCATGGTTGATCGAGCAAGGTGTGGCTCAGGGTGATCGTGTTGTTTTATTGCTAGAAAACAGCCTTGAATATGTCGTTGCATACTATGGTTCTTTGAAAGCGGGGGGCGTTGCTGTACCGTTGAATACAGAGCTCAAGCCCGATGGGATACAGCCATTGCTTGAAGAGTTGGATGCTGAGATTATCCTCACTCAGCGGAAATATGAGCGTCTGTTGCGCCAAGTCGACTTTAAAAAGACAACGGTAACTCAGGTTGTCGTAAAAGAACCAAAGCTTAATTTTACACAAAATGTTTCTGTGACAGACTGGGACGAAATTATGGCTCATGATCCTCAGGGGAATCTTGAGTTAGATATCGCTGCAGATCAATTGGGAAGCATAATTTACACGTCCGGATCTACTGGCCAACCAAAAGGTGTCATGCTGTCGCATGGTAATATCGTCGCAAACACAGCATCAATCTGCCACTATTTGAAATTAACTGATCATGATATCCAAATGGTTGTGCAGCCTTTTTTTTATGTCATGGGTAAATCGTTGTTAAATACCCACTTCGCTGTCGGTGGAAGCGTTGTTATTAATAATAAATTTGCTTACCCGGCAACCGTGATTGAGCAGATGGTAGAAGAGAACGTCACTGGTTTCTCCGGTGTGCCATCAACCTATGCCCATTTATTGCATAAATCTCCTCTTGCAGCTGCTCGTGAAAAACTAACATCTCTGCGCTATTGTTCTCAGGCTGGTGGACATATGGCCAGTACGACCAAGCTGCAATTGATCGATACTTTACCTGAAAAGACAGAGTTGTATGTCATGTACGGAGCGACAGAAGCTGCCGCTCGATTGGCTTATGTCGAACCCGAAAAGCTCGATGAAAAAATAGACTCTATCGGTCAAGAGATCCCCGGCGTAAAACTTAAGATTCTTGATAAATCTGGTCTTGAACAACCTATTGGAGAGGTTGGGGAGATTGTTGCCTCTGGCGATAATATCATGCAAGGATACTGGCGTAACTCTGAGGCAACAGCAGAGGTTTCAAGTCAGCATGGTTATCATACTGGTGACTTGGGTTATCAAGACAGTGATGGTTATCTTTTTGTTGTTGGGCGTAAGGATAATCAACTGAAAGTCGGAGGACACCGAATTAATACTCAGGAAGTCGAAGACGTTATTATGGCAACAGGACTGGCAGTCGAAGTTGCCGTACTGGGGGTTCCGGACCCGTTACAGGGAAACAAGTTGGTGGCAGTCATAGTCGCAACCCCACAGAATGACGATGCTATACAGATTCTTCAGCTTTGCTCAAAAAAAATGCCAAGTTACAAGGTTCCACAGAATATTGTTTTTGTGAAAAATCTCCCCAAAAGTGCCAGTGGCAAGATAGATCGAAAACGGTGTGAGTTGTTAATTGTCGCAGATGATTAAAGGTGTTCTTCGCACAAAGGCATGGAGATGTAAAGACAATCAAAATCTATCTCTCGCAGAGCCGCAAAGAGCGCAGAGGGAATCAAAATCAAGAATATAGGTTAAAACAAAAAGAAAATGGTGTGTAGTGATTTAAAAAGTTTCCTCTGCGTCCTTTGTGGCACGGCTCAAGGTGCCTACTTCTGGCGAGAGAGCGAAGCGAACGGGCGAGAGATGTGGTTTTAAGATCAAAGTCAATATCTATCTCTCACAGAGCCACAAAGATCACAGAGAGAATCAAAATCAAGACCAAGATTTTGGGTTTTAACAAAAAGAATACTGTTTAGCCTCAGAGATTCTAAAAGCTTTCTCAGCGTTCTCTGCGCCTTGCCTCATGCCTACTTCTGGTGAGTGAGCTGAGCGAACTGGTGAGAGCCGGATTGTTGTTTTCAGGAGTTATGGAGACATCCTATGATTGAAGATATACGTTGGAAGCAGAGACTCAGTAATTTTAATCGGGCACTTGAAACCATGACTGAAGCTGTTGATCTTGCAGGTCAGCGTGATTTGTCCAAGCTTGAACAGCAGGGTTTGATTCAAGGCTTTGAATTTACCCATGAACTGGCCTGGAACGTACTGAAGGACTATCTTGAAGATCAAGGCTTTGTTCAGATTGTTGGTTCCAAAAATGCGACCCGGACTGCTTTTAAGAATGCGTTGATCGGTGAGGGTGAGGTCTGGATGGATATGATCAAGGCACGGAATCTCAGTTCACACACCTACAACAAAGAGATTTCTGAGGCGATTGTTGATGATATCCTGAAACGATTTTATTCAGCTTTTGTTGCCATGCAGAGAACATTTAACGATCTGTCTCACAAGGAATCCTCAGAGTTGTGAAGTTTGGTTTAAGCGATAATGTGATAATGAAAATACAATGCGTTTTTGAGAAACATACTCAAGTCGATAATGTTGTTGTGTATGGTTCGCGAGCCAAAGGGAATTATCGCCCTGGTTCAGATATTGATTTGACTTTATTCGGGGAGGATCTGGATCAACAGCAATGTTTAAATATTGCCGAAGAGCTTGATGATCTTCTTCTTCCCTACATGATTGATCTATCGGTTTTTGAACAATTGGAGCATGCAGATCTCAAAGCTCATATTCAGCGAGTGGGAAAGGTGTTCTACCAGCGTTATTAGCATTTTGAGTGGATGGACAACGGAAAAGAACGATAGTCAAAAGAGGCCTCTCGCAGAGCACGTGGAGTACGCAAAGAAGGGCAAATCAAGATCATGAACTATGGTTTTAAGCAAAAAAGATAGGTTGTTTGTCTGTCGTACGTAAAAAGGTTTCCTCTGCGTCCTTTGTGGCTCGCCTCAAGGTGCCTACTTCTGTCAAGAGATAGAATCGAACGGGCGAGAGATAGAGGTTTTGATTTTTTTACGCTATTCAGAATGAGTCAGCCGTTATAATGTTTTACATCAATGGAGGGGATAGAGGGATACAGCCAATAATACTTTTTTGGTATATCTGCCTACCTTTTAGTTTTTTTAATTCTATTAAATAACATTCTAAATAAATGTTTATTACTTAGTAACTAACGTTAGATACTATTTACTATTGGTATTTTTTGGTAAATATGTTTTAATTTGATGGCATTTTTTCCAATGCATTTAGTATTGAAAGAATCACCAGTGTATTCAGTAGATAGAAGGGTGAGAGCCTTGATAAACATAGAACTGAGTGCTTAAAAGAGAGTTGATGTTTTGTGATTAAAATTCGATTAGCCACAAAAGAGGATCAGGTTGCTTGGGATGCCTACGTATGGAACCATCCGCAAGGTGTGGCCTATCATCAGTTTGCCTGGGGGCAAGCAGTCAAGAATGCATACCGGTTTGAGCCAGTATATCTTATTGCAGAGATGGGTTCAGAAATAGTAGGGGTATTCCCATTTATTAGATTAAAAGTTCCATTGCTGGGTAGTAGCCTAGTGTCATTACCTTACTGTGACCTAGGTGGTGTTTTGGCCAATAATGATAGTGTTGCATCCGAATTAACTAATTTTACATTATCTCTTGCTGACAGGAATAACGATAAAAAGGTTGAACTTCGTAGGTCCGCACAAGCAGGCGAAATGAGTGGGTCAAGCAAAGTTCGGATGATTTTGAACCTTCCCAATTCGTCTGAAGAATTGATGGAAGGATTTAAAGCCAAGCTGCGTAGTCAGGTTAAAAAGCCGACAAAGGATGGTTTGATGGCTGAGCTTGGAGGTTCAGAACTTCTCAATGATTTCTATCAAGTTATGGCGATCAATATGCGTGATCTGGGATCACCTGTTCACAGCCGACATTGGTTTGAAGAAGTGGCGAGTCAGTATGGTGAGAACAGTCGCATTGGTATTGTAAGAAATCCTGATGGTAAAGCCATTGGAGGAGGGATTATTCTGTTGCACAACAATATTGTTTCGATCCCTTGGGCTTCAACATTGCGAGAGCATAACAGACAAAATCCTAATATGTTGCTTTATTGGAAATTCCTTTCTTTTGCAGCGGATAACGGATTTGAAGCATTCGACTTTGGTCGTTCTACTCCAGGAGAGGGAACCTATCGGTTCAAGGAGCAGTGGGGGGCTAAACCTCTTCCCCTTCATTGGTTTTCTCTTCTTTCGGATGACACACAGGAAGAAAAAGTGAATAGTAAGTCGAATAAGCGTAAGTTTATCGAAGGTGTTTGGAGCAGGATGCCACTTACATTTGCTAATTTCGCTGGTTCTCATCTAAGAAAGTATATTTCTTTATGAAACAGCCGTTACTTGTCATAGCGCACCGTTTACCCTATCCCCCTGATAAGGGTGATAAAATTCGTACATATAACTTTGTCAGTTTTTTAGAAAAATATTATCAAGTTACAGTGGCGTGTATTATTGATGATCCTGATGATATCAAGCATGTCGACGAGCTTGAAGAAAAGGTAACCCGAGTTTTTTATCAGGTTAAACCCTCCAGTAAAAAAAATATGTGGGCTGTGCGCTCCTTGTTTACCGGTAGGTCGGTTTCTCAAGAAAGTTTTTATTCTTCTAAACTTCAAAGACAGATTGATGAATATGTAGAAGAGTCAGACCCTGTGGCTATATTGTGTTTCTGCACCTCAACAAGCGACTATCTTTTTCGCTCAGGGCATTCGCTGCCTTTTTTGCAGAAAAGAATTTTATTGAATGATCTCATCGATGTTGATTCTGAGAAATGGTATCAGTATGCGCCTAAGCATTCTGGTTTTATGGGATGGGTATACCGTCGAGAAGGTCGCTTATTACGAGAAGCTGAAAAACAAGTCGTCGATGCTTTCGATAAAGTATTTCTTGTGACCGATGACGAGAAGAAGGTTCTTTCTCAACATTCGTCTGTTGAAAATGTTGAAGCTTTACCAAATGGAGTTGATTTTGAATATTTCAAATTGAACACGGATATTCAATCAGTCAACAAGGAAGAAACTTGTAAGTTAGTTTTTTCAGGTGCTATGGATTACTGGCCGAATATCGAGGGGGCCGTTTGGTTTGCTAAGTATGTTTTTCCTCAAATCAGACAGTCTGTTCCCGAAGTTAAATTTTGCATTGCAGGACGTAACCCAACGGATGAAGTTCAAGCACTTGAAAAAATAGAGGGTGTTCAGGTTACAGGAACTATACCAGATATGCGTAAGTACTTGTCCTCTGCAACGATTTGTGTTGTTCCGCTTATGATTGCAAGGGGAATTCAAAACAAAGTTCTTGAAGCTATGGCGATGGGAAAACCGGTTGTTGCTACAACTGGAGCTGTAACGGGGACAAAAACTGTGGATGGCCTGGATATAGTCATCGCTGATGAAGCACTTAAAATGGCAGAGTCCATTATTTCACTGTTGTCTGATGCTGATAAGCGGAAAGAACTCGGTAGCAATGCGCGCACATATGTTGAGCGTGAGCACTCCTGGGATTCACATCTTGAAAAATTAAATGACATTATCAAGTGCGGGAAAATATAAAGCATGGATTTTTCAATTATTATTCCAGCAAAGAATGAAGAGGATTATATTGCAAACTGCTTGGATTCTATTTTTCAAGTAAGTTATCCCAAGGATAAATATGAGGTAATTGTTGTTGACAACGGTTCAACGGACCGGACAGTTGAAATTGCAAAAGAGAAGGGGGCGAATGTTTTTGTTCGGCCTGACTTGACTATCTCTGGGCTAAGAAACTTTGGTGCTTCTCAAGGAAAAGGAACGTTACTCGCTTTTTTAGATGCTGATTGCACAGTATCTATGGATTGGCTAAAGAATTCTGCCATATATTTAGATGATAAAAATGTGGCATCGTTTGGAAGTTCTGCCGTCCTCCCTGAAAAAACAACTTGGGTTCAGCGAGCATGGTATTACATTCGAAAACGTGATCTGCGTTGTCAAGACGTTGAGTGGCTAGAGTCAGCAAATGTTTTTGCACGTAAAGATTCCTTTGAAAAGGTTGGTGGGTTTAACGAAACACTATTGACTTGTGAGGATTACGACCTGTCAGTACGTTTAAGTCAAGAAGGAAAAATTTTCTATGATCCTAGGGTTGTAGTTGTTCATCATCGGGAGCCTGCTACAATTAAAAATTTTTTTCGAAAAGAATTGTGGAGATCTATTAGTAATAGGGAAAGGTTTCTCTCTTTTGATTTTAAGAAAAGTGAAATTCCAAGTCTCATATTACCACCAATATATATATTTCTGTTCTGCGTTTTCTGGTTCATATTTTTTATTTTTGGTTTATATGATGGCAGTGATTTAAATCTCGATGTTCTCCTTGTTTTTTTTGTTTTTCAAATACCCGTATTTTTAATTTCTATCAAGAAAGTATTTCCATCTAAGTCAATTATTCACTATTTACAGCTATATTATTTATTAAATGTTTATTTTTTAGCTCGTGGCATTTCATTTTTTAGTAAACATTAACTTCGATTTTGGATATATGTTTTATGTGCGGGATTGCTGGTTTTATTAGAAGCTGCACCTCTGGTGCGAATGTTGAAACATTGAAGTTGATAGGGGACGTTATTCGTCATAGAGGCCCTGATGCTAGTGGTGAGTATTTTGATGAGCATGTTGGGCTTGCTCACAGGCGGTTGAGTATTCTTGATCTCTCTGAACAGGGCAATCAGCCGATGTTTTCATCTGATGGACAGAAGGTCATTGTTTTCAACGGTGAAATATATAATTTTTTAGACCTGAAAAAAGATCTTCAGAAAAAAGGAGTACAGTTTCGTACGCGAACGGACACAGAGGTGATTCTTTGTCTCTATGAAAAATATGGTACAGACTGTCTATCGTTACTGAACGGCATGTTTGCTTTTGCACTTTGGGATCTGGATAAAAGGCAATTGTTTTTGGCCCGTGACCGAATAGGAAAAAAACCACTCTATTATTACCATGATGGCGATGACAGACTCGCTTTCGCATCAGAAATTAAGTGTTTATTGAAAATCCCCGGACTTGATTTCAACATTGAACCTACTGCCGTAGTTGATTTCCTCAAGTATCATTATATTCCGTCTCCTAAAACAATCTACCAAAATGTCTATAAGCTGTCTCCGGGACATAGTTTGACGCTTTCCATTGGCGGGAGTCCTGTTATTAATGAATATTGGGACATTTCTTTTCGTGAGACAATTACTGATTACCAGGAAGCACAGGATAAGTTGTACGAATTGCTTCAAGAGAGTACGACCCAGAGAATGATAGCAGATGTTCCTCTAGGAGCTTTTCTCAGTGGGGGCGTTGATTCGAGCGCTATTGTTGCTCTTATGGCCCAGGCAAGCGATAAGCCAGTTAAAACCTGCACGATAGGGTTTGACGATAAGCGCTTTGATGAATCCCCTTTTGCTCGCGAAGTTGTCAAGCTGTTTCAGACTGAACATCAAGAGTACAGGCTTTCAACTCAACTGGAAAAAACGGTGGGCCTTTTACCAAAATTCTTTGATGAACCCTTTGCTGATTCCTCAGCTGTCCCGACCTATCATGTCTCACGCTTGGCGCGTCAAGGTGTGACGGTCGCCCTGGCCGGAGACGGTGGAGATGAGAGTTTTGGTGGATATCAAAAGTATGCGATTGAGATGAAGGAAGATGCGGTACGTAATGGTGTCCCTCGACTGATATTAAAGGCTCTAAATGGCATTTCTTCGGGTTGGAATCACCCTTTGCCTAAAAAGCTCCATTCATTGACAACGAGCGCTTTGTCAGACCCGGCTCGGGCTTTTTATATCACAAATACTTATATTGATGATGCGCTCTTGGATTCTCTTCTGGCTGATGGAATAAAGAAGAAATGTTCGAATTATGACCCTGCAGAGCATACGTTGCGTCATTACCAGAAAGTTGTATCAGCGGATCACGCAACGCGGATGATTTACACTGATCTAAAAACCTACCTACCGGACGATATCTTGGTCAAAGTCGATCGCATGAGTATGGCGAACAGTTTAGAAGTAAGGGCTCCTTTTCTTGATTATCGAATTATAGAGCTTGCTGCATCATTGCCAAGTTCTTTTAAAATCGTTGGTTCTAATAAAAAAATTATCTTGAGGGAGATCTTTTCAAAGCTATTGCCAGAGACAATCCTTAATAGACGCAAGCAGGGGTTCAGTGTGCCCTTAGATCGTTGGTTTCGACATGAATTAAAAGAGTATGCCCAAAAAAATCTCTTGTCATATGCAGCATTGGGGGATTTGTTATCTATCTCAAGTTTGGAAAATATCTGGACTGAGCATCAGAGTGCTTATAAAGAACATGGGATATTGCTCTGGAGTTTGTTAATGTTGTCACTTTGGCACCAGGAATATTGCTCATGATATCGGAAAAATCAGTCAAGATTCTCATCAGAGAAGATGAAGGGATCACTCGAGAGCGTGAGCCGGTTCGAATCGGAATTCCAGTACCAAAAGGGCAATGGCTACCAGATGGTGTTTATGTCGTACAAAACCCTGCTGGTGAGATATTTACATGTCAGAGTCAGTGTTTAAAAACATGGGGTGATGGTTCAGTCAAGTGGCTTCTTCTTGATTTTGAAGCCACTATTGCACCAATGACGAACGAATACTGGAGTGTTCACTCTTCAGAAAAGAGTAAAGAGGATACATCTAAAATAGATATTACGCAAAAGGATGATGTCTGGTTCGTGGATACAGGTGTTTGTCGCTTTTGGATTGATAATGACGAGTTTAGACCTTTTTCGAAAGTAAAATCGGCGAGCGGGAAGGAATTGTCTTGTGCGGGTACTTGTAATTTTTCCCTTCCCGATACGGATAATTCTAAGGCTGTTGTTGACAGCATTGTTGTTGAAGATAGAGGGCCGCTACATTCCATTATTTCTCTGCAAGGGTGTTTTGAGGGTTCTGCCCTGATCTATCGAAGCCGGTTGCATTTTTATGCCGAATCATCAGCGGTTAAAATCGAAATAACAATCCATAATCCTCAAGCGGCCACTCACCCAAAAGGATTGTGGGATTTAGGAGATCCTGGATCTGTCTTTTTCAATAATTTGAGTTTCTATTTTCCTGTTACGTCTGATGATGAAGAAGTCGATGTCGTTATTTCAGAAAAGATTGACGCTTCTGTTGAGTGTACTGCCAATGGCTCTCTTTCTCTCTATCAAGAATCAAGCGGGGGTAAAAACTGGTTGAGTCCAAACCACAGAAATTATACAGGGGATATTTCTTTAACTTTTAAGGGGTATAAAATGTGGATTGGAGATGAGATCGTTAGCCAAGGAGACAGGGCAACGCCACTAATCCGAACTGGCAATGAGAGCTCAGGTGTCAGTGTAAGCAGTTCTCTGTTTTGGCAGGAATTTCCTAAAAAAATTACGGCCTCAAACGACCATGTTGAATATTTTCTCTTCCCGGGATGCTTCCCGGATGATTTTGAGCTTCAAGGTGGGGAGCAGAAAACTTCTAGTTTTTTTGTAGATTTCAACTCAAAGCCTGAGAGTTTGAATTGGGCCAGAAGCCCATTAAAGGTTATGCCTTCGTCAGATTCGACACATGCTTCGGGAGTATTTAGTGAATTGTATGCCTCGAAAGATCTTGTTGATGATTTTGTCTCGGCGGCCGATTTTCTTGTTAAGCGCGAAGTTATCGATGAGTATGGCTGGCGCAACTTTGGGGATGTTTATGCCGACCATGAAGCCGTAGAACATTCGGAGCCAGATCTTTTTATCTCACATTACAACAATCAATACGATTTTCTTGCAGGGGCTTTTCGGAAGGCTTTCTCATCTGAAGATTTTTCTTGGTTTAAAATTGCATCTGAGATGGCAGAACATGTCTATGATATAGATATTTATCATACGGATCAGGATCGTGAAGAATATAATAATGGGCTCTTCTGGCACACTGATCACTATGTCGCTGCAGGTTTGTCAACCCATCGATCATATTCAAGGGAGCAAAATGCGTCTTATGAGTTGCATGCTGGTGGCGGTGGGCCAGGAAGTGAGCACTGTTATTCAACTGGTTTGAAATATCAGTATTATTTGACGGGGAAAAAGTCTTTTAAAGAAGCTGTGCTGAAGATGTCTGAATGGGAAATGGTCGCTTTAACGGGTCCAAGGACGCTATTAGCTTCTGTTAAAAGAGGAGTGGACCTGGTCAGGAAATATAGATCTTTAACCGATAGACATATCCTTTTACCACGGTTTCCACTGACACGTGGTTCTGGAAATGCCATTTCTACCTGTCTTGATGCATACGAATTGTCGAATAAACGTGACTGGTTGAATCAGGCTGCTTGGATCATTAATTCAAGCATTCATCCAGATGATGACATCTGTTCACGACGACTTGATGATATCGAGATAGCTTGGTCATACACTGTTTTTCTAACTGCGGTCGTAAAGTTTTTAGATACCAAATCATCTCTTGACGAATACGATAGTGATTTTGAACAGGCTAAACAATCCCTGCTCGCATATGCTGGCTGGATGATGGAAAATGAGTTTCAATATTTGGATAAACCGGAAAAACTCGAATTTCCAAATGAAACCTGGGCTGCTCAAGAGTTGAGGAAATCAATTGTTTTTCATAGCGCTGCACGTTATAGCAGCGATAGTAATCAACAATTAAAACTGACTGAGAAGGCGCGTGAGTTCTATCAGGGGGCAAATCGAGAGTTGAAAAAACACTCAAGCAGTTCGCTGACGCGCCCGGTCGCTTTATTGTTGCAAAATGGATGGATTGCGCATGCGCTTGAAAAAACAGAAATAAAACCTTTCAGCGAGCAGAAAGTAGTTATGCGGACAAAACCAGTTGCTGAGTTATCAATGGTCTCGATTCTTAAATATATGAAAAAAGATATGTTTCTTTCTGCTAAACAGTTCAGTGTTAAAAAAGAGATAAACTGGCTTAGGTCACGGGTGTAACATTTTATGTGTATTAGAATTCCTAAAATACTCCATGTCGTTATCAGTATGAATGTCGGTGGTGCCGAGAAGTTGGTATCTGACATGGTAAGGCATGAGATATTTTCTGAGAATCAGCCTATTGTCTGTTGTCTGGATGAGCTTGGTGACCTTGGTGAACGGCTCCGCAGTGATGGCTTTAGTGTCTACGTTAAGGGCCGCAAGCCAGGTCTTGATTGGGAGGTAATCTCCTGGTTAAAGCGGATAATGAAAGAGGAGGGTGTTGAAGTTGTTCACGCGCATCAGTACACTCCTCTCTTTTATACTGTTCCTGCAGCTCTTTTCGCTGGACGACTTAAAGTTGTCTATACGGAACATGGTCGTTTTTATCCTGATCGGAACAGTTGGAAAAGATCGTTATTTAACCCGTTTTTAGCAAAAGGAGTCGATCATCTTGTCTCCATCTGTCATGCGACAGCGGAAGCTATGTCGAAGTATGATAATCTGCCGAAGAATCGAATTCAAGTTGTCCATAACGGTATCGATTTTTCCTCTTTGAATCCGCTCTACGACAAGGCGACAAAACGAAAAGAACTGAATATCCCCGAAGGCTATAAGATTCTTGGTACGGCATCCAGATTGAATGAAATTAAGAATATTCCTATGATGCTTCAAGTGTTCAAACAAGTTAGAGAGTCTAGAGAAGATGTTTTTCTGGTTATTGCCGGTGATGGCCCAGAGAGGGCGAAATTAGAACAGTTGGCTCAGGATTTAGATATTGCTGATTGGGTTATTTTTATAGGTATGAGATTCGACATGCCTGAAATATATCCATTGTTCGACGTCTTTTTGCTGACATCTTTTACTGAAGGTGTCTCCGTGACACTTCTGGAAGCTTTAGGGAGTGGTGTTCCTGCTGTTGTAACAGACGTCGGTGGAAACAAGGATGTTGTTTCTAGCACAGTCAATGCGCAGATGACTTCGCTCGATGATCAAGCAGCATTTTGTCAAAATGTTCTCTTCACCCTGCAAAAGGAAAAAACTGAGGGGATTTATGAGGATATAGGATTAAAGAAACAATTTTCATTTGATGCAATGCTTCACCAATATGTAGGACTTTATACATCATGAAAAATATCGTGAATTACATCGCTGTGGCTATTCTTTCTCCGTTAGGAGCTCTTTGCCTTCTTGAGGGAAAGCTACTCAAGACGGATCGCTTTTTCGAAATTGTAAGTCAGTCGGTATCCCTTCTTCCGGGGCTACCCGGAGTTATTACGCGACGCGCCTTTTATTGGTGGTCGCTTAAGCAATGTAGCCTCTCTTGTTTTCTTGGCTTCGGTACTTTAGTCACTGACAGAAATGCGATAATCGAGGACAGTGTTTATGTCGGCAACTACTGTATACTTGCGACCGTTCATTTGAAATCGGGGACTTTTATCGCGAGTCGTGTCAGTATTCCCAGTGCTGGGAAAATCCACAGTCGCAATCCAGATGGAAGCTGGACGCCAATCATCAAGGAAAACCTTCTGAGTATCACTGTCGGTCCAGATGCCTGGATCGGAGAAGCTGCAACTGTTATCGCTGATATCGGTCGGGGAAGTATGGTTTGTGCGGGCAGTCTGATAATTAAACCTGTTGATGATAATCTGATGGTTGGTGGTAATCCTCAGGCGATTATCAAACAATTTACGTGATGGTATCGATGACGAATAAACCATTAAAAATATTGCAATTAGGTAGTCCGACTGGGCTTTACGGTGCTGAACGTTGGATTCTTGCTTTAATCAAACATCTGGACCCTAAAAAGGTTACGACTATAGTTGGCGCTGTTCGCGATAGCGGTGATTCTATCGTTCCTCTGTGCGTAGAGGCCGAAAAGCTTGGTTTTTCGTCTGTGACTATTGATGCTCCTGGTAAGCTGAATTTCTCAGCGGTCAGCAAGCTGAGACGGTATTTGAAAGAGCATCAGATCGACATTTTGCATACCCATTTTTACAAGACAGATCTGCTGGGGCTTTTAGCAACGCGTGGCATAGATTGCAAGATTGTCAGTACACCGCATGGGTGGAGTTCTGGTGTTGACCTGAAGCTTAGGGTTTATGAGCAGTTAGATCGGTTGGCATTTCCTTTTATGGATGCTGTCGTCCCTCTCTCTGAGGATTTGTACCAGCCTTTGGTGGCTCGGGATCGTCTGTTCAGTTGGATGCGATCTAAATCTAACGTATCTTTGATCAGAAATGGTGTTGATCTTTCAGAAGTTGAAAACTGTACGCAGGTAGCAGATGAACTGAAGATCTGGAGAGAGCAAGGCTGTTTTGTTATTGGGTACATTGGTCAATTGATAACGCGAAAAGGTTTGGATGTACTATTCAAAGCGCTAAGTCAATTGGAAGAGAACATCCCTTGGCGAATTGCTCTGGTTGGTGAAGGGGAGCAGACAGTTGATCTTGAGGCACTGGCTGAGCAGTTGTGTATACGTGATCGAGTTAGTTTTTTCGGGTATCGCGAAAATAGGTTGGAATTTTTACGAGGTTTCGATGTTTTTGTTCTGCCTTCAAAGCTTGAGGGGATTCCGAGGTGTTTGATGGAGGCTATGGCTGCAGGAAAGCTGGTACTAGCATCAGATATTCCCGGGTGTAATGACTTGATTGAGCATAGGACGAATGGATTGCTATTTTCTGAGGGTGATAACTCTGATCTTTCTCAAGTTTTGGTTGAAATAATTAAGAATTTTGATGAATTTGATGGACTGGTATCTCAAGGTTTAGATGATGTGAAAAAAAATTACTCTGCAGCGTCAATGGCATTGAAATACGAACTTTTGTTTTGTGACTTGGCCTATTGAGTGGAATTTTTAATTATTAAATCGTATTGGATATTTTATGAAAACATTGGTTCTTAGTCAAATTTTCCCGCCAACACATGGCGGAAGTGGTCGTTGGCTTTGGGAATTATATAGCCGTCTCCCTAAGGATGACTATGTCATTGTTACTGATAAAGTCGAAAATACTGAAGAGTTTGATAAAACAGCACCCGTTTGTATTGAAAGAATTCCACTGTTTTCAACCGAGTGGGGAATATTAAGTAGAGTTGGTTTATTTTTTTATATTAAGACTATAATTAAATTGATACGTATTATCAGGAGAGAAAAGATAACCTTTATCCATTGTGGTCGGTGCCTCCCTGAAGGAGTTATGGCTCTTATACTCAAAAAAATTATGAGCATCAAGTATATTTCATTTATTCACGGTGAGGATATAGAAACTGCAAGAACAAGTCGTGAACTCAGTTTTTTAGTTAAGGCCGTCCTTAAGAATGCGAAAACCCTTATTTGTAACAGTCACAATACCGCTAATTTGGTTCAGTATAATTGGCATATTGACAAGAATAAGATAAATGTTTTGCATCCAGGTGTTGATCTCGTAAAATTTAAGCCTGCTAATGAGGATCTGGATTTTAAAAAGAAAATGGGATGGGTTAACAAAAAAGTCATTTTAACGGTCGGTCGTTTACAGGAAAGAAAAGGCCAAGACCGTATGGTTGAGGCGATGGCAGATATCGTAAAAAATACTCCTCAAGCACTGTACGTGCTAGTTGGGAGTGGTGATGATTTGTCTCGCCTCAATACTCTCACTCTGCAGCTGAAGTTAGGTGACTTTGTTCAATTTATCACTGACGCGGATGATGATGTGTTACTTAAATGCTATCAGCAATGTGATCTATTTATTTTGCCGAACCGTACCGTTGGAAATGATATCGAGGGGTTTGGAATGGTTTTGGTTGAGGCCCAAGCTTGCGGAAAGCCTGTTATTGCTGGTGATTCAGGTGGAACAAGAGAAGCAGTGTTTGATAGCCGTTCATTGGTCGTTGACTGTCAATCTGCAAGCGTTATCGCAATGCATGTTTCAGAACTGTTGTCTGTTGCTTCTGGGGTTAGTGAGTCTTCATCTGGCGATAGTTGTGTGGCACATCTTTCCTGGGAGATGCACGTCGATAGGTTTATGGATTTGATTGAAAAAAACTGATTGTATCATGCCCCTACTTTTAACACAGAAATCACATGAATATGTCGATACGATTTGCGAGTACTAGGTCCTTCTTTGCTTGTCTTCCTCTGTTGACTTTGATTATTCCCAGCAAACCTATAAAAGGTTTACTTAGTAAAATTGGCTACTTATGTCGTTGAAAAAAAAAGTTGCGCATAGTGCTTTATGGCAATTACTAGGTGGTGGGTGGTTATCTGTTGTTCGCCTAGCTGCTAGTTTTGTTTTGGCTCGTACTTTGAGCCCTGAAGATTATGGTGTTTTTGGGGTTGCAATTTTGATGCGCGTATTTATTGAGCGCTTGGGGAGCGTTGGAGGTTTAAGTAATGGGTTAATCGCTCAAAAGAATACTCGTGATATAGATATTTGCACATGCTTTTGGTCTATGACGCTGGTGAGAATTATTCTTTTTGTTTTTACTATATTAATTGCTCCTGTTGGTGGATGGTTCTTTAATGATGCAAGGGTTGTTGATGTTGTCCGGGTTATTTCATTCACTTTTCTTTTCTCAATTTTTGGAGGTATTTCTGCGACACTTTTAAGTAAGCGTTTACGATTTAAAGAATTGAATATTGTTCATGGTGCATTTGCATTGCTTGAGTCAACGCTTTCTGTAGTGTTAGCCCTTAACACAGATCTTGGATACTGGGTTTTAGTTATTGGAGCTATATTAAATGCATTCCTTACACAGATGACATTTTTTTTGATTGCACGATGGTGGCCAAAATTCAAATTTGACTTTGAAAGTTTTAGATACTTATATCGTTATGCTATCAATGGTCTCGGATTCAATATAGCAGATTATTTAAAGCAAAATCTTGATTACCTGTTAGTTGGCCGATTATTAGGAACTACGTCACTAGGGTTATATGAGTTTGCTTACCGTATTCCTCATATGGTTCAAGATCATATTTCCAAACCTGTTGGTGATGTGGTTTTGCCGGCACTATCTAAAGTTCAAGATGATAATAAACAGTTAGCTCAGGGATACATTCAATCGATTAAATATGTTTGTTTTATATCATTCCCCATACTGTTTGGGTTGGTGGCAGTAGCTGATGTTGCTGTACCTCTATTATGGGGTGAACAGTGGGTACCTGTTATTACGCCACTACGGTTATTATGTGTATGTGCTGCTTTAAGGCTGTTTTTACAGCCGCTTAGTGCTCTATATATATGCAAGGATAGGCCAGATATCCCTTTCAAAATATCTGTTATTGAACTTATTTGGACTATTGTGATTGTTGGTTATTTTGCTAGTGGATTCGGTTTGTTTGGTGTTGCATTGGGAATGACGTTGTCAGTTGTCCCCAGCTATTATTTTTTAAGCCACGCATTTAAAATGATAAATTCAAAAGTTTATTATCTAGCTATTGAGATATGGTCTTCGTTTTTTTGTTCTTCGGTTTGTATGTTAGCTGCTTTTTCTGTCTCTCAAAGTTTGCAAGCCGCTCAATACCAATTATATTTCGTCCTACCTATTTCAGTTGCGACAGGGGCACTTGTTTATATTTCAGCATTTTATGTATTTTTTAAAAGTGAGTATGTGAGTTTTGTAAGCCAGTTATTGAAAATTACAAATAAATGGAAAGTAAAAAAATGATAAGTTTTATATATTTGTAAATAATTGTAGGAACCTCTTACTATCGAGAATATATTTGTTTTCTTAAATTTCTAATGGACGGTAAAATGGATATTCACAAGGAAAATATGTTTTCTGTAATTATTCCATTATTTAATAGGGAAGAATTAATAATAGAAACATTACAATCAATTTCTAATCAAACTTATCGAAATTTTGAAGTCATTGTTGTAAACGATGGATCTACAGACAAGTCTGGCCAAATTGCATTAAAGTCTATAGAAACGCTAGGTATAAATGGCAAAGTGCTACATATTGCGAATTCAGGGCATGGTGCTGCAAGAGACCACGGAATCCAGAATGCATCTGGCAACATTCTAGCGCCAATAGACAGTGATGATTTGTGGCTTCCAGATTTTCTTAACAATATGAATTCGTCAATAATCGCTCTAGGAAATGATGCGACTAATTGTATTTTTTTTAGCGATTTTAATTTGTTTTTTGAGGATGGTGAATATGAAGTAAATAAATATGAAAGTTTGAATAGCTTTCATTTGCTTAATAAGACAAAGCTTTCTAAGAATATATTTAAAATTGAAGATGATTTATTCACATACCTGTTGCAAGAGCAACCCATTTTTTGGGGAGCAGTTTGTTTCTCACGTGATTTATATGAAAGGTTGGGTCCAATAGGTAAACACATCCCAGGAAAAAGTGGTTCTCCTGTAGAATGGGAATTTTTTCTTCGTTGTTCATACAATAAAACAACCGGTGTGTATCTAAAGGAGATGAATACTAAAATTCGACGTCATATGAACAATATGAGTAGAGATTTAACAACTCAATTTGAGGGGGAATTGGAAATTCTGAAATTGCTTCCTGATTTATTATCTTTGAATGAAGATTATCTATACTTAGTTAAGCATCAAATACATAAAAGGACCTTTTCATGTGGATACCAATATTTCGATCAATATGTAATGAAAAGCGCAAGGAAGTGCTTTTTTAAAACTATGTTCACTAAGCTTTGGTTGAAGTCAATTTATTATTTTATCCTAACGATTGTCCCTGTACATATTTTAAAAAAAATAAGGTAGTTTTTTTTAGATCCCTAGATTTTAACTAAAGAATTGTCGATGTGTTGAACCTCTGTAGGGTGAAATGTTTTCAACTGATTGAGAGCAAAGAATGATTTCATATCTTATCTTGATTGTAATTTCTATCTTTATTCTTTCTATAGTCAGTGCTGCTATCCTTTATAAAAAATCTTTTATAGATGTTATTAAGATTTATATACGAGGATGTCTTATCTCGATAATTAAGCTCTTAATTAAATTATATGATCCAGTGTCAAACGTTATTAGACCCTCAATTAGACCACCAATACATAATCATTTTAATTTGGGTTTTAAAGTATCAAACTTTCTTGTGTTAGTAAAATCGCTTTTCCCAAACAGCAAAGTTACTGTAGAGTTTTTTGATAATAAACCACTTGTTCAGGGTGGGTATCAATTTGGTTATCAAGATATAAATGAACCTCTTCTTGTGAAGTTGAAACAGAAATATAATCTACAGTATTTGCTAGATCCTACCTATAATGATTTTCAGCAATTAGTTACTATCGCGAATTGGGTTCATAGTCAGTGGGTGCATGGCACGTCCGGTCGTCCATATTTTAACCCAAGTAATTTCGAGGCAGATACTATTCTGACTCGAGCAAGATTGGGTGACCGTTTTTGGTGCCATGTCTACTCTATGACTTTCATCCAAGTTGTCGCATCTTTAGGTTATCAGGCACGATTAGTTGCTTTAACTAAGGATGGTTATGAATCTTCAGATATGCATGCAGTTACAGAGGTATGGAGTAATCATTACGCCAAATGGATTGCGCTAGATATAGATTTTAATATTTGGTACTTAAAAAATGATGAACCAATGAGTGTTCTAGATATTCATAATGCTCTTATTGCTAATGAAATTTATCAACTTGCCTGTATGAAGGGGATCAAACGTCCTTCTTCTGATTTTGAAGATCGAATACCAGATCTCTATTCTTATTATAAATATTTTTTCGTTGATATGCGAAATGACTGGATTACAAATAAATATTTCAATGGGCATCCATCTAGAAGCGATCAAAATACACTTTTTTGGTTGGATGATCGATTATCGCCGGTGTTGACTTTTAAAAACAAAATTTCAAATGTACGAGATCTTTATTGGGATCTAAATAAATCGACACTTTATTTTGGAAAAACATCTACCGCAGGAACTTTGGGTATGGATGTACATATAGACACATTAACCCCTAACTTTCTTAGCTTTGAAGTAATATTTAATGACGCCAGAGTAGAAAGAATTTATTCATCAACTTTTTTTTGGCCTCTGAAGTTAGGTGCAAATAAGCTTGTTTTGTATTCAGTGAATAGTGCTCAAATTCATGGGATAAAGACAGAAATAATTTTAAATATAGAATCGGAATAGTGATGGTATGGGCTCATTTATAGTCGTTTTTATTACTTATTTAGCGGGCTTATGTTCTTTTTTTAAGCCATGGATTGGGGTGGGTGCTTATTATTTACTTGCCTTGCTCGGACCACAGTATATCTGGTGGTGGCTTTTTGATGATTTACGCTCTTCCTATATTGTTGGTATTTGTACCTTGGTTGGGGTTTTTATAAATCGTTTATTAAAAAATAGATCTGATTTTACACTTTTATTTAATATGCAAAACTTGTGGGTTGCCGTTTTATGGGGTTCTGTTTTCATCTCTCACTTCATTGGTGCGTATACCGCTGGGCCTGTTGACTATTGGGCTAATCAAGTATTTTCTGTTACTAATGTAATATTTGTTATCTATTTTTGCTCAACGATAGAACTTAACAAAATATATAAGTTGCAAATGCTATTTATTGTTTTTATTGTTTCTGTTGTTTATTTAACCTATTGGGCAAATAGTCAGTATTTCAATCAGAACTGGGGGGGGTTCAATCATGGCCGCCTTATGGGACCAATTGGGAATGACGGAGGTTCTGTTTATGGAGATGAAAATACCTTTGCCATGATTTTTGTAACTGGATTTCCGTTTATCTATTATCTTGGGCAGTTGGTTCGTACATTATGGCTGCGTGTTATTATATGGGCAATCATTCCTTTTTGTTGGCATGCGATTTTTCTAACTGGATCTCGCGGTGGGTTGCTTGGTATTGGTGTTACAATTTGTTGCATTCTCTATATGTCTTCTAAAAAGAGCTTAATTATACCTCTGCTTCTTGTTTTTTTCTTGTTTTATCAATTTCAAGCTGGCTCTATAATGGAGAGTAGAAGTAGTGCAATTCTTAATATTGAAGGAGAGAGATCCGCTGGTGATAGGTTGATTGCTTGGAAAGGAGGAGCAAGGATGATCTCTTCATATCCGGTTTCAGGAGTTGGTGTAGGGAAGTTTGCAGTTGCTTTGCCTGATCATATTGATACTCGTAATATGGTTGCACATAATACACTTATCCAGTTTACCGCTGAGTCTGGGGTTTTTGCAGGACTTGCTTATTTAATGATCATTTTCTGCTTTCTTAGGAACTCTATACGTATTCGTTCTTGGTGCACTATTAACTTAGATAATGATGATACTTCTAAAATAAGTTGTTATAATAACGCTAGTATGTCTTCTTTTGTTGGTTTGGTTATTTGTTCCTTGTTTTTAAGCTTAAATACTTACGAAGTATTCTTTTTTCTCATCCTCATTAATAATTCTCTTACACAAAGGTGCCTAATATCAAATAAACAGACATTTTAATATTTCATCATATCTTTTTTAGAATTTCATGATCAAATTGTCGTTAGAATGTAACATTTTTATCTAGAGTTTCTTATTGTTCTTTTTTACTAGAAATCAACCTTAAGCGATCAAAGCTTTCTAGGATGAGCATATAAATGCGACCAAGTGCTGTTAATTTTTCTTGATGACTCAAACACTGATTTTTTTATGTTGTCCTATTTGTCAGTCAATAAATAAATTTTGTGCAAGAATACATATTGGAGAGGAATATGCTATTAAATCAGTATAACATCGGCTATATTTGTACCAAACAACAATGTGATAACGGCCTTGCTGATAAGATCGCTTTTCGCTGGATTGCAGCAAGTTCTGTTCCTGTTAATTACAGTTTTAATGACCTTGATTTGCAATCCAATAAATTTGCCAATATTTTATCTGCTCTTGGCCTGCAAACGGGTGACATTTTTTTTACCTTTTTACCCAAATGCCCAGAACAGTTTTTTTGTTTTCTAGGAGCACTTAAAAAAGAAGTTATCTGTGGGACCTTATTTTCAAACTTTGGTGATGAAGCTTTATTGGATCGTCTCGGGGACTCGGGAACTGTTGGAATTGTTACTAAAAAGAGTTTCTTAAAGAAGATTAGACGTATAGTAAATCAGTTGCCAAAACTCAAGTATGTTTTGGTTGTCGATATAGATGAACATCAAGATGACACTTTTCTCAGTTATCCTAAAATGATGGCTGATGCTTCTGATGGCTATGACACCCCCCTGACTACAGCTGATACACCTTCCGTGTTGCATTACACCTCAGGCTCAACAGGCAAACCAAAAGGTGTACTGCATGTTCATAAAAGCTTGTTGCATCAAGTGAAGACGTCACAAGAGGTACTTCAATTGAATGCCGATGAAATCCTCTGGTGTACTGCTGATCAAGGCTGGGTTACAGGAACCTCTTACGGGATTATTGGCCCTTGGAGCTTGGGAGTCTCCCAAATTCATTTTGGAGGTATGTATGATGCGGATCAGTGGTTTAAAGTGCTTGCTGAAGAAAAGGTGACTATCTGGTACAGCGCTCCCACCGCACTACGGATGCTGATGCAGGAAGATGATGCAGTCTTTCAAAAATACGATCTTTCCCATCTGAAACATATTTTTAGTGTAGGTGAACCGCTCAACCCTGAAGTGATCCAATGGTCAAAGCGGGTTTTAGGCAAGGAAATTTATGACACATGGTTCCAGACTGAAACAGGTGCCATTATGATCTCCAACCGCCCTGGAATAGATATCCGACCTGGATCAATGGGAACACCAGTGAAAGGGATCAAACCTGCTATTCTAGCAGATGATGGCGAACCCGTCTGTGATGGAGTGCAGGGTAATCTGTGCTTGAAGCTAGGATGGTCTTCCATGTTTGTTACTTATCTTAATAAAGATGATGTTTACCAAAAGAAGTTTATCAACGGTCACTACTTCACGGGCGATACTGCTGTTAGAGATATGGATGGATACTTTTGGTTTAAGGGCCGCAGTGATGATGTGATCAATACTGGAGGTCATTTGATAAGTCCGTTTGAAATTGAAAGCGCTTTATTGGAGCTTGAAGAAGTTGCTGAGTCAGGTGTGATAGCTGCCCCTGATGAGATGCTATTTGAAAAGGTGGTGGCCTTTGTCAACCTCAATCAAGGTTTTGAGCCAAGCAAAGAGCTGGAAATTAAACTGCGCCTCTATATTTCCAACAAAGTCTCATCCATCGCCACACCGCAAGATCTCATCTTTGTCGATAAAGTCCCGAAAAACAAAAGTGGCAAAATTATGCGCCGTGTTCTCAAGGCCCGATATTTGGGAGAAGATGAAGGTGACATCTCAACACTGGAGGATTGACCTATGATTATTTTAGAACATTTAAGAGAGATTTTTTGTGAAGTCTTTGACGATGATGAGATAGAACTGACACCAGAGATGACAGCCAATGATGTTGATGGTTGGGATTCGCTCTCTCATGTCAATCTGATTGTCACGATTGAAACTCGCTTCAAAATACGATTTACTCAGAAAGAGCTACTAACATTTAAGAATGTTGGTGATCTTAATCGCAGTATCAATGATAAAGTTTCGATAAATAGATAAAATTAAATGATTAAAAAATACTTAAAATTATTTGCAAATTCCATTGTTATTTCTCTTTTAACAGTTGGAACCATCGAAATTTGTGCACGTATTGACGACAGCATTAGTTACGGCGCTCCTTTGTTATCTAAATATACTAGTAATAGGTTACGAAGTGATGATGGAGGCATTCAGCACAATATATCTAATTCACGTTTTGAAAAATGGGAAAACAACAATTTTGGCTTTCGAGGCGAAGATATACAACTAAGCAAAGCAAGTGATGTAGAACGCATAGTGTGCCTTGGATCATCAGAGTCCTATGGTTTATACGAAAATCCTGGAATGGAGTGGCCCGCCCAGCTTAAGAGTGCACTTTCAGAAAATTCTTACGAGGTAATAAATGCTTCTGTCGTAGGACTTTCTATCAGAAACTATCTCCCATATATCAGAAAATACATCTTACCACTTAAGCCAGATACAATAATTCTAGTTATTAACCCACTTTTTCATGCTTGTCGTATTGAACATGATAAAATCACAAAAACAATAAAGATTAGTGCGGTTAAGGAAAAAGTAAAAAAAGAGGGAAATATTTCTGGTGCTACTTTTGGGGATGGGGGCTTTGAGTGGCGGAGCAAGCCAAAAATTAAACAAGTAATAAAGGGAATGTTGTCTGAGTATTTACCAAATGTATTGCTTTCATCTCAATTAAAAAACACACAAAAGCAAATCAGCCAGATAGAAAAAAAATACCTAAGGGGGAGGCTTCCGGTTGATCAGGTCCCTATGGATTCATTAAGACAATACCGCGAAGACCTTTCTTCTTTAATTGATAATCTCAAATTTTATGGAATAAATATTATTTTAACAACATATCCTTCTCTTATTTCATCGACTAATATGGATCAATACCCTGACGTATTTCTCGATAATAGAAAGTTTTGTATAAATTATAGCTTGGTAGGAATGTTGGATATCTTTGAACGTTATAATGAAATAAGCATTCAGTTGGGTATTGGTAAGAAAGTTGATGTTTTAGATATTTCACGATTAATTCCTAAATCGTTAGTTTTTTTTGGAGATAATGTTCATTATTCCGATAGGGGATCAGAACTAATAGCAAAAAAAATATCAAAAACATTGTTGCTTGATAAAAAATATAATGATTCTTTTTAAACTTTAACGGCCTGATAACCTTATGAATATAACATCACTTAAATACTTAGTTTTCTCTCTAGCTGTTTTATCTGTTTATGCGATTACTCCAAAAAAATATAAGTGGGTATCTCTTCTTGTCTCAAGTTGTTTTTTTTATTATAGCTTTGGTGCTCCATACCTTCTATTTTCTTTATCTGTAGTTACGATTGGGACCTATTTTTTTGGTCTGTATATATATAAAGCAGTAAAACAATCTCATAAGAAAGTGTTTTTTTTTCTAGGGGTGTTAGGAAATATAATTATTCTTATTTTGCTTAAATACACTCCATTCATTGACGAAAACATTAAGCGATTCACTGAAGCAGCCAATATTCAAACAGATTTCCAAATAGGTTTTCACTTAGTCGCAATTGGCGTTTCTTATTTTGTTTTCCAGTCCATAGCGTACCTTGCTGACATCTACCTTGAAACATTAAAGCCTGAGAAGCATCTAGGCTACCTTGCTCTTTCGCTAAGTTTTTTTCCTAAGTTAATACAGGGGCCGATTGAGAGAGGTAATTCTATTCTTCCGCAAATTAAAAACCTGGATAATATTAATCGCACTAACCTGGCAATTGGTACGCATCTTTTCTTTTGGGGGCTATTCAAAAAAGTAGTAGTTGCAGATAGGTTATCCGCTTTTGTTGACCCAGTATACTCTGATGTTTCTACTCATTACGGATTGGAATTTTTTATAGCTACTTATTTATTTGCATTCCAATTATACTTTGATTTTTCAGGATATACAGACATGGCTAGAGGCGTCGCTCGATGTTTTAACATTAAGTTAACGGAAAACTTTAACTCTCCTTATTTGGCTACATCCACCGCTGATTTTTGGAGGAGATGGCATATCTCATTTTCTAGCTGGATTCTTGATTATCTGTTCAAGCCGATCCAGTTTAATTTGCGATATTGGTTGAAATGGGGAACTCCAATTGCACTTATAATAACATTTTTTGTATCTGGTATATGGCATGGTGCTGCGTGGACATATGTATTTTGGGGATTGCTCCACGGTATCTTTTTAGGTACTGGAGTTGTGTTTAAAAAGCAGGTTAAACAGATATACAAAAAAATTGGTTTCAAAAAAGGTAAGTTGCCAGATTTCTTGAGTGTTTTTATTACCTTTCATTTGATTTGTTTTGCTTGGGTTTTCTTTCGTGCTCAAACACTTATGGATGGTTTTCTTATTATTAAAAGTTCAATTGTGGATCTTCCAAAGAGTCTATTTCTAGTTGGTGATAGCTATCAAGTATTCCTAAAGCATTGCTTTCTCGGGAAACCTTCTGTTGAGTTTTTTAGTGTTATCACCTTGATTATAATTGCATCTTTTGTTCCCAAAGTATTTCAAAAGAATAGTTTGGATGAGGCTCCTGCGGATGAGGTTTTATGGTTTAGAGAGCTGTCATCAATAAGTAGAGGGGTTGTATATGGGGTCCTTCTATATTTGATAATTTTTTGTGGTGCTAGTGCTCAAAGTTTTATTTATATGCAATTTTGAATTATTGTTTATTGTTTCTGGTCTAAATTTATTCGATGTTAATTATATGGTTTTTCTGTATGTGTTTATCTCCACTGTCGGAGATGAACTCATACGTATTGAGAAGTTCCAATCTTGGAAATATGACTTTGTGACATGCTTGTGATGTAGTTGATACTTGGTAAATTCCCTCAAAAAACGTTGCGACCTGACTTAAATATATTCTCTTTTCAGAGTTTTGATCTGGTTCTTGTGTCGTCTTAGATAAAAACAGTGGGCATTTATTTGTTCTTCGCTATAACTTTCACACTCGATTCTTCTGGATGAGTTTAACTGAGTAAGCTTAATGTTAAAAGTGTTGCTTGTTTTATGAAGTAAGGCTATTCTAATTATTGCCGGATTTGTAGCTCAGTTTTTGTAGATAGAGTTTTGGCCATATATTTTCTCATGTTGAGATAGTGGCCCCAATAATCTTTTGTTGTTGTCTGCGACCTCTATGGAATCGTGAAACTCATTGTGAATAGTTGTTACTAAGAATAAGGTTCTAAAAAGTTAACGATTTTCTAGATATTGAGCTGCACAAAATATATAGAGGCGTATTGAGCATTGATTAAGGAAAGTGATTTTTTACGCAGCACTCATACATCATCTCGAAAGGTGCTAGTTATGAAAAAAATGAAAAGTATTAGTATGAACCACATTTTTTTACCAATCTTATTTCTTTTTGTTGGGTTGACGATCCCCGCAATTTCTTACTCAGCACTGGAGTCGCACAACCTTTTATACCAAGGGTCGTTCCAAGTGCCGGGGGGTGTTGGGTTGGATTATGGAGGATACGCCCTTGCCTATAATCCAGCGAATAATTCACTATTTATTACAGGGCATACCTATAACCAAACAGTTGCAGAGATTAGTATTCCATCAGTCAATGGGACAGCAACTCTCTTGCAAGCACCTGCCGACATAACAGAAGGTAATTTGCGCAACATTGGCGAAGGAATGACAGATACGTTTGGGTCAAATGGCGTTCTTATGGGTGGCCTACTGGTGCAGGATGGACAACTTATAGGGACTTCATTCCCTCACTATGCTTCAGATGCTGCTTATACGCACTTTACAAGTGGACTTGACGTTGATGCAACGGGCGACTTTGGTGGTATGTATCGTGTCGGGGAGACTCCTGAAGTCCCTGGAGCAAGATTTATAGATGGATGGATGGCCGCTATTCCGACCTCTTGGCAAACTGCGCTAGGTGGTTCTGTTATTTCTGGAAATGGTGGTTTAAGTATTATCGCCTCTACCAGTTATGGGCCTGCGGCCTTTTCATTTGACCATTCACGGCTAGGGATTGACGAGCCAGTTACAGCTAATGCGTTGATGTATTACCCTCAATCAAACCAAACCTTAAATGGTGTAAATGATAGCAGAGCCCCAAGTAGGTTTTTTAACTGGACAACAAAAATGGCTGGCTCAGTCATTATTCCTAATACCGACTCTATTGTGTTTTTCGGATACCACGGGATAGGAGATACTGGATATGGGAACGGTACGAGTGACCCTGATGCAATTGGAACTGACTGTTTAGGGGATGGGGCAACTTGTTTTTATGACCCGTCCGGAATGGGTGGAAAAGGTCCACACGCATATCCTTATATTTACCAAGCGTGGTCTTATGATCTAGCCGATCTTGCAGCGGTTCACGCTGGCACACTAGACCCTTGGGAGATTACTCCCGCCTCTGTTTGGGAGCTTCCGTTTGAGGTTGCCCCTACTGACCTTTTTGGTGGAGCAGCAGCGTATAACCCCACAACAGAAGAACTGTACGTTGTTGCACCTAGAGCTGGGGCGTATGGATTGCCCTTAGTGCATGTCTTTTCAGTTGACTTGACAACAACAGCGTCTTCAACGTTTTCTGTCGGTGGTAGGGCTATCCTGTTGAATGGGACAGTCACTCTACAGAACAACAGCGGGGATTCATTAACTCTATCAGCAACCGATAGAACAACCATCCAAAATTTTACATTTAGTTCCGAATTGACTGATGCGGCAAGTTTTAATGTCACAGTAACAGCACAGCCAGTTGGACAAACATGCTCCGTTATGAATGGTGTTGGAGATATTTTATCTGCTGATATGACAAGCGTTGTTATTGTTTGTGACGGAGATGGCGGGGGGGAGGTGACCTCTACTTGCTCAGACGGTATCCAAAACCAAGATGAAGATGGGGTGGATTGTGGTGGGAGTTGTTCAGCGTGTAGTGTTGGGCAAATATATGTCAACTCCCTCTCGGAACTCTACACAGCTTTTGATGGCGAGCAAGATGGTGATGAAATTATCATTGCCCCCGGCACTTACACACTTAACTCAACTGCGCTATCTATAAATGCTGATAATATTATTATACGCAGTTCAACAGGAAATCGTGAAGATGTTATTATTCAAGGTGACGGGTTCGAATCGAATTCATCTATAAAATCAATTTTCTATTTTCCGCAAGGGGCATATGGACAGAATACAACCATCAAAGATTTAACCATTGGTCGTGTTGGTTGGCATGCAATATTTTTTAATGGCAATGGTTCGGGGAATGGCAGCACTATCGATAATGTTCGGATTTTTGATTGTTACGAACAGTTTATAAAAGGTGCTGATGTTTTAAATGTTGGTACAGATGATGTCACAGTTAAGAATAGTTTATTTGAGTTCACTAGCCCACCAGCGCCTAATTATTATACTGGTGGAATTGATATTCATGCCGGGGATAGTTGGTTAATCCAAGATAACGAATTTAAAAACATTCGTAGCCCTTCCGGTGCAATATCTGAACATGCAATTCATATGTGGTCAAACGATCCTTTTCCTGGTGAAAACACCATTGAACGTAATAAAATTCTAGACTGTGATCGAGGGATAGGGATTTGGAATAATACTGGTTCAACAATTATCCGTAATAATATGATAACCAGCAATGGACTTGGCGCATTCCCTGATGTAGGGATTGATATTCAAAACTCGCAAAACCAATATGTTTATAATAATACGATTTGGAACGATCCAAATGAAGGGTACTATGCTGGAATAGAGGTTCGTGGGGCAACAACAACCGCTATTGTGAGGAATAATCTTACAAATGCTGAGATCCGCGACATTAATAGCCCAACAGTTACAGAATCAAACAACATAGAACTCACAACTATTAACTCATGGTTGGTCAGTCCAACAACAGCAGACCATCATTTGTCTATGTCCGTTTCTTCTATTATTGATCAAGGATATATGGGGGTAGTGACGGATGATTTTGACGGTCAGAATAGAAGTGGGGCAATTGATATAGGGGCTGATGAATTAGAATTAAATTTAGTATTTCCACCGTCGAGTTTAAGGTTGAATTGATTTTTTGTAGTGGGGGCTAAATGATTCAGCCCCCACTGTTTTATTATTTTAAGTGTGAAGACATTGCCTTTGGTAGCGGACGTGCTGGAATGCCTAAGGCAGTATGCTGAGACGGTATATTTTTAAGGACAACAGAGTTTGGTCCTACCCAGACTTCATCACCCACTACTACATTCCCCATTATACGTGCACCGGGTCCCAGCCATAAATTATTTCCCACAACGGGCGGATTCTCTTGATCCATATAAACAATTGATGAACCTTCACATATAGTAGCTTTCTCGCCGATTTTTATGCCTGGACCAATATGCACCCCAACTGAGTGTATTATCCTCAAGGATGGCCCAATTTCGGCTTTATGAGATATTTCAGCTCCTGTGACAACTTGTGATAAAAATTGTAATATTTTTGAGAAAAATCCTAACTTATGCTGACTTAAAAAAAATGAAATACGATATGAAATAGATGCGTGAAAACCCAAACGTAAAAAAGCCTCAGTTATTCCGCCCCAATAATCAATATCAGACTTTATCAGACACCATAAACTATACTTTTCTGTGTTTGTGGTCATTTTTATAACTCAGAAATGTATTCGAAAAAATTGATAGATATTTGCTTTTGTCCAAATGTATTTAAATGCCCACCATCGTCTGTATAATCAGGAACCATTGCTTCATATTGGATATTATTGTCTGTAAATACCCTCGTTTGTCCATCTGGATAAGTTGATTCAAACTTTGCTATATCAAAAATAGGCTCTTTGTCTTGGTAAAATTTTCTAAGGTAATCATTGTATTTGTTGCGTGCGATGTTGTCGGCGGAAATTTTCTGTGATCGCCCCAGAATTTTCTTAATCCAGTCTTTTAAAGTCATATTGTCAGAGATAAGAGGAACCGTTGTGTGAACAAAAGTGATTTGAGGATACTTTTGTTTTAATTCCTCAATAACACGATTATACTCATTGAAAATTTTAGTTAGGTCTGTTTGTTTATTGAAATCAATAAAACAAAATTTTAGAATGGCAACGTCAATTTTGTCTCCGATACCGGATTCAATTAATTCTTTAAAGTCTTTAATTTTGCTCTCTGGTGAATAGTTTGACCCTACCGAAGCATGATACAAACCAGGTTTGTCAATTTCGTTTGCATTACGTGTAGAATGAATGTGTAATTGTTCTGAATTAGATTGGTCTTGTAGTGACACAATACCATCCAGAATATTTTTACCAACCGATTGATGGGCAAAGAATATACGCATTTTTTTTACCTTCATGAGTGCTGTATCAGTGATATTTGAATGGTTCTTTTCTGCTGTTGATTGAGTGTTACTTTTTTTGCACGCTGTCGTATTAAGTGTGAAAAATATCATAACTAGAATGATAGGAATAACTTTCATCTTAGTGTCCTCCATATTTTCAATTTATCTTACCTTTTATTATGCTGGCAATTAAAAAAGAATGCAAATAGGAGACTATATTTTTTGATTTGTATTTTTTATGAGAATCATTTAAGCTTAAGTGGTTGCTTTGAATATTACTATACAAATTATTTTCGGAAGTTGAGGTAAAAATGATACTACCTGTTATCCTTTCTGGCGGTGCTGGAACACGTCTGTGGCCTCTTTCACGTGAACTCTATCCTAAGCAGCTTCTTCCTCTTGTTAGTGATAAAACAATGCTGCAAGAGACCTTAAGTCGTTTGGATGGTGTTCCTGAGATGACAAATCCAATGATTGTTTGTAATGAAGCTCACCGGTTTATGGTCGCGGAGCAGATCAGACAACTTGATAAAGAAGCTCAATCTATTATTCTTGAACCGTGTGGGCGCAATACAGCACCTGCTGTTGCTATTGCAGCGCTTGGTGCTCAAGAGATAGAATCCGATCCCGTTTTATTGATTCTCCCTGCGGATCATTTGATTTCGAATGTCGCTGAATTTCAACGGATTGTGCAGTGCGGTGCTGAGCAAGCAGAGGAGGGGGCACTGGTGACATTTGGAATCGTCCCAACCCTTCCTGAAACGGGTTATGGTTACATACGTGCAGAACAGACGGATTCTGGACCGGTCTTCCCGGTTGCTGAATTTGTTGAAAAACCTGACCGCAATACGGCTGAAGGATATCTTTCGACAGGGCACTATTACTGGAATAGTGGAATGTTTATGTTTCGTGCTAGCCGTTATTTGGAAGAGCTGGAGCTTTTTCAACCTGAGATGTTAAAAGCCTGTCAAGCTGCTTATGCCGGAATAACAGCCGATCTTGATTTTCAGCGCCTTGATGAAACAGCTTTTGCTGCTTGTCCGTCTAACTCTATCGATTATGCAGTGATGGAAAAGACTGATCAGGCTGTCGTTATCCCACTTGATGCGGGTTGGAATGATATCGGTGCTTGGTCAGCTTTATGGGACGTTCATCCTCACGATGACCAAGGGAATGTTTTGATTGGGGATGTTTTAACAGCTGGTGCAAAAAATTGTTATCTCCACGCGAGTCAAAGGATGATTGCAGCAACAGGTGTTGAAGATCTGGTCGTTGTTGAAACGGCAGATGCCGTTTTGGTTGCACAGCGAGATCAAGTACAAAATGTTAAAGAGATTGTTCAACAATTGAAACAACAGCAGCGTCACGAAGCCTCTCTTCATCAAAGGGTTAATCGTCCTTGGGGCGATTACGAGGGAATTGATGTTGGAGAACGTTTTCAAGTGAAGCGAATCACGGTTAAGCCTGGAGCGAGTTTATCTCTGCAGAAACATCATCATCGCGCTGAGCATTGGATTGTTGTCACCGGAACTGCAAAGGTCACCTGTGGTGAAACTGTAATGATACTAACTGAAAACCAGTCAACCTATATACCCCTCGGTGAGGTCCATCGGTTAGAAAATCCTGGTAAAATTTCATTGGAGATTATCGAAGTTCAATCAGGTAGCTATCTTGGGGAAGATGATATTGTTCGCTTTGAAGATAGTTATGGACGGAACCCCCAGGAGAATAAGTAATCATGATTATTTCGTGTTTTAAAGCCTACGATATTCGAGGACGACTACCCGATCAGCTAAATGAAGAGATCGCTTGGCGTATCGGAAGGGCATATTCTCAAATCCTTACTCCTGCTGAAGTAGTCATCGGTCACGATGTCCGCTTGTCTAGTCAAGCTTTGAGTGATGCTCTGGCTAAGGGTTTGACTGAGGGGGGAGCTAATGTTTTGGATATCGGTCTCTGTGGAACTGAAGAGATTTACCACGCAACGTTCAGTCAAAAAGTTGATGGCGGGATCATGGTGACGGCAAGCCATAATCCTATCGACTATAATGGGATGAAACTAGTTAGAGAAGATGCAATACCTATCAGCGGAGATAGTGGTTTAGGGAAGATTCAAGAGCTTGCTGAGGTGGGAGAGTTTAATCCTGTTGGCTCTGTAGGGAAAATAAAATCAGTCTCTGTCCAAGAGAGCTACATTGACCATTTGCTTACTTATATCGCACCTGAAAAGTTGAAACCGTTGCGCGTTGTTGTCAATGCCGGAAATGGATGTGCGGGACCGATCATTGACCTTCTGGAAAAAGTATTGCCTTTGGAGTTTATCAAAATTTGCCATCAGCCAGATGGAACTTTTCCACATGGCATTCCCAACCCCCTTTTGCCTGAAAATCGTACTCTGACCCGTGATGCTGTCTTGGAGCATAAAGCCGATTTGGGAATTGCCTGGGATGGTGATTTTGACCGTTGTTTTATGTTTGATGAAAAGGGTCAATTTATCGAAGGATACTATATCGTTGGTTTGCTAGCACAAGCATTATTAGTTAATAGGCCTGGGCAGAAAATTATTCATGATCCCCGTTTGACCTGGAATACAATTGATATCGTGAAGCAGGCTGGTGGTATTCCGATTCAGAGTAAAACGGGGCATGCCTTTATTAAAGAGCGGATGCGTCTCGAAAATGCCCTTTATGGTGGTGAGATGAGTGCCCATCACTATTTTCGTGATTTTGCTTATTGCGATAGTGGTATGATCCCTTGGTTGATGGTTGTTGAATTGCTCAGTCAAAATGGGGCCCCTCTTTCTCACATGGTTGCTGAGAGAATTAGTCAATATCCTGCGAGCGGGGAGATTAACCGCCGCGTAAAAGATTCCACTGAGGTGATAGAATCAATTCGTCAGAAGTATGAACCTGTCGCTAAGAGCACCGATTTTACTGATGGGTTGAGTTTGGATATGGGGCACTGGCGCTTTAACCTGCGTGAGTCAAATACGGAGCCAGTGATACGTCTCAATGTTGAGACGTGTGGGGATATCGCCTTGATGAAAAGAAAAACTCAGGAGCTTCTCGATTCTATAGAAGGGTAAAAATCTCAAGCGTAAGATTGTAAAATTTAATATTTCCAAGGGGGCAGAATCTCAGGAATCTCAGGAATCTCAGGGGTCAGGTGTTTACTTTTAACTGAAGAAATGAGATAATACGGTGTTATTATAAAAGGGAGCGATTATGCCACGAAAAACCCGTATTGAAATCCCTGGTTACCATCATGTCATCAACCGTGGAGTGAACCGACAAAATATTTTTTTATGTGCTGAGGATAAGCAAGAGTTTTTAAGAAATCTCAATCTTGCTCGTGACATATACCAATTAACAATTCACTCTTTCTGTATTTTAGACAACCACTATCACCTGTTGGTTGAAACACACCTGCACAACCTTTCGCTGTTTGTTCGTTATCTCAACTCCCAATATGCCATCTATTTCAATAAAAAAATGAATCGTGTTGGTCCGTTATGGCAGGGACGATTCAAATCCTGGTATGTTCAAAATCATGAGTATTTGTCCCTTCTCCTCAGATATATAGAGATGAATCCGGTTAAGGTGGAACTTTCTGCCAAGATAGGAGACTACCCCTTTTCTTCATCCTACTTTATCGAGCATTCACCCAAATCTGAATTGCTAATTTCATCATTGCTGCATGATAAAGATATCCATGATTGGCTTTTCCCATTGAGTGAGGACAATATTTCTCAATTGGCTGAATTTCAAAATACCAAGTATGAACAAAAGGATGATACTTTTGTTCAAAAAGTACAGATTCCGCTGCCGGACTACTTTCTTTCTGTTGATGGATTGAATGGGCGTAATTGTTCAATCTATGCTGCTTTTATGGATGGGTATTTACAGAGTGACATTGCACGCTATCTGCATCTTTCTCCTGTTGCGGTCTCTCGAATTATCAGTTCTGAACGTGTTAAGCGGGAGCTTTTCAATTCGATCAGGGATAAGGGTTTGTTCTGGAGCTATGCTCCTGATATCCAGTATGCTGCAGACAAGGCTACGCTGCTGATTGAAACGGCACTGAAATATACTGATTTGGATGACATTAAAACTGTTATTGATTCTTTCGGAATAAAAAGGGTGCGCAAGGTTTGGGAGGATTATCTAAAAAATGATAGCCGCTTTAAACGACTGAATTATTTCCTGGCGCGAATCTTTTTTAATCTTGATGTGGAGGCTAGTGATTTTGCTGGAACCAATAAAACGAGAGGCGATACACTTCGATTGCTTGCTTGATAATACCAGGTGTGTTCTTGATGAGTTGACTGAAACTGCCCCTTTTTTATCCCAGTACTGTCTTGTTGGCGGTTCGGCACTGTCCTTGTATCTGTGCCACCGAAAGAGTGAGGATCTTGATTTTTTTACTTATGGTGATGCCTTTAACCGGCGGGAAATTCTAAAGTATTTACCAAGATTTAAGCATTCCGAGGTTCTGAATGATAACAGTGATCAATTGGACTTGTTGCTGAATGGCGTCAAGGTCACCTTTTTTAATGCTAAATGGAATTTTCTAGAGCCGGTATCGTCATCGCCGTTACATATTGCGAGTCTTGAATCCATCGCAGCAATGAAAACTAATGTTCTTTTTTTACGGGCGAAATACCGGGACTACTACGACCTTTACTTTCTGACGAAAGAGGTCTTGGGACTTAAAGAAATATTTACATGTGCTCAGCCTATCGTCAGTAGTCTGACCTTTAAGCTTTTCAGTATCGCTCTTTTGTATATCGACGACATTGAGGATGACAACATTGCTCACCTTGATCCGAAGGAGACACTGAGTAAAAAAGACATTAGAAGTTATTTTGAGAAACAGCTACAGTTGATTATGCAAAAATAAATATAGTTTTTCCATGAGGGGGGAATATGAGGTCATTTTCAGAAATAATCTTTCATGGTGCGACCAGCGGTGTCACGGGTTCGTGCCATGAACTTCGTTTTGCTCAAAATAGTGCCATTCTTATCGATTGCGGCCTTTTTCAAGGCTCTGAAGAACAAAATCCTGAAATAGAATTTCCTATTGATCATATTAAAGCACTCATTGTTACACATGTTCACATTGATCACGTCGGTCGTATCCCTTATCTGTTAGCCGCCGGGTTTAAAGGTCCGATCTATTGTTCTGAAGCATCAGCCCAGATGTTACCGCTGGTTATGGAGGATGCCCTTAAAATTGGATTTACTCGTGATAAGCGTTTGATCGAACGCTTTTTGAAGATGATTGATGAGTTGATTGTTCCGCTTCCGTATGGTCGCTGGCAAACGATTGAAGCAAGCGAAGAGAAAATCCGAATCAAGTTAAAAATTGCCGGGCACATTCTTGGGTCGGCTTATGTTGAGTGTGATATTTCTGGGCAAAGGATTGTATTTTCGGCTGATCTGGGTGCCCCGTATGCACCTTTACTGCCTGCTCCACGTTCACCGTATCGTGCAGATACTTTAATTCTTGAAAGCACCTATGGCGGGAGGCGTCATGCTGGAAGACGAGTACGG
>JADGEB010000028.1:43297-43580 GCA_016744595.1 Desulfuromusa sp.
TTGGAGAAAATGCGGTGAAAAACCGGGGCGTTATTCTGGTTCCGGCATTTAGTATCGGACGGACTCAAGAATTACTTTATGAACTAGAGGATTTGATTCATAGTTTGCAAGGTCAATCTGTCACGACTGATTTGCCGTGGGACGATCTAGAAATTATCGTTGACTCGCCTTTAGCGAGTCGTTTTACTTCTGTATATCGTCAATTGAAAGTTTATTGGGATGCAGAGGCACGGAGGCATTTGGCGAATGGACGGCATCCGCTTTCATTTGAGCAATTGACAAC
>JADGEB010000029.1:0-415 GCA_016744595.1 Desulfuromusa sp.
CTATTGCGCCTTGGAGAACTGGAAGAGCGCTTTGTTGAACTGGAAGTCGAAATCAGCAGTATGCCGTCTATGGGAGTCTTCACCCCACAGGGAAATGAAGAGATGGGGATGAACATCAAGGAAATGTTTGGGAATTTGTTTCCTAAAAGTTCCAAGCGTAAACGCATTAAAGTCAGTGAAGCACGCCAGCACCTGATTGAATCTGAGGCTGAAAAACTAATTGACATGGAAAACGTGACCACTCTGGCTCGTGAAAGAGCTGAACAAAATGGGATTATCTTTATCGATGAAATTGATAAAATTGCCAGCCGTGAGGGTGTCCATGGCCCTGAAGTTTCCAGAGAAGGGGTTCAACGCGACATTTTACCAATTGTTGAGGGCAGTACTGTCAGTACCAAACATGGTTCGATCAAAA
>JADGEB010000029.1:425-43321 GCA_016744595.1 Desulfuromusa sp.
GGATCATATTTTGTTTATCGCTGCCGGGGCATTTCACACCGCCAAACCATCTGATTTGATTCCTGAATTGCAGGGACGTTTTCCAATTCGGGTCGAGCTAGACAGTCTGGATGAAAATGACTTTTATCGCATTCTTACTGAGCCGAAAAATGCTTTAATCCGCCAGTATGAAGAGTTAATGAAGACTGAATCTATTCAGCTTAACTTTGATGATGAGTCCATTCGGGAAATGGCAAAAATCGCCAAAACGGTCAACGACAAAACTGAGAATATCGGTGCCAGACGCCTGCACACAATTCTAGAGAAACTCTTGGAAGATCTTTCCTTTACGGCTCCGGAACTGGTTGAAAAGAAAATCAATATTGGCGCTGAAGAAGTTCAACGACGACTGGCAGAAATCAGCCAGGATGAAGATCTGTCACGTTATATTTTATAATGACGCCGCTATTTTATTTGTTGAGCGGCTCATTATTCGGTAAAAAGGTTATAGGATAATGGCAATGGAAGAACTGATCGAAAAAGCCAATGTGTTAATGGAAACACTCCCCTGGATCAAACGTTTTTATGGGAAAACCATCGTAATCAAATACGGTGGCAATGCCATGGTGGAAGAACAACTAAAAGAAGGTTTTGCCCGCGATATTATTATGATGAAATATATCGGACTGAACCCGGTTGTCGTTCATGGTGGCGGACCGCAAATTGGCAAAGTTCTAGAGGCAATGAAAATTGAAAGCCAGTTTATTCAGGGAATGCGGGTCACCGATAGCGAAACCATGAATGTTGTCGAAATGGTTCTTGGCGGCAAAGTCAATCAGGAAATCGTCACCAATATTAATCGCCATGGCGGAAATGCTGTTGGGATTACTGGCAAAGATGGTTGCTTGATTCGAGCCAGAAAACTGGAGATGACGGCTGTCAACCCAGGCACCCTGACACCGGAAATTATTGATATTGGGATGGTTGGCGAAGTTGAAACAGTCGATCCAACCATTATCAAAAGTTTGGAAGAGAACAATTTCATTCCTGTCATTGCTCCCATTGGCAGTGGTCTCAATGGTGAAACCTATAATATCAATGCCGATCTGGTTGCCGGAAGAATTGCCGGAGCACTCAAGGCTGAGAAATTGATTTTGTTGACCGATATTGAAGGAGTCAAAGATAAACAAGGAAAACTCATTTCTACCATCGACATTCAAAGGGTTCCCGATCTGATCAACAATGGAACCATTTCCGGCGGAATGATTCCAAAGGTTAATTGTTGTGTCGATGCCGTTGATGAGGGAGTCACTAGAGCTCACATCGTCGATGGCAGAATGGAACATGCCTGCTTGCTAGAAATGTTTACTGACAAAGGGATCGGCACGGTTGTAGCGAGGTATAATTGATGAATAAATCACAGAGCTGGATTGACCGGGGCTTGACCCATGTTGCCAAAAACTATGGACGCTATCCGTTGGTCGCAGCGAGTGGTGAAGGATGCTGGCTGACCGATATCGATGGGAAAAAATATCTCGATTTTCTCGCTGGTGTTGCCGTCAACAATCTCGGTCATTGCCACCCTGACATTGTTGCAGCCATACAGAACCAGGCTGGAAAACTGCTCCACTGCTCCAACTTTTTTCATATCCCACAGCAGATTGAGCTAGCAGAAATTCTCTGTGAACACTCATTTGGTGATCGGGTATTTTTCTGTAACTCAGGAGCTGAAGCCAATGAAGCAGCATTGAAGTTGGTACGGAAATACAGTCTCGATAACCATGGCGATGATCGGTTTGAAATTATCACAGCTGAACAGTCTTTTCACGGTCGAACCATAGCAACAATCAGTGCCACCAATCAGGATAAAATCTGCAAAGGATTTGGCTCGTTGCTACCAGGCTTCAAATATGTCCCGTTTGGTGATATCGAAGCAATCAGGGCGACAATCAGCTCGAAAACCTGCGCCATAATGCTGGAGCCAATTCAGGGAGAAGGGGGCATCAATCTCCCACCGGAAGGGTATCTCCAGGCGGTTCGAGAACTATGCGATCAAAATGAATTATTGCTGATCTTTGATGAAGTTCAAACAGGACTTGGCCGAACCGGAAAACTATTCGCCTATCAACACGATGGTGTCGAACCTGATGTGATGACCCTTGCCAAAGCGCTGGCATCTGGACCACCTATTGGCGCAATGATTACCAGAGAAAAATACGCCACAGCCCTTGGCCCCGGAACCCATGGTTCAACTTTTGGTGGAAACCCCCTCCTGGCTGCTGCCGGAGTTGCGACAATGAAGGTCTTCCTCAATGGTGATGTTCTGAAAAACAGTGTTGTCATGGGGAACTACCTGAAAACGAAACTGGAGCAATTACAGGCTAAATACTCGATTATTACCCAAGTTCGTGGGCGGGGACTGATGATAGGCATGGAACTGACCGTCGAGGGAGGTGAGATTGTCAAAACTGCCCTTGACCGGGGACTGTTGATCAACTGTACCGCTGGAAAAACCCTCCGCTTTGTTCCGCCATTGATCGTGACTCGAAAAGAGATCGACCAGATGATTAAAATTCTGGATGGGATTTTTAAAGAATTATAGTTTAAGGGAACAATCTATTTAACCTGGGGACACGTAACGAGTACATGCCCCCAGATTGAAAAGTCCCTGTCTTTGTAGGAGAAAAAAATGAATAAAGATTTTCTTGCTCTCTCTGACTGGTCTCTCGAAGATCTGGAATCGATCTTTACTCTCACCAGAGAACTGAAACAAAAACAAAAAGAAGGGACTCCACACCAGCTTCTCAAAGGGCAGACCCTGGGGATGATTTTTGAGAAAAGTTCAACCCGCACCCGGGTCTCTTTTGAGGTCGGTATGTTCCAACTTGGGGGTCATGGACTATTTCTCCATTCAGGAACCACTCAGATGGGTCGTGGTGAGCCGATCAAAGATACAGCACGGGTGATGTCTGCATACTGTGACGGGGTTATGGCGCGAACCTATTCGCATGCAGCACTTGAAGAGTTTGCCGAACACAGCTATGTTCCGGTCATCAATGGTTTGAGTGACCTGTACCATCCCTGTCAAGTGGTTGCAGATATGTTCACCGTAACCGAACATAAAGAGGATTACCGCAATCTCAAATATTGTTGGATTGGTGACGGAAATAACATGGCAAACAGCTGGATCAATGCTGCTGCTGTCGCCGGTTTTGAGCTGCGTATTGCCACCCCGAAAGGATATGAGCCAGACAATAAGATTGTCTCTCTGGCAGAAAAAGCAGGTGCAAAAATCCTCCTGACCAACGATCCACGTGAAGCGGCTGAGGGAGTAGATGTTCTCAATACTGATGTCTGGGCGAGCATGGGACATGAAGAGGAACAAGAAGAACGAATGAAAGCATTCAGTGGGTTTCAGATCAATGCCAATCTGCTTAAATTGGCAGATTCAGAAGCCGTTGTCATGCATTGTCTACCAGCTCACCGGGATGAAGAAATCACTGATGAAGTTGTCGAGGGATCTCAATCAATTATTTTTGATGAAGCCGAAAACCGCCTGCATGCACAAAAAGCGATTCTGGCAACCCTGATGGCTCGCTAACTGATGCTGCTTACTTGTCCCCATTGCGGCTTCAGCAAACAGATTAACCAGGATCAACTGCCACCGGATATCACCAGGGTTAACTGCCCAAAATGCAAACAGAGCTTTGCATTACAACAAGCTCAGGAACCGACAGCACAACCGGAGGCAACGGCCAAGAGGTATCAATCCAATGCGAACGAAGTAGAGATAGATGCTTTGCCAAAAGCAGGTTTCTGGATGCGCTTGGTTGCAACCTTCATCGACGCATTTATTGTATTTGTGCTGTAATTTTTACTTGGAGCACTACTTGCTGCTGCTGGATTTATCACCTCTGGAAGTGAAGCTGCTGTTGGAAATATCGCTATTTTGGTACAGTTGTTTGGTTTTGTCCTCAGTTTTATTTACTATGTTTTCTTCACCGGCTACTGTGGTCAAACTCCAGGAAAAATGGCTCTGCGAATCAAGGTGATTCGTCGAGACGGATCGGCACTCAGCTATGGCAGAGCGGCCTTTCGTGAAGTCCCGGCTAAATTCATTTCAGGAATTATTTTCGGCATTGGCTACCTGATGGTTGCCTTTGATGATCAAAAACAGGGCCTGCATGATCGCATGGCCGATACATACGTAATAAAGCTTTGATGCCCCCTTGCCACAGAGCTTATTACGCAGATATTAAACTTCAGGAGTAATAATAATGGGTAAAAAAGAAGAGGTTAAAAAAGTTGTCCTCGCCTACTCAGGCGGGCTGGATACTTCAATCATCCTTAAGTGGCTGGTCGAAGAATATAATTGTGAAGTTGTTGCTTTTTCAGCTGACCTCGGTCAAGGAGAAGAGCTTGATGGCATCCCGGAAAAAGCTAAAAATACGGGTGCAAGTTCCTGCCACATTCTTGATCTCAAAGAGGAATTCACCCGCGATTTTGTCTTTCCCATGTTCCGCGCCAATGCGATCTACGAAGGTCGTTATTTCCTCGGGACATCTATCGCACGTCCACTGATTTCCAAAGCGCAGATGGAAATTGCTGCTAAAGAAGGAGCCGATGCCGTCTCCCACGGAGCGACTGGAAAAGGAAACGATCAGGTTCGCTTTGAAATTGCCTATTACCACTTCGATCCATCGGTCAAAGTAATTGCCCCATGGCGCGAATGGGATCTGAACAGCCGTACAGCATTGGAAGAGTACGCAAAAAAACACGGCATTCCAGTTCCAACCAGCAAGAAATTTCCCTGGAGTTCCGACCGTAACCTGTTACACATCTCCTTTGAGGGTGATGTTCTAGAAAACCCTTGGGCTGAAGCTCCAGAAGAGATGTATACCCTCACTGTTGCCCCCGAAGATGCCCCCGATCAGCCGGAATATGTTGAGATTGAGTTTGAAAAAGGGGATGCTGTTGCCGTTAACGGCGAACGCCTCTCCCCCGCCAACCTTCTGGCGAAACTGAATGAACTTGGTGGTAAACACGGCATTGGCCGGGTTGATCTGCTCGAAAACCGTTACGTCGGCATGAAAAGTCGTGGTGTTTATGAAACCCCTGGCGGAACTATCCTAGAGGAAGCCCACCGTGGTGTAGAACAAATCACCATGGATCGTGAAGTGATGAACCTGCGTGATTCACTGGTTCCCCGCTATGCTGCGATGGTCTACAACGGCTACTGGTTTGCTCCTGAGCGGATCGCGTTGCAAACGCTGATTGATGAAACTCAAAAAACTGTCAATGGCAAGGCTCGTATCAAACTTTATAAAGGGCACTGCCGGGTTGTTGGACGTGATTCTGCTACAGACAGCCTGTTCAATGTTGATTTTGCCACTTTCGAGGCGGATGAGGTTTACAACCAGGCTGATGCTGAGGGATTTATTAAAATCAATGCTCTGCGTCTCCGGATCGCAGCCATGCAACGCGAAGCAAAAAAATAGGAACGAGGAGAAAGGAATGAAACGAAGTAAAGTCAAATTCCTGAAGCTTGAACCTAGTCTTTGAGGATTATACATGAGTCAAAAATTATGGGGTGGTCGTTTCACCCAGCCCACAGACAAATTTGTTGAAGAATTCACTGCTTCAATCGGATTTGAACAGCGCCTTGGTCACTATGATATTCAGGGGTCAAAGGCGCACGCAGAAATGCTTGGCCGACAGGGTATTATTTCAGTTGCTGAGGCACAGCAAATTGTCGTCGGACTGGATGAAATCCACAATGATATTGAAGCTGGAAAGTTAGAGTTTTCAGTCGCATTGGAAGACATTCATATGAATGTCGAAGCACGCCTGATTGAACGAATCGGCTCAGTGGGGGGCAAACTTCATACTGGCCGGAGTCGTAATGATCAAGTTGCGGTCGACGTACGTCTCTACCTGCGTGATGAAATTGATACAATTCTCTGCTACCTCAAAAATCTCGAAAGTTCGTTGATCCAGCAAGCCGAGAATAATCTAGATGTTATCATGCCTGGCTACACTCATCTGCAGACGGCTCAGCCAGTTCTCTACAGCCACCACATGCTCGCTTACCGCGAAATGATAGCTCGTGATTGCAGCAGACTCCATGATTTGCGAGCCCGATTCAATCAAATGCCTTTGGGTGCCGGAGCCTTGGCTGGAACCACCTTTCCCATCGACCGTGAATGGGTTGCTGAAAAACTAGGCTTCGATGGTGTCACTCGAAATAGCCTCGACAGCGTTTCTGACCGAGATTTTGCTATCGAGTTCTGTAGTTTTTCTGGCATTTTAATGATGCATCTATCACGTCTTTCAGAAGAACTGATTCTGTGGTCGAGTGCCGACTTTAATTTCATCGAACTGTCTGATGCTTTCTGCACCGGAAGCTCGATTATGCCACAGAAAAAAAATCCTGATGTCCCGGAACTGGTTCGTGGCAAAACCGGTCGAGTCTACGGTAACTTGATCTCACTGTTAACTTTGATGAAGTCGTTGCCCTTGGCCTACAACAAGGATATGCAGGAAGACAAAGAGCCTCTCTTTGATACGATTGATACCGTCAAAGGAAGTCTCAAGGTTTTCGCCGACATGATTGCAGAGATGAAAGTTAAAGGTAATAATATGCGTGTTGCGGCAGCGCGTGGCTTCTCTACTGCAACCGATGTTGCCGATTACTGTGTCCGTAAAGGGCTCCCCTTCCGACAGGCGCATGAAGTGGTCGGCAAAACGGTTCGGTATTGTGTCCAAACGGGTAAAGATATCCCCGAGTTGAGCTTAGCTGAATTCAGAGAATTCTCTGATCTGATTGAAGCAGACGTTTACGATTATGTTACACTCGAAGCCTCTGTTAATGCCCGTAAGGCAACCGGAGGAACGGCACGGGAAGCAGTTGAACGAGAACTAAATCGCCTAAAGCCATCTTAGGAGAACGTCGGATTTTGCGTACAAAATATTTTTTCATCATATTGGCTCTCATCCTGATCCTCAATGCCTGTGGTAAAAAAGGACCCGTACGGCCAATTGACACTCCACCAGAAGCAATACAAACTGACATAAATAAAGCAACAAACAATTGCTCTAACTGATTGTTAGACAAGGAGGAAAACATGTTCCAAGGATCTATGGTAGCAATCATTACCCCCTTTGATTCTCAAGGGAATTTTGATGAAGAAAGCTACCGCCAGCTGATTGAATTCCAGATTACGAACGGCACCGATGTCATTGTCCCCTGCGGCACCACAGGTGAATCGGCAACCTTGGATTACAAAGAGCATGATCAGGTCATCAAAACCTGTATTGAACAAGTCAATAAACGGGTTCCGGTTCTTGCCGGTACTGGCTCCAATTCTACCGCTGAGGCGATTGCAATTTCCCAACATGCTAAAGAAATGGGAGCCGATGGAGTGTTACTGGTTTCCCCTTACTATAACAAGCCATCTCAAGAGGGGCTTTATCAAAATTTTAAGGCGATTGCTGACAATGTTGCACTGCCGCAGGTTCTGTACAATGTCCCCAGTCGAACTGGTATGAATATGGTTGCTGAAACAACCATCCACCTAGCAGAGATAGATAATATTGTTGCTATCAAAGAAGCCTCCGGCGATATCACCCAGGCAAGTGAAATTATTGCCCGGGCTGGGGACAAAATTGATGTTCTCTCTGGCGATGACTTTCTCACTTTGCCGTTGATGGCCTGTGGTGGCAAAGGGGTAATTTCAGTAACAGCGAACATCATGCCAAAGCAGGTTAAGGCTATGGTTCAAGCGGCTCAGGACAACCGTTGGGATGATGCAAAACAACTACACCTGCAGCTTCTCGATGCTCATCAGGCTATGTTTATCGAGTCGAACCCGGTTCCGGTGAAGACCTCTGCCGCATTGATGGGTAAATGCAGAGCTGACGTCCGGTTGCCAATGGTTTCTATGCAATCGAGCACCCTGGAAAAGTTAAAAATGGTGCTGAAAAAGCATGGGCTGATTTAAATCACGGTGGGAGCCCTTGTGATTCCCTTTGCTTCATTGGCACTTAAAATCCAGGGGAATACTAAATTCACCCTACAAGTCATACGGATAAGCATATGAAAGTAGCAATTGTCGGCGCCGCCGGGCGTATGGGTGGTCGGTTAATTCAGGCAGTAATCGAAGCTGATGGACTGGAATTATCTGGTGCAACAGAACGCCCCGGACATCCGCAAATTGGCGCAGATGCCGGATTGCTTGCAGCGGTGGGTGAATTAGGAGTGCCAATCACAGATGACTTGGCTACGACTATGGAGAAAGCTGATGTACTCATCGATTTCACCTTTCCTGAGGTCACTTTAAAAAACCTGGAAATTTGCGCAAATCTTGGGAAAAAGATTGTCAGTGGCTCAACGGGCTTTACCCCTGAGCAGAAGCAACAGGTAGAAAAATATGCTGAGCAAATCCCGGTGATTCTTGCACCCAATATGAGTGTCGGCGTTAATGCCTGTTTCAAACTACTTAAAGAGGCCGCTAAAATCCTTGGTGATGACTTTGATGTCGAGATTGTTGAGCTACACCACAATAAGAAAAAAGATTCTCCCTCAGGGACTGCAGTCCGTATGGGTGAAGTTGTTTCCGAAGCCCTGGAACGAGATTACAATCAGGTTGCAACCTATCATCGTGAAGGAATGTGCGGTGAGCGAACCAAAGAAGAGATCGGCATGCAGACCGTACGCGGTGGAGACATTGTTGGTGAACACACTGTCTATTTTATCGGCATGGGAGAACGAATTGAAATCAGCCACCGCGCCATGAGCCGAGATATGTTTGCCCGCGGAGCAACCCGTGCTTGTCAGTGGTTGCAAAATAAAAAATCTGGACTTTATGACATGCAGGATGTTCTAGGCTTAAGTTGACAGGAGATAAAAATGACAAAAACTCTGATATTACTGCTGGTTTTCTTATCGATTATTCTTTCTGGCTGTGAAACATTCCATGGTCTTGGCAGAGACTTTGAGAAAGCTGGCAACTGGCTACAGCAGAAATCCAGTTAATAGAAGAGACACAACAAAACCAGAGGAAATGTGGTTTGATTATTAAATCGCCTTTCCTTTATCCACTTATACATAATTCAGGAGAAATTTCCATGGCACGGATTAACGACAATTATTTGAAACTACAAGCTGGCTACCTGTTCCCGGAAATTAGCCGAAGGATCAGCGAGTTCACCCAGGCTAACCCGAAAGCAAGTGTCATTCGCCTTGGAATTGGCGATGTTACCAAACCGCTGGTTCCAGCCGTCCTTAAAGCCTTCCACGAAGGTGTGGATGAAATGGCTGAAGCAGCGACCTTCCACGGATATGGCCCCGAGCAGGGATATGACTGGCTGTCACAGATCATTATTGACAAAGCATATAAACCGCTAGGTGTCGATTTGAAAACTTCTGAAGTTTTTATTTCCGATGGGTCTAAATGTGACAGCGCAAATATTCTTGATATTTTTGATCTGAGCAACAAGGTTGCCATTGGCGATCCAGTCTACCCAGTCTATAACGATACCAACGTCATGGTTGGTCGTAGCGGTCAGATGAATGACAAAGGCCATTATGCAGGGCTGGTCTACATGCCTTGTACAGAAGAAAATGGTTTTAATCCCGTATTTCCAACTGAAAAAGTCGATCTGATCTATCTCTGCTTTCCCAACAATCCAACTGGAACCGTTGCCACCAAAGATCAACTGAAAGCTTGGGTTGATTACGCAATCAAAACTGATGCGGTCATTTTGTTCGATGCCGCCTATGAAGCATTTATTACCGAAGCTGACATTCCCCACTCCATCTATGAAATTGAAGGAGCCAAGCAGTGCGCTATCGAGTTTCGTTCTTTTTCTAAAACAGCCGGATTTACCGGGGTGCGCTGCGGTCTAACCGTTGTTCCTGAAGAACTGCTGGGAACCACTGCCGATGGTAAAAAATATAGCTTCAATAAACTTTGGAACCGCCGTCAGTGTACCAAATTTAACGGGGTCGCCTACCCGGTTCAAAAAGCCGCTGCGGCTGTGTACAGTGATGAAGGCTGGGCACAGGTCAAAGAAATCATCGACTACTACATGGAAAATGCCCAAGTCATCCGTGAGGGTCTGTCCGCAGCCGGAATTGAATGTTTTGGCGGCGTCAATGCCCCCTATATCTGGTTAAAAACTCCAGAAGGGATGACTAGCTGGGATTTCTTCGACAAATTACTCAACGAATGTTTTGTCGTCGGAACCCCCGGTAGCGGCTTCGGTCCCAGTGGAGAAGGTTATTTCCGGCTTTCAGCTTTTGGCGAGCGGGAGAACGTTGAAACCGCTGTCCAGCGAATTAAAGAAAAATGGGGCAAATAAAACTCAAACTTACTACGTAAAAAAAGCGTCTATTAGGACGCTTTTTTTACGTATTTTTCATTACCAGAATGACAATTATGACATTATCTCCCTACGAAAGAGAGAGTTTCTATAATGAATCTCAGTCCTGAAGTTATTGCGCAATTAGAACGCGTGTTAGGCTCCGTTGAAATGCTGTTGCCAAAAGCGGTCAAGCCCGTTGACTGGTCAAGTTGTCATGCTGCAAACTGGCGACGACACTCCTTCTCCGGATACCTTGAGCCAGTCAAGGTCACTGATACCACCCAACTAGATGAGCTCCTTGGAGTTGATGAACAAAAAAATATCATGCTTAACAATACCCGCCAGTTTTTACAAGGGCTGCCAGCGAACAACGCTCTGCTCTGGGGATCGCGGGGAACAGGAAAATCATCAATCGTCAAAGCACTCCTCAATGAATATGGCTCTCAAGGATTACGTGTCATCCAGGTAGAAAAGGAAGACCTTATCTATATTCCAGAGATTTTTGCTGCTGTAGAAGATCAGCCATACCGCTTTATCATGCTCTGTGATGACCTCACTTTTGAAGTTGGAGAACTAACCTATAAAATGCTCAAGAGTGCTCTTGATGGTTCCGTTTATTCGGCTCCAGAAAATGTATTGATCTACGTCACCTCTAACCGTCGCTATCTCCTCCCCGAGTACGATAGTGATCATTTAGGAGGTAAATATGTTAAAGGCGAACTCCAACAGAGTGAAATCCAGGAAGAAAAGAGTTCTCTTTCTGATCGTTTTGGACTCTGGGTTCCATTTCATGTATTCACTCAGGAGCGGTATCTTGATGCGGTCAAGCTCTGTATTGAACGTTGGAGCAAACAGTTTGGAAAAGAGATTCCATGGAGTGACGATCTTGAAAGAACCGCCATCAAATGGGCTAACGAAAAAACCAAGCGTTGTGGCCGAACTGCCTATCAGTTTTCAAAAAACTGGGTTGGCAAGTTCCTGCTGAGATAAAACACAACCTAGTGTAGCAACATACAATCAAGGGAGAACAATATGAATATCGATTGGGCATATTTACGTAAAGGCTGAACATCGTGTAAAAAAGCTCAGGAGTTTCTTGAGCAGGAACAGATAACAATCGAAGAGGTTGTAGATGCACGTAAAAACAGGATTGAGGTGCACCAAGCTTGGGACTTAATCAAGGGAGCAGAGCATATCCGCGCTGCCAAAGGGAAAAAGGTGGTTCATTTTTCTCAGATTGCTGATGAAAGAGAAGCTGTACTCAAAGGAATTATGGGACCCAGTGGCAATCTTCGGGCACCAACATTCAGGATCAAAAATCAGTTCATCGTCGGATTCAATTTGGAGATGTACGAAAAGAAGTTTAAATAAAGTGCAGATCTGATCAAACAGGTGCGGGGTTGGCCTTATCTTAATCTGCTGACTATCACTCCAACTTGCTTTGATTATTTGCAAATCTACCTAGGAGCATTAATTACTGCTTATATTTGAAACTCGAAAATATCAACTCAACTGACCAAAATTCAGTTTACACTTTCAATTGATGATCAACCTTAATCGAGCTATTCTGCCTGAATGTCAACAATTCGCTCCAATGTAAGAAAGCTCTATGCCTTTTCCTTCCTGAAGATGAGCCTGTTTCCTATGGCGATCATCACATTGTTTTGGAAAGATCAAATTGGCTTAAGTTTGACCGAGATTCTGCTCTTGCAGGGGATCTTTTCCATTTCGATGGTCGTGATGGAATACCCGTCCGGCTACCTGAGTGACCGAATTGGTTACCGTACAGCGCTTAACTTTGCTTCTTTGTTGGGAATTGTCGGCTGGGGTCTCTATACTGTTGCCGATTCTTTTTCTCAGGTGCTGATAGCTGAAGTTATCCTCGGCTTCTCTATTTCTTTCATCAGCGGCTCGGATAGTGCCCTGCTCTACGAAAGTTTAAAGTCCGACGGAGATGAGCGATTCTACGCTCATCACGAAGGGCGTAAAAGCGGTATCGGCCAGCTTGGCGAGGCCTGTGGCGCAATCTTTGCCGGGCTGCTCTACGCTTACGCTCCTCTACTCCCATTTATTATCCAAGTGGTGGTCTGGATTTTAGCTCTATTGCTGACTCGCTCCATGGTTGAGCCACAGAAGAAATTGAAACCACTGGAGAGCCATCTTCTGGAGGCTTGGAAATCAACCCGTTTCGCGCTAATAGAAAATAAACGCTTACGCTACACCATCCTCTTGAGCCTAATTTTGGGGTTAACCTCCTACTATCCCATCTGGCTGATCCAGCCTTACATGCAAGATGGCGGTGTTCCGCTCGCCTGGTTCGGACCAGTATGGGCTGGTGCTAACTTAAGTGTCGCCCTATTCGCTTTAATCAGCCACCGCACTCATCTGCGAATCGGCGACCATTGGATGGTGCTGTTAATCATCTTGGTCGTCATCGCCGGATACCTGGGTCTCGGGCTAGTCGGTGGTCTCTGGGGATTTCTCTTTTACTACCTGCTGACCTGCATGCGAGGCTTGCGCGGTCCGATGATGCTCAATCACATCCAGCAGGAAATTCCATCCGCCAACCGTGCCGGGATTCTTTCTCTGCAGTCACTCTGCTTTCGGATCAGTTTTGTCTGTACAGGACCGTTAATCGGAATGCTTGCTGATGATGTTGGTGTTCAGAAAACTTTTCTGTTTCTCTGTTATGGATTTACTATGGTGTTGCCACCTGTCGCTTGGTTGTTTCTTAGGCAGTTAGTTGAAACAAAAACACCAGTAATTGAGTAATCCTCCCATTTTTTTATTTACCTGATTCAGTTACCACGGCGAGCCAGTGCGAGACCTACCCCAGCTGTGATCAGCAATCCACCTGCTGTCCGCAAAACTAACTGGAATGCTCGCCGGCTCTGCAAAAGACCTCTTACGTTTGCTGCAACTATAAGCTGAACAGCAATTCCTATTGTCGCTCCAGCAACAGTGAATAGAGCATGTTTCCAACCGAATGAAATACTATGTGAAACGGTCAAAAGTACGCTCGGCCCGGGAAGTGCGATCATGATTGTCGTGGCAATAACGAACGTAAGATATACGTGTAATTCCATATTGAATGATCCCTGTTAGTTAGTTCTAAAAAAAAACAATGTTGCCAAACGACCGAGTTCTATTTTGGGGGCAATATATTTATTATTGGTTGTTGATCAACTTTTGCTTTATAGCAACTCTAGAATCGTACTCAAAGGCATTGGTTACCCTAACAAGGAATAAGCTCTATCTCCTCTTCACCCTGAACCCCGATTTTTCCAGCGCCATGGCAAGGTCAGTCTTGGTGTTTTGGGACTGTATTGTTTTTGATTTTACAACCTTCTCAAGCTGTTTTTGCCTGCTCTCTCCCGGTGGTTTCACCTCCCCGTTCCGCATGCTCAAGGCAATCCGTTTTCGTTGCAGATCGACCTCAAGCACCCGAACTTGCACCTGTTGTCCAACCTTAACCACATCATTGGGATCTTTGACAAAACGGTCAGCGAGTTGGCTGATATGAACCAGACCATCCTGGTGGACTCCGAGATCGACAAATGCACCAAAGGCGGCAACATTTGTGACAACACCATTTAGGTTCATCCCCTCTTTGAGATCCTTTATCTCCATCACATCCTCGCGGAAGCTGGTTGAAATAAAGGTTTCACGAGGGTCACGACCCGGCTTTTTTAATTCGTTGATAATATCGTGTAATGTTGGCAGCCCCACATCATCGGCTACATATTGTTGCAGCTTGATGGCATCGAGCAATGTCGAATTATTGATCAACTGTTTGAGATCGGTACCGGCATCAGTTGCCATCTGTTTCACCAATTTATAACGTTCTGGGTGGACTGCGGTGTTATCAAGAGGTTGTTCCGCCGCTCGAATACGCAAAAAACCAGCCGCCTGCTCAAATGCCTTGTTCCCAAAGCGGGGAACTTTAAGCAGTTGTTTCCGCTGCTCAAAAATCCCATTTTTATCCCGATAGCTGACGATCGATTTGGCAACCGATTCACCAATCCCTGAAACGAAACTGAGCAACGCCCAACTGGCAGTATTTAGATCAACCCCAACGTAGTTGACACACGATTCCACTACTTCTCCTAGCGCTTTTTTCAGGGCGGTTTGGCTAACATCGTGCTGGTACTGACCAACACCGATACTTTTGGGATCAACCTTGACTAGTTCAGCCAATGGATCCTGCAAGCGTCGGGCAATAGAAATCGCCCCACGCACGGTCAGATCAAGATTGGGGAACTCTTCGCGAGCAATATCAGAGGCAGAATAAACACTGGCTCCCGCCTCACTCACCATCACTACCGGCAGTTTTTTGCCAATGTCTTTCAAACATTGGCGCACAAACTGTTCCATTTCCCGGCCTGCAGTACCATTACCAATAGCAACCATTTCAACCTGATGACTGTCGAGTAAACGTAATAATTGTTGACGTGCCGAGTCAATCTGACCCCGGCCGGTATGGGGATAAATAGTAACGTGCTCAAGAAATTGTCCGGTTTGATCAACCACCGCCAGCTTGGATCCGGTGCGCAGTCCGGGATCGACACCCAGAACCCGAGAGTTTCCAGCCGGAGCCGCTAACAAAAGATTGCGCAGGTTCTCAGCAAAGACCCGAATAGCTTCTTCATCTGCCGACTTTTTCGCCTGCAAACGCAAGTCAACCTCTATTGATGGTGCTAATAAACGATTGTAAGCATCTTCAACCACCAATCGAAGCCAACTGTGATGTGGGTTTGAAGCTGGAATCAGCAACTGCCCAAGACGCAAAAGAATCTCTTCTTCAGGAGCCTCAACCGACAGTCGTAACACCTCTTCCTTTTCACCACGCCGCATTGCCAGCATCCGATGAGAAGGAATTTGTTGCAGCGGTTCACTGTAATCATAGTACATCTCAAATTTACTGATTGTTCCCGCCTTGCCACGAGCCGGTTGCGAACCAAACAGTCCTTGCGTCCAGGTCAACTCCCGTACAGTCGCACGAACTTCTGCAACATCAGAAAATCGTTCTGCCAGAATGTGTCCTGCACCTTGCAGTGCACTTGCCACATCAGCAATTTCATTATCTGGATTGATAAAAGGAGCTGCCAGAGTTTCCATCTCATCGCCAGAGCCAACAGCTTGTAAAAGTTGTTCGGCCAGTGGTTCCAGGCCACGCTCTTTAGCAATTGTCGCTTTAGTGCGCCGCTTGGGTTTGTAAGGTAGATAAATATCTTCCAGTTCGGTTTTTTGGCGGCAAGTAACAATCTTGCTCCGCAATTCGACTGTCAACTTTCCCTGTTCTTCAATCGATTTAAGTACCGTCTGCCGACGCTCCTCCAACTCTTTGAAATATACCAGCTTTTCCTGCAACTGACGGATTTGAACCTCGTCCAACTCACCAGTTGCCTCCTTACGATAACGAGCAATAAAAGGGACGGTTGCACCCTCTTCAAGCAAGGTGACAGTTTGTGTGACCTGATTTTTATGCAAACCAGTTTCTTCGATCAAAATCTGGAGGATATCAAACATATTCATACGATTTATTCATGTCCTTGTAGGCATTTTCAAATTAATATTTGCGAAAAAGAAAAGACGGTGATGCTACCACGCAGGTAAAGATTTGCAAAGCAATGGAGTGCAAAACGAAAGGAGTTAGCAGCGTAAATCAACCAGCAAGGACAGCCATTCAGCCGACCTTTACTATTTCAAAATACCTCGATCAAAAATTATGCCTAGGTAATTTCCAGACATGATCAGTTGAAGAAGATTCTGGATCATCATCGACAAATGATCCTTCATAGCCAAAGGCAAAAGCAACGACCTCCTCCTGAACTTCCAAGGTTCGGTTAAATTTTGTCTTATCATCCAAGTTATTATTCAATGTTCGGGCGATATCCAGATAGGAAACAACCCGCATATCTTTATCCAAGAAAAACAACTTTAATTTTAAATCCCACACTCGAGTAAAAAGCAGCCTAGGATGGTTTGAAAAAGATAAAGTTCCATCAATAATAATTTGATCTGCTTGCTGCTTAAACGAATAATCTACTGTGACATAGAGATCTTGCCAACGCTGCTTTTCAACCTGCCCCAAAGACAAGCTGACCATCCCTTCTTCATCCGCTTTAGCACCTTGGTAATAAGTTGTTGTCGTCTGGCACCCAAAAAGCACTACCCCGGACAAAAAGACAAATATAATCCATAGTTTTTTTTTCATATCTATTCGCTCCACGACAGGGGATTGCATATATAGAGATTATAACATGTATAGAAAAACAAAGGATATAACCCCAGATATGTTAATGTCAGTACAACATAAATATTAGCACTAAAATTATTTTTATATTGCCCCACAGGCTAGCGCATGAAAAATACAGGTATTTTCTTCCTCGGATTATTCTCAGTCATCTATTTACTGAACCCAACAGCAGGTTTTTTGGAACTAATTCCTGACAATATTCCGATTATTGGCAACCTTGATGAAGCCGCGGCAGTCGCCCTATTGTTGATGTGTCTGCGTTACTTCGGCTACGAGCTTCCCGATATTTTTAACCCAAAAAAATAATTTTGTTTCTCGCTGTGTCTCAGACGCCTTTATAGTTAATAGCAAGCTTATCCCGAACCAAAGAAAAACGCATGATTAGAACTAAAGATGGGCGGATTACGTTTCACAATCTCCCGGATAACCGGAGATCCCAGCAGGCGCTGATTCAGAAACTTACGCGCAGCAGCACGATCCCAACCCGTTGCAGATCGAAATTCATGATAGAGGCCAAGCGGGCTTTCAGCATCCTGAAGCTGGGAACTATCAATCCCATACAAATCAGGATTTTCCAGTAACTCTGACCCTCTCGGCAGGTTCATAATCGAAATATTGAGAAAGCCAATTTTCTCCGCATGCTCTTCCAGAAAATTCAATGTCATTTCTGCATCAGCTTCAGTTTCCCCCGGAGTACCAAGCATGATGTAAACATAACTGCTAATCCCTGCCATAAATAAATTGTCTAGAATCTTGACGACTGTCTCTAGCTTGATCCCCTTTCCAAGCCGGTCAAGCACAACCTGTGAGCCACTTTCCAGTCCTAGTTGCAACATTTCACAACCAGATGTTGCCAAATTTCGGATAAATTCAGGGTTTTCCAAAGCAGATTCAAACCGGACAAATCCAAACCAGGATAAACCACTTAAAGCAGTACGATGTTCTGCCAACTTTTTCAGGAAATTAACGGGAATAGCATTGTCGGTCAGATGAAAATTGGTGACCGCATAACGTTTTGATAATTGCACCAGCAAATCTGGAAATTCAGAGGGTTGAAAAGTTTCATAAGGATGTACCGGTGCAGTAGCTTCGGGACAAAATAAACATTTTTTCCAATAACAACCACGCGATGCACTTACCGGAAGAATCGGTTGTGGGCTGAAATATTGGTCAAATTTGGCAAAAGAAAAATCGGGGATAAAGCCTATATCTGAATTATCGCTTAGATAATAATCATCTAGAGTAGAGCCTTTTACCAAAGCAATGAGAGAAGCTTCTCCAGGCCCAAAAACCAGATAGTCAAAAGGGTACAACTTAGAAGCGAGTCGCTGTAACGGCTCCTGCCATGAAGTGATCAATCCACCTCCGGCAACCAACTCTAAATCGGGGAATTGCTGTCGAAGTAATCCAGCCAATTCAAATGCCGGAAAAACCTGATGCAGGTAATTAATTGATATAGCTACCCGCCGCGGCTGATGAGCTTTGATTCTGGGCAATAAATCATTCAGAAAGTAGGAGTAAAACAGCGTACGTACGTTTCCACGACTGAACAGACTCAGCGCTTCAGGATTAAAAACTGAGAACCCTTTGTGTTGATAATCCCCAAGAGTCAGCCGTTCCTTTTCATACTGTTTCGACCAAAGGCTCAGTAACAGATTTAAGTAACGAACCGCCGTACTATAACGGGGTAAAGATACACCCTCCGGCGAAGAGCGCAGCAGGTCAAGAGACTCTTGACGATGTTTTAATGCCCGGCGAATAGAAGTCCCGCAATTTTCTCCCGCCACCTCAGCCAACCGTTCACCGTCCAGGAGATAAAGATAAGCATCCAGATTGGCATCGAGAACTTTTGTACTGATCTTCGCGGTACGTAAGGCGGCACAAAGAATTGCCAGTGAAAGTGGTGGCTCCGAAGGTTTGAGAGCTGGGGGTTGGAGTAACAGGACATCAATCATGTAAGATACACAAAATCATGACTCTTCAATTTTATCAACAGGAAACCCTTCGGCCAACCAGCCGAAAATCCCATCGGAAACGTTATAGATCTCGGATCGTGATGAAACTTCCAGCAAATATTCACAAACCACCCGGGTTCGCTTGCCTGTTCGTCAAATAAGCAAAAGTGGCTGTTCAATCGAAACCAGTTGATCAAGCTGCCGGAGCCATTTTTCAGGTTGGCAACCTCCATATTCATCAAAAAATGTCAGCAGATGACTCCCGGCAACAATCCCGGTCAACTGCCACTCATCTGGACGGCGAACATCAATGATAGCAGCTCCCTGTTGTAACAGTTCCAAGGTATCAACACTTTTGACCTGCTTGAAAATCTTTCTGGCCATATTAGATATTTCTCGGTATCACCACACAAAAAAAAACTGTTAAATATATATTATGGGCACGAAATACTGACTGGGTCATTATGGGAACCCATAGGAGAAAACCCTAGGGCAGGCAAATTGTTGCCATACCCCTTTTCCCATCTGGCCACAGTCAGAATCAACAACAATAATAATTACTGAAACAATGCTCCTGATTCAAAATTAAAATGTTGAACCTCGTAAACCCCTCCCTTGTCAAGAAGACTGATAGTTACGGTTGCTTCACCGGTAGAGTATTGAGCATCAACGATATACGTGATAACTGGCTGCTGCTGCGTATCACCCTCTCCACCAGTAGATTTCTTTTTAAACTTCATTTTTTCAATACTTTGGAGTTCCCCTATTTTAGACAGCTCTGCCAAAATATTTTTAAGATTTTCCTCCGAAACTGTTTTCAAAACTTCTGCGGCTAAGTATTGTTTGACAACCTCTGGATTCCAAGTCGAAATTTCAGGTAGAACATTTTGGATGTAAGGAACTGCCGTACCATCATATTGAACTGACTGAGTATGCTCATAATACAAAAACGCTGAAAGCCCGGTAACTAAAACAAAAATGACGTAAATAATGAATTTTTTTAATTCTTTTCTCACTTCTCAATCCTTTTTCATAAGAAATAAACAGGGCACAGTTTCAAAAAACTACTGTCTCGCCAAACGTAAATTAGCTATGTGAGTTTCGAAATTTGAACGGAAGGGGTTGATATCTAAACCACCCCGACGAGTATAACGGGCATAAACTGTCAACTTCTCGGGTTGGCAATAACGCATCAAATCAACAAAAATCCGCTCGACACATTGTTCGTGAAATTCGTTGTGCTGACGAAATGAAATCAGGTAACGCAATAAGGCTTCTGGGTCAATTTTACTACCATGATACCGAATCAACACACTTCCCCAGTCGGGCTGATTGGTCACCAGACAGTTACTTTTTAACAGATGACTGTGCAACTCATCTTCTATTTGTTGATGTGGATCTGTAGAGTTTTGTAGCAAAGATGGATCGAGAGAATACTCATCAACTTCAATATCCAGATCATCAATGCACGTGCCCGACAAGCTCTGAATCTGCTCAGTAATAAACTGATCGCTGTCAAGCAAGCGGACACGAACGGTGGCACCAGCGGCGGCTGACAGGTCTGCAACCATCCGCTCTTCAACCTGCTCAAAATCATGCAAGCGGGTCTGGTTAAATGAATTCAGGTAAAGCTTGAACGATTTTGATTCAATCAGATTGGGAGATTCACAGGGAATATGAAATTCTCCCATGGCAATAATTGGTTTTCCTTTCAAGTTGAGCCAGGAAAGTTCAAAGGCGTTCCAAATATCATAGCCACAAAAAGGTAAAGAGTCGGTAACGCCAATAACATCCCGCTTAACCTGACGTGGAAAGGGACAGAGTAACTCAGGATCATACTCGGCTTTATACACGGTATGCTTGCCCAATGGTAGAATCGATTTATAATCAGACATAGAGAGACCTTCGTAAATATACAATTATCGCAAAAAATATTACCACTTTTCAGAAATTGCTGATATGATTTCTTGTTAATGCTGGGTTGATCAATCTAACCAGCTGAAGCATAAGTACTTTTCATTCAACCGTCAACATGGAGAAAGATTATGAAAGTTGGATTAGTGGGTTGGCGTGGCATGGTCGGTTCCGTGCTGATGCAACGGATGCTAGAAGAAGATGACTTTGCCGGAGTCAAGCCAGTTTTTTTCTCAACCTCTCAGGCAGGTCAGGCAGCCCCTGATTTTGGCCAAGGAGAGGGAACGCTGGAAGATGCAAACAATATCACCAAACTCGCTGAGCAGGATATCATTATTACCTGTCAGGGTGGAGATTATACCAAAGCTGTTCATCCGAAACTCCGCGCTAGTGGCTGGGATGGCTACTGGATCGATGCTGCTTCTTCGCTGCGAATGGACGATAACTCTGTCATTATTCTTGATCCCATTAATCGTGATGTCATTGATGCTGCATTAAAGAATGGTTGTAAAGATTTCATCGGTGGCAATTGTACCGTCAGTTTGATGCTGATGGCCATTGGTGGACTGTTCAACGCCGGTCTGGTGGAATGGGTCAGCTCGATGACCTATCAGGCAGCATCTGGTGCTGGAGCACCAAATATGCGTGAGCTACTGACGCAAATGGGAACCTTGAACGATTGTGTTGCTCAAGAGCTACAAACCCCCGGATCAGCAATCCTGGAGATCGATAAAAAAGTCACTGCCACCCTGCGCAGTGATGAATTTCCAAAAACTGAGTTTGGATTTCCTTTAGCCGGCAGCGTTCTCCCCTGGATTGATCGCGAGGTTGAAGATGGTCAGAGTCGGGAAGAGTGGAAAGGGATTGCTGAAACCAATAAGATTCTCGACAGTCAAACCCCAATCCCGATTGATGGAATCTGTGTTCGTATCGGTTCGATGCGCTGCCATAGTCAGGCACTGACAATTAAATTGAACAAAAATATACCGATTGAAGAAATTGAATCACTGATCAGTAATGGCAATCAATGGGTTCAATTGGTCTCAAATACTAAGGCAGAGACATTGGAGCAACTGACTCCTGCTGCAGTTTCTGGAACTCTGGAAATTCCCGTTGGCCGAGTGCGTAAAATGCATATGGGCCCAGAGTATCTCTCAGTATTCACCTGTGGAGATCAACTCTTATGGGGTGCAGCTGAACCGCTTCGGCGCATGATGAGAATTCTTGCTGAAAAATAGATTTATCTATATAGAACAGTACCCCCCTGGCTTCTGTCAGGGGGGTACTGAAAAAAATCTTGTTATTTGTTAAACTTTTCACTGTGGGGGGTCGAAATAAAAAGAAAAAATATTAGGTATAGGAAAAATGACTAAAGATATTTTCAAACTAATTATTTTAGTTGTCGTTGTAGTTGCCATCATTGTAGGAATCTACTTCTTTGGCAAAACAATAGACAATAAGAAAAAATATCAACACCCCATTACAAAACCAGGGGGTGGTTGGTAGCCTGGGATCATCTTTCAATGACCCCAGTTCAAAGAGGCCTTAGCTCTCATCGATCTCCGGCAAATCCAAACCGAATGCCCTGTGCAACACCCGCACCGCTAATTCAGTATATTTTGCATTAACTATACACGATACTTTGATCTCACTAGTTGAAATCATTTGGATATTGATTCCTTCTTGTGACAAAGCTTCAAACATAGTACTGGCTACACCGGCATGTGAACGCATCCCAACTCCGATAATTGATACTTTGGAAATCTCGAGGTCGGAACTGACTCCACGAGCCTTGATTTTATCGGCGATCTTTTCGATAATCCCAACTGCTTTTTTACAATCTCCTTTTGGTACAGTAAAGGTCAGATCAGTTGCACCCTGATGTGATATATTCTGAATAATCATATCGACAGTAATATTGTTTTCACTCAATGGCGTAAATATCTGTGCAGAAATACCCGGTTGATCCGGCACACCAAAAATACTGATCTTTGCTTCATCCTTATTATAAGCCACACCTGAAACCAGCACAGTTTCCATCTCGTGATCCTCCTTCATTACCAACGTACCCTGTCCATCATGAAAACTGGAACGTACGTGAATGACAACGTTATATTTTTTAGCGAATTCAACACTACGAATTTGCAGAACTTTTGCTCCCAGAGATGCCATTTCAAGCATTTCATCGTAGGATATCTTTTCAATTTTTTGTGCTTCAGGAACCATTCTCGGGTCAGTGGTGTAAACCCCATCAACATCAGTATAAATTTCACAAACATCCGCTTTCAAAGCTGCTGCAACAGCGACTGCTGAAGTATCGGAACCACCACGGCCAAGAGTGGTAATGTTACCTTCACCATCAGTTCCTTGAAACCCGGCAACAATAACTATTGTCCCTTTTTCCAGATCCCCACGGATATTCTCATCGGCGATGCTCTTGATCCGTGCTCTGGCATGAGCCTTATCAGTGAGCATAGGAATCTGTGAACCAAGATAACTTTTAGCATTGTAACCCATAGACTGCAGACACATCGACAATAATGAAATCGTCACCTGTTCACCGGTTGACACGAGAACGTCATATTCACGATCACATGGTGTTTCGGTAATTTCTGCCGCCAAAGCCACTAGACGATTTGTTTCACCGGACATAGCCGAAACAATAACAACAACCTCATTGCCATCATCAAAAGTTTTAGCAATCCGACGAGCAACATTGCGGATCCGTTCCACAGATCCGACAGAAGTGCCGCCATATTTCTGAACCACCAGAGCCATAACAGTCCTCTTCCTCCTTTTCAGGAAAAACCGACAGAACTAATTTGAGATTGTCGGCACTTATAAATAGACAATCAAAATCTCAAGAATGTACTTTAATATCAGGAAACTCAGAAACGGTCAAAATCTTTTTCCAGACAAGTGATATTTAGATAAAAGTCGAGCTGATTACTAATAGATAGCAACCAGCTCGACTTTTATCTAAATTAAAACTTAAGCTCCGGCAAGGTGAAAATTAATTTTTTCTTCGTTCTGCTCCGGAAAAACTGATTTCTCCCACATGCCGAACCGCATCTGTAGCAACATTAACCCAACCACTTGAACGCTCAAATTGCTCAATCTGCTTCGAATTGATCAAAGTGCTGAGCAAAGCAGGACTGATACGATCTTTGACGCCATTCTTGTAAATAACATTAATTTGAGTATTTTGCCTGAAGAACCCCATGCGTAGACCTCCCTTCTGACAATTTGTATCTATAAGGTTAGCCGAATTGCCTATGGATAGCAAGTCACAACAAAATGTTTTCTTCTATTTATTAACAACTTAGAACGGCACTGAAACATACATCTTTCCAGTTTTTTTGTGATAGCAAAAAAATCAAGTGTTGGGGGGAGAGGGCCGGTTAAGAAAGAGGAAGGAAAAGCATTATTCCCGATCAGCCATAAGCCCTGATGCAATGGCAGACATAAGTCGCTCAACAATCAGAAGGTGCGTTTCCTTCTTATCCTCTAACTTAAGGAGATCTGAGAAATCGATGGGCGCACCAAAGCGAATTGTCCCTTGTTGTCCAAACTTTAAAAACTTCCAGTGATTAATTCCAGATAGGGCTGTCGGTATTACCACTGGTTGATGTTCATAAATCAATTTACCGACACCACGATTTCCCGACCCCAATTTTCCATCTTTGTGACGAGTTCCTTCTGGGAAAAGCATCACCTTTTGTGTCTGAAGCAAGTTGCCTAAATACTTACCCGCCCGGATATCACGTCCACGCTTAATGGGAAAAGCCCCCCACGAACGATAAAGTGCCCCAACCAAAGGATTTTTGAATAGCTCCTCTTTAGCCGGAGCCCACGTCATCTGCCAGGGATGATGCTTCATAACTGCTGCTGGGATAAAGACTGTGTCATAACCGGAGATATGATTTGCCGCGAGAAGCACTCCACCGCTGGTAGGAATATTTTCTGCACCAATAACTTGAAATCGGTTAAAAAAGCTCGCGTACGAACGGATCACGGCAGAACTGATTGTCACCCATAGTCGACGAATAAATGATACTTCCAAAGGTACGCTCCTGATATTTACTGATTTGCCAACATAAAAGATAGCGGCCAGATAAAATCCTTGCAGCCACTACAAACATCACTCATTATATCTACTTTGTTTCACTCTACCATGAATATAAATAGTTTTTACTGAAAAGGATAATGATTATGGGTTGGTTATCAGGTGTAATTGGCGGAGGGCTTGGCGCAATGATTGCCGGACCATTTGGTGCCATCATGGGCGCGGCAATCGGCTCCAGTATGGGAGGTTCCAAAAATCCGGCAGCAGGAAAAATAGGTTACAATCAATCCCAACAACGGCAGGCAATCTTTTTTACCGCTGCTTTTTCTATGGTCGGTAAACTTGCAAAAGCCGACGGTCGGGTTTGCCCCGATGAGATCGCTGCAATCGAAAAGATCTCTAAAGAAGCACTGGGACTGGACAATCAAACCCGAACCTATGCCTTCAATGTTTTTACTCAGGCAAAAGACCGGCCTGAATCTTTTGCCGACTATGCCCAACAATTTGGTAATTTATTTCGCCAGGATCAGCAATTATGTAATTTCATGATGAGCTTTCTGTTTCAAGTGGCCATGGCAGACGGCGAACTGCATCCCCAGGAAGAGAACATGTTGCTTGAGGCAAAAACCGCCTTCGGTTTACATGAAAGTGTTTATCAGTCCTTACGCAGTCGCTATGTCGGTCTTCATTCCTCAACTGTCAGCCTAAGCAAGCACTACGAAAACCTTGGTGTCTCAAATAAGGCAACAGCGGCTGAAATCAAGAAAGCCTACCGTCAAAAAGCGACTGAATTCCACCCTGACAAAATTGAAGGGAAGGGTTTACCTCCAGAATTTATCAAGTTTGCTAATGATCGCCTGGCAGAGATCAATGAATCGTATGATGCCGTTATGGCTGCCAAAAAATAGTTCTTAAATGTGAGGTGTTTGATGCCTGAATTGACCCAATTCCCAGCCTGGCAGGCTCTCCAGGCACATCATCAATCGATTGAAAAACTACACCTGCGTGATCTGTTTGCCGAAGATCCACGACGATTTGATAAACTCTCCCTGCAGTTTGGTAATATCCTCTTTGATTACTCCAAACATAGAATCACCGCCGCCACACTAAAACTGTTGATTAAGCTAGCCCAACAAACCGGTCTACAAGAAAAAATCAATAAAATGTTTGTCGGGGAAAGAATCAACACCACAGAACAACGCCCTGTCCTCCATATTGCTTTACGTAACCGCAGTAATCGTCCAATCTCAGTTGATGGGCATGATGTCATGCCACAGGTCAATGCAGTCCTGGGAAAAATGGGTGTATTTTGCGAACAAGTCCGCTCTGGCCATTGGCTTGGGACAACCGGACACCCGATCACTGACATTGTTAACATTGGCATTGGCGGATCAGATCTCGGGCCATTGATGGTCACAGAAGCATTAAAACCCTATGGACACAAAAGGCTGAAGGTTCACTTTGTCTCCAATGTTGATGCCACCCACCTGGTTGAAGCGCTTCGTCATCTAAATCCGGAAACAACTCTGTTTCTGATTGCATCTAAAACCTTCACAACACAAGAAACCATGGTAAACGCACACTCTGCCAAACAGTGGTTGTTGAAACAGGTCAAGGATGAGGCAGCGGTTTCCCGGCATTTTGTAGCCATCTCTACCAATAGGGAAAAAGTCTGTGAATTCGGGATTAACCCCGAAAATATGTTCGAGTTCTGGGACTGGGTCGGAGGGCGCTATTCACTTTGGTCAGCTATCGGTCTGTCAATTGCCCTCTATATCGGCATGGATCAATTTGAAGAGCTATTAACGGGTGCACACAAAGTAGATGAGCACTTCCGTACCGCAACCTTCGACAAGAATATCCCCGTGCTGATGGGGCTCCTCGGGATCTGGTATAATAATTTTTTTGCTGCCGATTCTCATGTCATTCTCCCTTACGATCAATATCTGCACCGCTTCCCCGCTTACTTTCAACAAGGTGACATGGAAAGCAATGGCAAGGGAGTCACTCTCTCCGGGAAACAAGTCGATTATTCTACTGGCCCAATTATCTGGGGCGAACCTGGCACCAATGGCCAGCACGCTTTTTATCAGCTGCTTCATCAGGGCACTAAACTGGTTCCAGCCGATTTCCTCGCTGCGATTGAAAGTCAAAACCCAATTGGGGATCACCAACAAATCCTGCTATCAAATTTTTTCGCTCAATCTGAAGCACTCATGAGGGGAAAAACTGCCGAAGAAGTACAAAACGAACTGGAAGCTGAGAGGTTCAGTCAGAGCCAGATCGAGCAACTATTGCCACACAAGATTTTCCTTGGTAATCGCCCTAGTAGTTCCTTTCTATTTGACAAACTCTCGCCACAGACTCTTGGTTCCCTGATCGCTTTTTATGAACATAAAATTTTTACTCAAGGAGCCATTTGGAACCTCAACCCCTTTGATCAATGGGGAGTCGAACTGGGCAAACAGCTGGCAAAAAAGATTCTTCCCGAGTTGTCTCAAGAAAAGATTGTAACCAGTCATGACTGTTCAACAAACGGTCTCATCAACTACTATCATCAGCATGTATTAAAAAAATAAATATAATCACCCCGATCTGTTGATTTCCACAATATTTATGGGTAATATGTAAGAATAATTCTTATCTAGCCAAGAAGGGAGAGGTTATGAGCGAAGAACAAGCAGCGGGCTGCACTAGGCCAACTGCCGCAGCAGCGACAGAAGATACCCCCAAGGCCGAAGAAACTGATCAACCTATCATTGCCAAAAAGGAGTCAAAAATGGTTCACGTAGGCGAAAAAGCACCGGATTTTACTGCGCCAGGCTACCACAATGGTGAATTTCTTAACGGAGTAAAGCTATCTGATTATGCAGGAAAATGGCTGCTCCTCTGTTTCTATCCCGGTGATTTCACCTTTGTTTGAGCGACAGAGCTCTCGGCAGTTGCCGAGAAATATCCTCAGTTTCAAGAGCTTGGAGTTGAACTTCTGTCGGTCAGCATCGATAGCATGTTTACTCATAAAGTTTGGAATGACCAAGAACTTTCAAAAATGGTTGATGGCGGAGTCCCATTCCCAATGCTTTCTGATGTTGGTGGTGATATCGGTAGACTTTATGGCATCTTCAATGAAGGAGCTAAGGTTGAGAACCGGGGTCGCTTTATCATTGACCCAGACGGAGTCATTCAGGGATATGAAGTTCTCACCCCGCCCGTTGGTAGAAATGTGAATGAAACCCTGCGACAAGTGCAAGCTTTCCAGCTTGTTCGTAGTACAGGTGGGGCTGAAGCAACACCTTCTGGATGGAGACCCGGCAAAACGACCCTGAAGCCAGGCATCAACCTGGTCGGCAAAGTATGGGAAGCGTGGAAAGTCAGCGAAGCCGACGAATAAAAACAATCTCGCTTCCAATCCACATAAACAAAGCCCCGGACCCTTGTGATTCGGGGCTTTGTTTATGGCAGATAATATTTCCAAATGCAGGCAGCCCCTATCTATTGATCTTTCTAATCACAAATATCTTTTATTCGAAAAAAGGTGTATTGTTAGAAGAACACTCCAGCACAAGTCCTCTATAAACCACCGATCTTCAAGCTATACGGAGATGACGTCACAGCAGTGAGAGTATTTAGGAGTGTATCGGAACGCCCATGCACGTTAATTGTCAAGCTGCCCCATAGATCCCAGCCCTCTCCCTGGTTTTTATCGGCCATTTCTTGGCTCACCTCCAAACAAGGGAGTAGTACTATGCAAAGCACCACACTTTCAATCGGTGACCCAATCGAAGCTCGCTGCACTAAATGCAGGAAAAACACCGATCACATCATTATTACCCTGGAGGAAAAAGCACCCGCTAAAGTTCAATGCAACACATGCACTCGCAAACACAAATACCGGGCACCGACGGTACCAAAAAAGACTACTACACGGCAGACTGCCAAGCCAAAAGATGCAGATCGAAAAGAGTGGGAGTCTCTACAGTCAGAAATGGACAGCGCAAAAGCAAAAACTTATTCGATGACAGAGTCCTACAAGCTTAACGCACTGATTAACCATCCTTCTTTCGGCCTAGGCATTGTGCAGCGCATAATCGGCTCACAAAAAATCGAAGTTCTCTTTGAAGAGGGAAGAAAGACAATGCGCTGCCAATAACCCTCCCCCTGATCCGCTATCTTGTTCCCTTTCATGGATATAGCAGAAATCAGAAAGAAAAGATGAAATGAAAATTTGCGACCTGTGTGAGGAACAATCAAAAAAATCGCGAAATGGCAAACCGCATGAGTATTTATTGGAAATGGGAGAGCTTCGTATTTTTAAAGGGAAAAAGCCCCGAGGCTTCAAGGAACAAGATTACCAGTGTCAAACATGCCAGACAAAATTTACCCATAGTACAGATAGCAACGATCTGGCATGGACTCTCTGGCACGGCTAATTGTACCGAAGTTCTCCCCGTCGACTATAGCTTTTCCAGCCACTCATCAAAACGCTCCCTTGCTCCTTTGGACAAAATTCGACCAAAAGTTTCACAATCGTAAAGATATAGACAATGTCGAATTGAGGTGTAAGGGCTGAAAGTGTTTTCAGGGTTTTTCTCCAGAAATTGATCACGATAATCTCTAACTATTTTTAAATTCTCAACCAGACTTTTATGCAGATCCGCCCTCTTAAAATCACCATTCTGCTTCAGAATATCTTGGACAAAGTTGTCAACCTTGTAATCTTCAAACTCGAAATCCTTGAAGAAGTGGCCTGCGACGCGCAGGAAATTGAAGGCGTTGACCGTTTTTCCACTAATTGACAGCGAAATTTCACCACTGGACTCGCTAGTATCGGGTAGTGAATCGCTAATCGGATCCACCGTTGCCTGTTGTAATAATTCCATTGTCGCATTGCGGATTTCTTTGAATTCCCGATCAGCCAACTCAAACAGAGCAGAAAGAACATTTATTCTGCGTTTGAGGTTATTGGGGATCGACTTTTTATATTTTATTTTGTGATCGAGGACACTCCAAGCATCCTGAATCAAGGATCTTATCTGCACCTCGAAAGAAAACTGTCGGTATTTCAACAAAAGAGCTTCTTCTTCACCGGGGACAAGATCCATGTGCAGCCCCTTATAACCGAACAAATCTTCGGTACTCTCAACAGCCGCAATTTTGTCAGTAACATCGATAATTTCAAAGTGCCTCTTTAATACCTCTGATACCACAGGAATCTGATCTTCGTAGAGGCAGACAATGCGAATGCCTATCAAATCAGAAATATAGTCCTTGATTTTGTAGGACTGTTCCTTTGACTCAAGTTTACCCTGATATTTACGTTGAAACTTCTTGATGCACTCGTCTTTATTCTTGACACGTCCCTCAATTTTCGTCACCTCGCCAACATCAGATTTTTCTATCAGTGTGTTGATGGCACCGACGTAAGCGTTTTTGGCCTCCTCAATAAGAGGTAAGTTATTGTCATAGAATTTTCTAAAAATACCTTTTTCAAGTTCAAAATCAAGAGAGCTCAATTGTCACCCCTTAACAGCTTGTTCTGCTGCTATGCTTGCCGGTCTATAGAGATTGACGGCATTATTATAAAATACTTTTCTTGCCAGATCTTCACCCAAAGTAACAACAACCACAAAGAAATCATTATCAAAATAGAACCGTGGTGCCCTTGTTGTTGATAAGTCGGTACCAAACATAATAGCATCTGGATTTATTTCGACAATTTCATGGAGCGATTTTTTACAGGAAAATACACCCGACCAAAACTCGTAGCTGTTAACAAAAACTCCTTTTTCTACAAGTGACAAAAGTTGGGAAAACCGGCAGAAGATAGACCGAGATGGTCAATACAGACAGCAGGAAGCTGGGTCAACACAGAGAGGAGATAATCCTGATTTGCCACGAGAGAAAATCTTCCATCGATAACGTTAAAGCAACTGTCAAACCCCGATTCCAAAAGTGACTATAGTCAAATCTGAGAAGCTCATCAAGTCTAGAGTCCAACCATATTTATGCGCATCAACTTTATTGCAAAAACATTTTTGATAATGAAAAAAGTTATCAAAGTGTGACTTAAGTCACAGATAGGACAAAACAATTCAGGCATAGTGATCTCCCTACAGAGACAATATCCAGTCCGTCTTTTTCTATCAGGAGTACCTGTGACACAAACCACTGAAGCAACCCTGTATTTATGTGATCTAAAACAGAATCAAAAAGGGATTATCCAACATTGTGCTGCGCAAGGAATGTTAAAACAAAAACTCTTGAGCATGGGCTTTATTCCTGGAGCTGAAATTACCATGCTTAGGAATGCTCCTCTTCGCGATCCTATTGAAATTGGTATTCATAATTGTTTGGTTACGATAAGAAGGAGCGAAGCTGCGCTGCTAAAGGTTGAAGCAGCATGATAAAAGTTGTCTTAGCCGGCCAGCCCAACAGTGGAAAATCAACGATTTTCAATGTTCTCAGTGGTGTCAATCAACATGTTGCAAACTATCCCGGTGTCACTGTTGACAAGAAATCGGCAACGTTAAAATTTCAAGGAGAACAGTTTGAAATTGTCGACCTGCCTGGAACCTATTCCTTCAGTACTTATTCTCTTGAAGAGATGGTTGCTAAAAATTTTCTTCTTGATGAAGGTACCGATGTCATTGTCAACGTCGTCGATGCCTCCAACCTGCGCCGCAATCTTTATCTGACCTTTCAGCTCTTGGAGTTGGGAAAACCAATAGTGATGATCCTCAATATGATGGATGTCGCTGAACGTCGAGAATTGGAGATTGATGTCGACAGGCTCTCAGAGATGTTGAACATCCCAATTATTGAAACAGTTGGCACCAAGCGTGGGGGGAAGAAAAAAGAAATTCTCAACGCAATTTCTAGGGCAGGAAAAATCACCATTGCCGAGCCATTTAAGATTGACTACATGGAGTTTGAAAGCTTCATCAGCAAAATCGAAAAGATGATCACCTATGACTCCACAATCTCAAAACGCTGGCTCGCCATTAAAGCCCTAGAGGCTGACAAAGTCATTCTTGACAAAGTCAACATAGACAAAGACACCATTAAAGATATGACCAGCAGCATTCATGCAAAACACGATCTTGACGTCGATCAAACGTTTGCCCGTGTTCGCTACGACAGTGCTGATGTTGTCTATCACAAATGCGTTAAAGAAAAGAATAAAAACCTCGATACCTTGACCGCCAAAGCTGACCGAATAATCCTCAACAAGTGGCTAGCATTTCCAGTGCTAGGATTTATTATCTACCTGATTTACCAACTATCAATTGTCTGGGGTTACAAACTCACCAACTATACCTGGCCGCTCCTTGCAACGTTAAAAAACTGGGTAGTTACTCTTCTCCCGCCTCCTGATCTACACAATGTTCCGATGATGACCGATTTTGGTATCTGGATGGTCAATAGTGCGATTGCTCTACTTAACTATGTCCCAATTTTCTTTATTTTGTTTGCTCTGATTGCGATCCTAGAAGATGTCGGATACATGCCGAGAATGGCTTTTATCCTTGACCGAATTTTCAGGAAATTTGGACTACATGGTCAATCAACCCTGCCATTGGTTCTTGGAGGAGCTTTTGTTGGAGGTTGTGCTGTTCCTGGCATCATGGCGACCAAAGGAATTGCCGATGATCGAGCACGGCTGGCCACAATTCTTACTGTCCCCTACATGAACTGTCTTGCTAAAGTTCCTTTTTATACCCTGCTGCTCGGTGCTTTTTTTAAAGAAGACATGGGGCTGATGATGTTCTTTATTTCGACCGTCACTCTGTTTATCGCTCTGATCGTGGCACGCCTGACAACTTCGACCGTACTACAAAACCGCGAGACTGCTCCTTTTATCATGGAATTACCACCTTATCACCTACCTACATTCAGTGGCGTACTCCTCCGTGCTAGCCAGCGTGTCTGGCTCTATATCAAAAAAGTTATGACCATTGTCCTAGCCGTTGCAGTGGTTCTGTTTGTCTTGCTTCAATTTCCTGGAGTTTCAACTGAAAAGAAAGCCGAATTTTCTCAGCAAATGAACAAAGCACTGAGTCAGTTTGATAAGAAAGTACAAAACAATAAATACTACACACATGTCGATGAGGTATCTGAAGTATCAGCATTAATCAACCTTTACGACAGCTATAAAGCACAGCGCATGCTGGCGGGGTCAAAAAGTGCGGTTGCGTCTTTGGATGCTGCCTTTCTGGCAAAAAGCCCTAAGTTATTCCCTCTGGTTCGCCCCCAAGACAAGGAGGCAAAAAAGGTCAGTAAAGCGACCCGCAAACTCTCAAAGGCCAACAAGAAGCTACAAATTGAGACAAAGAACGAAAAAATCACCAACTCTTTTCTTGGCATGTTTGGACGTGCCCTCGAACCACTGACCCAATATGCCGGCTTCGATTGGCGAGTTAATGTCGCGTTCTTAAGTTCATTTGCTGCCCGTGAAAGCGCTGTCGCAACGCTTGGCTCAATTTATGAAAAAGGGAAATCAAACCTCAGCCCGGAAGAATCGTTAGCTCAAGACGGTACCTACACACCAATCCATGCAGCATCGATGTTGTTATTCATGATTCTAACCCCTCCTTGTATTGCCACTATGGTTGTCGTGAAACTCCAGACAAACTCTTATCGATGGATGTTATTTGCCATTTTCTTTCCCACTGCTCTGGGTGTTGTTCTGTCAGTTCTATTCTTCACTCTGGCACTGAAATTCAATTGGAGTGGAGTAGATATGATGCGTAATTTTTACCTAAGTGCGGCAACTCTTACATTTGTTCTGTCACTTATCAAAACCAAACAATCCGGCTGGCAAGTCGGAAAATCGCAATGAGAGGATACATAATGAAAAAAATAATTCCGCTGACTGTTGCCCTGCTAGTACTCCTGATATCAACCGCATCGGCTCATACTGCCCTCATGTCTTGCTTTGACGAAGGAGACGGAACCATCACCTGCGAGGGAGGATTCAGCGATGGAAGCAGCGCCAGTGGTGTTGAATTTTATATCGAGCACAAAGGTAACATCATCCTTAAAAGTAAAATGAATGAATACAGTGAAGTCAACTTCAAGAAACCTGAGGGAGATTATCAAGCTGTTTTCAACGCCGGAGAAGGACACAAGGTCTATGTCGATGGCAAAGATATCGTCGAGTAGTCGCAATGACATAATTGCGAAATTTATTTTTATAACAAATTCACACAGGAGAAGAAAAAAGATGAAAAAACTGTTAATCGCCCTGATTCTGACTTTGGTAGCCAGCAATGCCTTTGCCCACTTTCAGATGCTCTTCACTCCCGAATCGGCTCTGAACAAAGGGCAGAAAATCGAACTGCGTTTAGCCTTCACCCATCCCTTTGCTGATGAGCATACCATGGAAATGGGTCTGCAACACGACACCAAGAACCCTGCCGCTATTGAAGAATTTTATGTCATCAATAAGGACAAGAAAAAGGATCTGCTCGGCACTTTGAAGCCAATCACCTGGACAGGTAACCATAATGCTGCTGGCGGCTTTGAGGCAGCCTACAAGGCCAAGCGGATGGGAGACCATCTCTTCGTTCTGCAACCAGCTCCCTATTATGAAGCTGGTGAGGATATCTACATTCAACAGATCACAAAAATGATGGTCAACGTTGCGGGAACTCCAACAGACTGGGACAAAGAACTTGGCCTCAAAGCTGAAATTGTTCCGCTGAACAAACCCTACACTATCTGGACCGGTTCCACCTTCACTGGAATTGTCAAACAAAATGGCAAGGCTGTTCCATTTGCTGAAATTGAAGTGGAGTACATAAACCACGCTCCTGATCTCAAGACCAACTCTATGGGTGCTGCATTTGTCGAAGCTCCTCACGACAGCTTTGTCACCATTGGCATCAAGGCTGATGCAAATGGTCAATTTACCTTCGGCATCCCAAAAGAAGGCTGGTGGGGTTTCTGCGCCCTTGGTGCAGGTAGCGACACCGAATATAAGGGGAAAGAATTGAGTCAGGATGCTGTCATTTGGATTCAAGCGAGAGACATGAAGTAAACCATCTTCCCCACAACCGGTCAGTGCCGGTTGTGGGGGAAAATCTGGATTAATATGGAACACACTCTTCTTTTTATCAGCTTCATAGCCGCCGTTTATTACCTCTATCGCAAACTGTTCAAAAACAGCAATTGTCATTGCAGCAGCAAAAATAGCTGTTCATCTCAAAAGCTGATCAACCTCGAAAGTAATAATGATGGCGACAACAGCACCAGTCATTGAAATCACAAATCTCCATCACAGCTACGGGAAGAAAGCTATCTATGCCGGTCTGAATCTAACCATTGAGCCAGGCACAGTTTTTGGCCTGTTGGGAAAAAATGGGGTCGGCAAATCAACCTTGATCAACATCCTGATGGGGTATCTTCAGCCAACCGATGGAAAGTGTATAGTGTTCGGTGAACCATCCCACCACCTTTCGGCACCGACCCGGAAAAAAATTGCCCTCCTCTATGAGGGATTTACCAGTTACGACTATATGACCATAGAACAGGTAGAGCGTTTCTTTGCACCTTTCTACCCACGCTGGAAAAATAAGTTATTTTATGGCCTGGTGGCACTGATGGATGTCCAACACCAGCAAAAACTTAACACCCTCTCTTTTGGTCAAAAATCACAAGTTATTCTGGGGCTTCTGTTTGCCCAGGATGCCGACTTGCTGATCCTTGATGACTATTCGATGGGACTTGATGCTGGATACCGATGCTTGCTGGTTGATTATCTGAAAAATTATATTCATGGAACCGACAAAACCGTCCTGATCACGTCACACATCATGAGTGATTTGGAAAATCTGGTTGAAGAGATTGCCATCGTTGACAGAACTACCGAAGTCTACCGCGACAGTATGTCCAATTTTTGTCAAAAATTCCGCTGCTATGAAACAAACGGCAAACAAAAAACAATAAATGGGATTCATCGGACAGAACAAGGACATAGCACAACCCGAATTTACTCTTTTCTGGGGCGAAAAGAGATAGAGTCAAGAATCGACAAAATGGTTACGCCAATTGACGTCTCATTTGAAGAACGGTTTCTTGGATTTGTAGGGAAATACTAATGATTGTCAAGGCAATCTACACAAAAGAATGGCTTAAGCTCAGATGGTACCTTCTGACACTCTGCCTCACGTCACTCGTAACTGTCAGTTATTTCTGGTTTAATCTCAACTTTGATTTCAAATCAATTGAGCCAGAATCGATGATGTGGTACCGCTTTGCCCATATTGGTGATAAACCATACAGCAGCCTGGCACTCTTCTTTCTGTTCAGTTCAGTGGTCATTGCCGTTGCCCAGTTTCTCCCCGAAACTATCCGTAACCGGGTACGCATTCTCACCCACCTCCCCTGCCGCTTGCAGAGTGTTGTTGCCCATCATCTATTGGCTGGTGGACTAAGTATTATTGTCATCAACGGTTTGACCGGGTTACTGATTGTCCTCGTCATCACGCAATATTATCCACCTGAAATTGTACGAGTCGCCAGCAAAGATTGTCTCTTCTGGACGCTGCTCGGGATAGCTTTGTACCTTGGCCTGAGTGGGGCAATTATCGAACGTAACATTGGGAGAAAGTCTTTCAAGTTACTTCTGCCTATTGTGTTGAGCTTGCTTTATTTCAAGAGTCGCTATGATGCCCACAACGACCTTTTCCTTATAGCGATGGTTCTTTGGCTGACACTCCCGGTTTACGACAGTTTCTTAAGCGTCAAGGTGCAACGACTCAAGTCGATCCCCTTTAAAGTCAGCATTGTCGTCGCCTGCCTTGTGCTCGTGACTGTTGGATTTAACCGCTATCAAGAAGAGTACAGCCAGTTTTTCGAGAAATACTATATTTTTTTCTCACCCATTCTTGATGATTTTGTCTACCAAAAAAATGGCAAAGGCCATCAGTTTGTCTATGGTACCGAGACAATAACTTTTGATCGATTGAGCTACGAAAGTTACCTCCCTTTCGTCTACTGGAAAAATCTCGATATTCAAAGGAAATTGCCCATTCAAATCCGCAATGAAACCTTTGGCAAAAACAAAATCAGAACCGCACGCCAAAGTCTTCAATATCGCCCTGAACACTTGAAATCAAAGGAAGTCAGTCTTTATCCACTCTTCAACCCAATCAGCAATAAAGGTATCATCCCATTTCCTGAAGAGGCTTTTTCTCTAAAATCAGATCGGGTTATTGTTTACAATTGTGAAACGGTGACGCCCAATCACCCTTTGAGCAATGAAATCAACAAGCAGCTTACTAGTGCCGGTGTCACCTTTCCACTGCAGCGACTGTGGGGGAAAGTCACCAACATGAAACCCTTTGACTGGGGCTATTTCATTCAGGATACCACCGGGGAAATTTTCAATTTACGCCGGACAGACAATAGAGTCTCTGTTGTTACGGTTCCACGTCCAAACCATGTGGATCAGATCGCACATATGCGCATCACTGAGAATCGACTGAAAAACTTTTATGGTTATGCCATCGATACGTCAAGTCGGGTCTTTCTTATTACCTATCCAGATTACCGGTTTATTCAACTTGAATTGCCAAATTTTGATTACCTGACAATGAAGTTCCATCTGATCGCAGATCCACTTCATTATCTGGTTCGCTATGATGACTTTAACACCTACCGAGCCGTTTTGTTTGACAAGCAATATCAGCCGTTAGGAGCAATAAAGCTATTATAAACAATTTCTGGTCCCGTCTGGGAAGTAGCTAGTATTTTCCACTCAAGCAGCTGAACTGATCCCACGAAACTGACAGTCTCCCGGTATCGGCTTTGCGTCACGGTCTTGTTCAATAATAACCCCATCCGCCGTTATTTCCACCCAAAAAGCCTGCCCGGGGTCAATTCCCCGATTACGCAGCACAGCAACAATCCTTCTGGATGAGAGTCTTGTGACCTCATCACTTGGCAGAACAATACGAGTATAAATATCCATAACACCCTCCTTCATGATCAAGATAACAAATTCAATGGGTACGCCTTTTACAGCTACAGTTCTGACAGCCCCGACAATGGCACGGGTGCGCTGAAGCTCCTTTCTTAGGACAGAGTAACTGCTCTACTTCAGGGGCAATTTCACTCCAGGCTCGCCGACAATAAACCGCCGGCAAACCTCTTTCCTTGACTTTTTTCTTGATCTTTTTAGCGGCGGTATGATGAAGGAAGTCGGTGCAGAAAATCACCAATCCTGCTCTAGCAGGAATGTGATTCTTCGTAACTTTTTGACTTCGAGCATCCCAGTGGATCACCTTTTCTGCCCCTAACTTTTGTAGTTTAGGAACAAAAGCACCAATCCTGTCTGCACCAACAATCAAGACAACCATAACAACCTTACCTCCAGAGCTGTGAACTATTTCGCTTCCTCTAGAACCTGATCAATCCAAACCCGAATACGTTCTTCTGTCAGCTCCGCCTGATTATCGTCATCAAGCGGTAACCCCAGAAACTGGTTATCCACAAACGCTGCTGAATCCTGGAAATCATAATCATCTCCTGAACACAGACCAATCACAGTGGCACCAGCCTCAATTGAAGCATCATGTAGCTCTTTAATCCCGTCTATAAAAGTCCCGGGATAGATCTCCTGATCACCGAGACCGAATAACGCAACCTTCTTACCCCTCAGGTTGGTACCACTCAGACTAGCAAGAGAATCAACCCAATCGTCTTGAAGGTCACCCAATCCCCAAGTTGAAGCACCAAAAATAAGCAAATCACATGCTTCTAAATCTGCCCTTACTGCATCTCCAATTGGAGCCACCTGCGATCCTCCAATCAGGGCGCATATCAAGTTAGCTGCATTTTCGGTATTTCCGGTAGTGCTGCCATAGTAAATTCCTGTTTTCATTGTTTTTATCTCCCATTAAAGAAATTGTTGATGTCTTTTCAGGATATTGAAAAGCAATATCAATATAAACCGTCAACAAACAGAAATCTGTGATGAGCGTCACAGTATTAATTTTTAGATTTTTTTTTCAGTGGGTAACAAAGGCAGGCAGGTCGATAAGTATTTTTCGAAAGGACAAACAGCAGTGTTCTTTTCTTAAGCTGAAAAGCTCAACGGATACATCAACAACGACAGCTGCATTCTGCTTCTTCAAGGATAGTTTCAAGACACGCAATATTGGTAACCTGTACTGTGCCACTCTGGTAGGTAATCCCTTCCCGCTTGACCAGTCGCTGCAGACTCCGGGATAATGTCTCCCGAGCTATCCCCAGTTCCTGAGCCGTCAAACTGATTGGTTTGAGATCAACACTGCAGATACATTTGCGCAGGCAGTGCCCCAGTTTTATTTTATGCAATAAAAAAGCAGCAACTTTCACATCCGCCTTACAACAGCGGGAAAGGGTTCGCATTTCACGTTCTTGCTCAACCTGAGAGGCCATCTGATTGAGAATATTGCCGTAGAAATTTATATTATCGACCATAAATTGACGAAAGATGCCATGATTCCAATACATCAATTCAGTAGTGCCAGCATTAACCATCTGGCTGTTACAGGAGAGGCTGGAAACAACTGCTGCGAGACAAAAAAATTCACCAACACCGAATCGCTGCAGCAAATGCTCCTGCCCATCAGGCGCGACCCGCAACATCCGCATCTCACCCGACACAATAAAGAAAAGTCGTTTTGACATTTCTTCCGGACCAATCCGCCCAAACTGTCCCCTAAGAGTCCGGATACGTCCAGCATTGGCAATTTGTTGAACCATGTCATCGCCGACCTTATCCAGCAATGGTGAATCGCTCAACATATCCAAAATACAATCTGACATATCAGGCCACCTGCAATAACTGATGAGGGATACATCCTGTTGCCAGTTTTGTGATCATCTCTTGCCTCTTCCTTCGATAGAAATCACTCAACTTCAAGCTGCGCGCTGGCGGACCATAAACCCTCCACATTCCACGCCCCTGAGATGGTTTTGTTCCCTGTTCCATGAAGCCCTTAACATCTTTTAGTGGATACCCCAGAAACATTCCAACTTCATGCGGAATTCCATGCTGGAATGATTCCTGTAAGTGCTGCAATGTTGTCTCCAAAGTAAGTGGAAGAGGATAACCCTGACGAGCAAGAAAAGTTTGCATAGTACGACTGTGCAATCTCCTTTCAAGCAAATCAGAACGATAAATCAACAAAAGAACACTGTCTTTCTCAGTCTGCATCGATTTGACAGAGAGCGGTAAATCCTGCAAAAGTCCGGTACCAAACTTCTGCCATAAACGATACATACGCCGACCGCAAGGAAGTCTTTGGTTCGGGATACGAATCATATTGGCCGGCTTAGTCCCAGACAAAACCTCTGCTGCAGCAACGGCAAAGAATGCTGCTAAACACTCCTGAGGAGAGGGAAATAACCCAGCAACATCAATCCAAGTCAGCTCTCTGCCGACCTGCCGGGTGGGACAATTTGAGACTGTTTTCTGCAATATATTTTCCGTACAGCAATTATGCTTCCCGCGACATATCATCTCACACAACTCTCGATAGATTTTGATTACCATTATCATTAATATAAACAAAAAAATAACAGCCCATAGTCATCGCTGCTTAAATTTCATAGTTGTTGGTTTGTCGATTAATCAATGACACCTATCATAAATATAGGCTATTTCCAGTACTTAATATGTGATCTGAGTCACACTATTATAGGAAAACGAAATACATATTCACTTAGTTGCGCAACGTGAACACAATCCATACAGCTCATGACGATGATTCTTAATCATAAATTCATGTGTCGCAGCAACCATTTTCTGCAATTCTTCTATCTGCGGAGCTTCAAACTCGATAATCAATCCACAATCTTTACAAACCAAATGATCGTGATGCCTGTCAAATTGAAAAGGCTCGAAACGAGCATGTCCATCACCAAAGTGCTGTTCAATAGCAATGCCGCATTCTACCAATAGCTTCAGAGTTCGATGGACTGTTGCATAACCGATCTTGGGGTGTGACTTTCTTAATTTCAGGTAGAGATCTTCGGTAGAACAATGGGATTGGGAGCTTAGAAATGCTCTCAGAATAATCTTACGCTGGCTGGTTGTTTTTAGACCTTTACGCCCTAGAAACTCGCTGAATATTTTTGTTTGATCCATTAAGTAACCTCCCTACCCACAGATATTGAAAACTGATTTCAAATCATAAATAAACCATTTTCTAATGTCAACAAAAACACCGGGGAAGTAATTTCAACCTCCCCGACGCCCCTTCTCCTGCATGTTTTTTAGAATTCCAGTGCTAACTGGCAGGTTACGGCATCTGCCGACTCCCCGGTTCCACCATCAGAAGTGTCAAAATCTTCATCATGAATATACTCAAAAGCAATGCCTAAACCATCGGTAATATCAAAACCAAACGCCGCACCAATTCTGCTTTCAGGAAGACCGAGTATAGCGGCCTCATCCGAACCCTGATAAGTTGCCGCTACTGATGCTCCGTGTCCAGAAAGATCAAAATCATAGCCAAACTCAAGACTCCAAGTCGCTGGCTCGGAATCATCCGATGCCATATAATCATCATCAAGAGCAGCGACATATTCACCAATTAGCGTAAAATCAGCAATACCGACAACAGCACTAACAGCCATACCGGCAGCGTAGTCATCCAAAACCTCCACCCCGGCTTCTTCCAGATATCCAGAAAATCCACCAGACGAAGTCAAGTTGCTGATCCAGCCAGCTGACACATCGAAACTTACGCCATCAGACTCAAAACCATATCCAACCATGGCACCAAAAGCATCAATCATGTCATCATCTTCATCGTCGTTAATTGCACTGTTAAATGTATATGCAGCACCATAAAAACCACCAGCACCAAAATCAACAATGACCGCCCCCTCACGTGTTTCACCCAACTCAAGAGTCAGAGGATCGCTGATCATAGCGGTTTCAAAGACACCAAAAGGAACGTAGAGCTTACCGGCTGTCACCGCAATACCATACTCATCAACACTACCAAGAACAATACCGCCTTCATCAAGGAAAACTCCTTCACCACCATCTTCTTCCCATTTCATCAGGGCAAAACCAGAGAAGAAATCGGTCAACGCAGCATCAATACCCAACTCTAGAGTCGTCAAGTCGACATCACTTCCTTTAATATCGTCGTAGTCAGAGTTGTAAGCAATCTCTGCTTCAATGGCACCTGAAATCTGTACCTGCTGAAGAATACCCTGACTTAAAACATCTTCAAGGGCAGTCACACGACTAGCCAATGCACCATCACCCGCAAAAACAAGTGTCGAAGTAAACATCAAACCTGAAACGATCAAACCAACAAGAAAACGCATAAACAAAAACCTTTCTCAAAAAATCACAGAAACAGGAAGCCCATCGCCACCCAACCAATAAAAATATTTGGGCAGAATGTAGGCGAAGGTCTTGAAAAAATCTGTGACCTCGATCACATTCTGCAAAGAAAATGAAAAACAAGATCATTTAAAGCACAGCAATAAATAACCACTCAAGCCGATACCCAACTTAAGTCAAGGAGCTGAATTGTTCCAACCTAAGAGCACTGCGCTCTCAGGTTGGAACAATTCAGAAACCCCGATATACGTATCTGCACCCAAGACAGAAACTACAAAGTCAACTTCCCCTAAAGAGCCATTTGAGATTTGCCAAATAAACAAACCTAAAACAATCAGCATGCCAGTTCGGCGAACACATTTTTGTTTGCAGCTCTGCTCAGATTCACAGAGTCGGTAATTATTTTCCATCCCAACCTCCGAACTTGATGTTCATTTTCATTAAAAAACTATTTAGCACACCACCCCCTTTCAGATCTGTGACAAACATCACAAAACTCATTGAAAATGAAAAAAGTTATCATTTGTGACTCAAATCACAGACCAATCGACGATGTCCCTGACAAACTGCAGTGCAATTGTAACGGCTCAATTCACCCTTAATAAATCTTGAACCGATGCTTGCTTCGGGCAAAAAAAGGAAAAAGACCAATAATGAGAAATGCAATGAGAACATTTTTTACTATCCTGATCACCTGTGTCGCGATGGCAGCAACCCCATGTTGGGCAAAGGCAGCCAGGGACACCGAGACGATCACTGTCACTGCCACCAAGTCGGCCAAAAACATTGATGGAGTCACTGCTTCGGTCGATATCATCAGCTCCTCTGAGATTCGCGCCATCGGTGCCGACAGTCTGAAAGATATCTTTGAGAAAACACCGGGGCTAACCATCCAATACGGAACCTTCCCGGCAGCCAGTGCCAAATCAAAGAGTTCGATTTCAATTCGTGGACTTGGTGCAACTGGAACCCTGTTCCTTCTCGATGGTCGTCGCCTTGCTGGAG
>JADGEB010000002.1:0-18131 GCA_016744595.1 Desulfuromusa sp.
ATGTTTGAAGGGCGAATGCCACTACTCTGACCGGCGGGCCATTTACACAAAATACTTTACAGGCCCAGACCTGGAACAGCATGAAGAACAATTGCAGTAGGCAGTTGTTTCAAACTTTTTTGTATGCCATGACGCACAGGCGGACAAACAGAGGCAGAATCACATCAGGTAGAGTAGACGCATGGATCAGCCCTGCTGCGATTCTTCTTTCCGCTGTCTAAATTAATTGAAATTCTTTCAGATATTTTATTAAGTTCGATTTTTCTATAGGCTTAACCAAATAGCCATCACATTGATCTTTAAATGAGGCCATAATGTTTTTTCCGTCACTCAGGGACGTTGTCATAATTATTTTCGCCCCTTCACCAGGGGCAAGCTTGAAAATTTCTTCAATACCTCGTATTTTTTTTAATGCTTCAGTTCCGTTCATTTCAGGCATCATTATATCTAAGGCGATCAGATCGTATGGAACCCCATTTTTGTGAGACAGGTGGACAGCTTCTACTGCTTCTTTACCATTGGAAGCTAGGTGAACCTCTCCATGCTCACCAAAAATTTTTTGTAGAATCAAGCGCGATGTGAACTCATCTTCAACAACCAAACTTTTCATTGAAATCTCCCTTTGTTGAGTTTTTATCAAAGTTGATTTGAGATTGACGCTATTAGGCTAGAATATTGTTCTTCCAGCTCAGGTATTAGTTTTTTTATTTTGTCAGTATTCTTATCTTTGCCAGCCATTTCTATTTGATATGAAAGTTCTGAAAGCGATTGACTCCCTATATTGGCAAAGGCTCCTTTAATTTTATGAGCTTGCTCCCCCGCTGAAGTTATGTCCATGTTTTTAACCAGAGTTTTCAGGGTGGCTATTTCTCCTGGAATAGTTTCCAGAAATGCGTCGAGAACCTGTATTGTAAGGTCTTTATCTCCCATCATACGTGATAAAAAAGAATCAAAATCAAATAGTAACTTATCCTCTCCCAATCGTTTTGTCAGAGGTGTCGCAGCGGAAGTGTCCTGTGGTGATTTATTCCGCGTTACTAATTTATCCGGCACCCATTTGTAAATGGCATCAGAGAGTGATCTCGCGTCCACTGGCTTTGAAATATAATCATTCATTCCATTCGCGATACACCAGTTTCGATCATTTGACATTGCGTGAGCAGTAACAGCGATAATTGGTATTATACTTTTGACCTTTAGCGAGTGAGATTTTCGAATGCGACGTGTGGCTTCCAGGCCATCCATGATTGGCATTTGGACATCCATGAGAATTAAGTCGTAAGGTTTCTCTTCTAACCGTTTGAGAGCCTCTTCTCCATGGTTTACAATGTCAACCTGGAATCCAAGTTTTTTTAGAATTCCGGCCGCAACTTGCTGGTTGGTGATATTGTCTTCTGCTAGCAGGATATTCACATTTTCTCGTTCCGGGAATGTTTGATCTTTTTCAGCTGAACCTTCAACAGTCTCGATTAAGCAGCTGCCTGCTAAAACGGGTAAAATTGTCTTGCTAATCTCTAAAGGTAAAATTGGCTTGTCAAGTACTGCAGAATAGCCTGAGTCCTTTATTTGTAAAAAATCATCTTTAATGCCGAAACGCGATAATAGAATCAATTTTGATTTTATCTTTTCATCATCCTGAATCAAGTGACCCAAGGTTTCACCATCAATTTTGGGGAGGTGTTTTTCAACTATGATCAAATCAAAATTGATATTTTTCTCAACATTTCTATAGAGGTGTTGAAGTGCTTCTGACGTACTTGTGACCTCTGTGATAATAGCTCCTTGATTTTGACAGAGGCGCGCTAGTGACATGCGGCTTATGTTTTGATGATCGACGATCAGAATCTGTTTCTGGTTTAACAGTTGTTCTTTTATTGCTGGTTGTTGGGTCTTTTCCTTGATCATGAATTGAGCTGTGAACCAAAATTGAGTGCCACAAAAATTTCCTGAGCTTTTTACCCCGATTGTTCCCCCCATCATTTCGACAAGTCGTTTGGAGATGGTCAATCCTAGGCCAGTACCACCATATTTACGGGTAATAGATTCATCGGCTTGGGTGAACTTGTTAAAAAGTTGTGGCTGTTTTTCTTTTGGAATGCCGATTCCACTATCATTAATTTGAAAGCGTAGAAGAATGAGGTTGTTAACCTTTTTTTCAACAGTGATCGTGGTATGGATATGCCCTTCAGAAGTGAACTTGATCGCATTCCCTATCAAGTTGATCAGTATTTGCCTCAGACGCACCATGTCTCCGACCAACAAAGTTGAAACATCGTCGTCTAAAGAACATACCAGCTCTAATTGCTTTTCATGTGCGCTGACTGAAACCAGATTGCAAATATCTACTAACAAATCATTTAAGTTGAATTCTGTATTTTCCAAGGTCAGCTTATTTGCTTCAATTTTTGATATGTCGAGAATGTCATTGATCAATCCGAGCAAACTCTTTGCGCTTTTAGCTATTGATTCAGCGTAACCGATCTGTTCCTTATCAAGTTGCGTATCAAACAGAAGCCCTGTCATTCCAAGGACACCATTCATTGGTGTACGAATTTCATGGCTCATATTGGCAAGAAAGTCACTTTTTGCTCGATTTGCACTGTCTGCCGCTTCTCTAGCAATGACCAGATCTTTGGTTCTTTGAGCAATCTGTTTTTCCAGTCCTTCCATCTGTTGGTTCAGCATTTTATAGAGAAGCTTACTTTCGACAGCATAAGCGCAACTAGAAAGTATGATTGAGAGGGCATTGAGTTTTGCTAAATCAATCGTTCCTACCTGGTCTGGGAGTAAAGCAACAAACATCCCACGGATACGGGAACGAGTTTCTATAACGTGTAGTACTAATGTTTTGTTTTCTGAAAGGGGAGACAGTAGAGCCTGGTTGCGATTGAGAGCCCAGGCAAAGGTTCCATCGTCAATTTTTAGTTCAAGCTCTGATTGAATTTTGTCTTTACACGCATCGGGCAGCCAAAACCTTTGCTCGAAGGTGCCATCATCCATTGATTCCAAAAATGCAAGTTCAGGAAAAGGTAGCACCTTTTGAATCTGAAAAGCTGTTGCTTTAAATATTTCTGCATTGCATTTAGCTTGTCCTAAATTGGCCTGGAATTCTCCACTTCCTGATAATAAGTCGAGAATCGCTACATAGTTCCGGTTGCTTTCTTCCAGAAAGTCAACTCGATCTTGCAAAAACTCTTCGCAATCGGCTGAAACTACTTGGTTCATGCAGGCTCCAGTAAGATAGAACAGATCCCCTTAAGCTGAAGTTCTGATTGCTGTACGATTGTTGCAATCGAACTGGCTGGAAGATTCAAATTGTCATATGCGTCTTCATCCAAAGAAGTGATTCTCACTTCAGCTGTGAGTCCGTAAGTAAGCGCCTGACATGTAATATCGGCAAGGTGAACAATTGTTGCATCTCTTGGATACATAAGAGACTGAGATGGATTGTGATGGTGGGCGACCAAATCATAAATATTCTGTGGGATTCCCCAAGACTTCAATAAGGCTCCTCCCAGCTCCGAATGATCAAAGTTTAAATAGGTTTGTTCTGCGTTACAGAGGGTTTGTTCCTGTTCAAGACTTTCCTTTGTGAGATGCTTGACTGTTTCCGGAATGAGAGAACATAAAACTAATTGACCGATATCATGGAGAATCCCCGCAACAAAGAAGCGTTCGATGGAAGGCTCTCTCAGATAGATGGCAATATTCCTGGAAACGACGCCACATGCGACACTATGACGCCAATACATCTGCATATTGAGCAGGTCTTCAGAAATCCCAGGAAAAGTTTGAACAAGTGAAGCAGTCAGAGCTAAATCACGTATTTCTTTTGTCCCCAGGAGAGTGACAGCCCTGCTAATAGAATCAATTTTTGAAAAGCTATAGAGCGGGCTATTCACTAATTTTAAAACTTGTGCCGTTAATCCTGCATCTTCTGAAATGATCTGTGCTATCTCATTGATGGTCGTTTTGGGGTGGTTTATGGCCTCGTTGAGACGATTATAAGAGAGGGGTGGAGAACAGATTGTGCTTGTGTTGTCCACAATTTCATCAAGTGTTGGCAATGAATCAGGCACCATTATTCATAACCTTTTTTTGAGCAGCTAAACGGATGAGCTCGATAATGAAAGGGTGTTCAAGATTAGTGTGGCAGAATAGAGGTTTTAGCTCTTCTATTGTGGTGGTAATCTGACCCATAACCTCATCTGGGGTGAAATTTTCTTTTGGAACATTCCTCTTCTCATCAATGATGGCAACTTCTTTAATCCCCCAAGTTTTAAATATCAGGAAGTGTTTTTTCGTGAGGACTGTTCCCTTTACAGCTAAAAGCCTCCCCGTTTTGTCGCGGAGTTCTTCAGATAAAACCATTAATGGTTGTAATTTTTCGATTGGCATCAACGGCATGAGCCCCCCTCTTAAATGTGCGGTTAACATTTAATTTGAACTTTTTATAGCATTGGAATTAATTTTTGTAAATTATCTTTTTCACATGTATGGAGGAGTCGCCTAATTGTAGTTCAGTAAAACTTAGCAGTTTTGAACTCTTTCGCCTTAATTCAGCAAAGCTCTTCAATCCGTGTTCAAACGTCCATAGATTTTTGAAGGTAAGGCAGCGGGCTTTAGATCTGAATATCTTGTGGGTTTCAGGCAAGAATAGGTCATAGTTTTGAGGTGAAAACGAGTGTCGGGATCATCAGAGCATGCACTTGAAATGCTTGGTACAGATAAAAAAAGTACGTCTGGCTAGAAATAGTTCCATAAGTTGATACTATTAGTTATTATTATATTTCTTGCAAATTCAAATTGAATTTCATAATTTCGTGAACGTAATTTCTTATGCATAATGCTTTTGTGCTGTTGGGAGCTTACTGTGGGTAAAATGAATAACGATGCTGGAATGCCAATCGCCCTAACTCTAGAACCGGGAATTTACCATCGTTGCACCTGTGGAGAGTCTGATTATTTGCCTTTTTGTGATGGACATCATCAAAGCGGTAAATTTATGCCAGTTCGGTTTGAAGTACAAAAGCGTGAGAAAGTTTATTTGTGCAGTTGTGGCAAAACTGAAAATTCACCATATTGTGATGGGAGTTGTGGCATTGAGCTAAAAGATATCTTCAAGTAATTTTTGCAACATTTCGGGGTTCTCAAACTGGTCTTTTTTCAGCAGATGCTCTATCTGCCCCTCTTTCATGACCAGAATCTGTCCAGCAATTTTTCTTGCTTGTCGCAAGCTGTGGGAAACGGCAATGATCTGATAGCGATCCTGTAATTCTATTAACAAATCTTCAATTTTATGAGATGCCTTGAAATCGAGCGAAGCTGTAGGCTCATCAAGGAGTAATACTTTTGGTTTTAGAGCCAAAACACGTGCCAGGCAAAGTCTTTGTTGTTGCCCTCCTGATAGGCGAGCAGAGTTTTCTTTGAGGCGATCTTTGACTTCATCCCAGAGATGTACTTCTTGTAGTACCTCTATGAGTCTTCCTTCCCTCTCTGCTTTATCCAAGCCTGTGACAAGTTTCAGGGGTAAGTTGATGTTTTGAGCAATGCTGACTGGTAGAACATTCGGAGTTTGAAAAACCATACCGACCTGTCTGCGTAGTTCGGTCACCTCCAGATCGGGGCAATGAATGTCCTGCATTGAACCAGAAAGTTTCAATTCTATTTTTCCGCCGCCAGAATACCCTGAATAATGTTCATTCAGACGGTTTAAAGAACGTAAAAATGTTGTTTTCCCTGAACCAGAGGATCCGACTAGCACAAGAATGCCGCTGTCACTCAGAGTTAGATTGACCTTTTGGAGAACTGTCCTGCCATGAAATGATACATGTAGATTCTTTATATCGCAGAACGGTTTATGTCTCATCAGTGTTGGTTCCATCGTAACTCCAGGGTTTTGTGTAAGGCAAAGGCGCCGCCATAGAGTATACCTGTGAGACTAAGAAGAACCAATGCGGTTCCGTAGGCTGAGTCAAGTTCTGCAGAGGTTCGGTATTCAGCTGCCAAATAAAAAATTCGAAATGGCAATGCTTCAAATTTCCCTAACAATCCTTGTGGCAGCCCGGCATTAGCAATGACACCTGTTAACATGATAACTGCTGTGTCCTCTGCTGCTCGACCGATCGACAAGACTACCCCACTCAAAATGCCGCGTCCCGCTGCAGGAATCAAAACATGAAAAACTGTCTGTATCTGGTTGAATCCTAAACTGGGACCGATAAGAAGATACTCATCGGATAAACTTTCCAGAGCCGCTTGGGTGGTAAAGATCAGGTAGGGGAGGATCAACAGAGCAAGACAGACTGATGAAAGTAGCAAACTGGTATTTGCGTTTGGAAAAAAGGTATTGCGTAGAAACAAAATCATGGCAAAGCCAAATAGTCCCATAACAATCGATGGGGTTCCAGCCAGAAGCTCAACGAGCAAAGACAATATCCGTTTGACTGACTTTGGTGCAAAACAAGCTAGGTAAATCCCGCTGGAAATGCCAAGTGGTACGGCTAGAAGTGCTGCAATTAGAACCAGAAACAGGGTGCCGACACAAGCAGGCCACAATGCATCCCAGACTCTGACCTGCCCAAGAATCGCCTTCCAGGCAGGCGCATCACCAAAAAAAAGCTCTTTCCCTATGGTCGGCAGTCCTTGACTTAGAAGATAAAAGAGCAAGAGTCCAACAACCAGAAAAACTCCGAGTGTGGCAATCCATGACCAGCAGTAAATGCCAAAGTTGAGAAGTTTATTCACAATCCGTCTCTCTGCAGGTACGGTGTTTGATCCGGTGCAACAGTAGATTTACACTTGCAGTTGTTAAAAAAAGAATCAAGCCACAGGCGAATAATGAATGATAGGTTGTGCTTTGGCTGTCTGTTGCGACAACCAATGCAATATGTGCTGTCAGGGTTCGGATGGAGTCAAATGCAAATTCTGGAATCTGAGCGGCATTACCAGCAACCATAAGTGCGATCAGGGTATCTCCGACAGCTCGGCCAAAGCCAAGAATTGCTGCTGACAATAAACCATAAGAAGCTGCCGGAAGGCTGATTCGGGTTAACTCATGAATGCGAGAGATACCTAGTGCAGTTGTTGTCAGGCGTAGTTTAGGGACGATGTGTTCTAGTTGACTATTGATCAAGAGGATGATTGTAGGAAGTATCAGAATACTCAGAGTCAGAGCTGCGGCCAGGAGTGAAAAACCACTACCATGGGAAAAATTATTCCGCAGTAAAGGCACTAGCAGAAACACAGCAACGAACCCGTACACGACAGTTGGAATGCCGGTCATGCCATGAACAAGGAGAAGCGTGGGACGAGCTAACCAGCGAGGCCCGAGACCATGAACAAAAAGACAAATTCCTAGTCCTAGAGGATAGGCAATCAACAGAGCCGATATCGCCAGCGCAAGAGTGCCAGAGATCATTGGCAAAATTCCGAATTCCCCATGGAATGGCCGCCAATGTAGGGAAAATAACTCGGCAAACTGTCCCTCTGCGAACAATGGAAGAGTGAAGTAGGTCAAAAACCCAAATAGAATGAGGACAATCAGGGCAGAAAAAACAGTGGCATATTGTAAGAAGGCCTCCACGTATTTTGAAGTCCGGTTTAAAAGATGGTTAACCCGGCTCAGATCTTGACTACGACTTTTATTTTTGTTCTGTTGGTTCACGCTAAAGAAAACTTTCAAGTTGTTTTACTATAGTGGTATATAGCCGTTATTGCTGATGTTTGTCGCTCCTTCGCTACTCATAACATAATCAATAAAAGCCTTCACCAGGGGTGTTGGAGCTCCGTTCGAATTCATGAATAGTTTACGCACTACGGGATACTGACCATTGATTGCATTTTCCTGCGTTGGAGTAATTCCATCGAGATTTAATGGTTTAACGGTATTATCCAAGTGACCGATACTCATGTAGCCGAGAGCATATTGATCTTGAGAAACAGCTACTTTCATTGCGCCGTTTGAAGCGACAATATTTGCAGATTCGACAACGGTTCCTTTGTTCAGACATTTTTTCCAAAATACCGATCTTGTGCCACTGGCCTCATCACGGCTGTAGATATGGATTTCCGCATCATCACCACCAACATCTTTCCAATTTTTTATTTCTCCTGAAAAAATATTTTGGATTTGTATGCTGGTCAGCTCTGAAACGATATTGTCCGGGTTGACTGTAGGCGCGACACCATCAACGGCAAATGGGAAAGATCTCAGTTGAGGATATTTTTTTTGTTCTTTGGCACTGATAGGGCGGCCGGCGTTACCAATATCAACCAATCCTTCAGCCACTTTTTGAACACCAACTCCAGAGCCACCACCAGCAACAGTGATGGTGATCTGTGGATACTTGGTCATAATATGCTTGGCGGCATCTTTCATAACTGGAATATGTGCTGTCCCGCCCGCAATATCAATATTTCCCTGTAAATTTGAGAAGTGATCGAGTTCTCCTGAAACCGCTGGAAGAGTAAAAAAAATGATAAGAAGAACGGCCAAAAATAAACCTGAAAAAGATTGTTGTCTCATGCTAACCTCCCGAAAATAATTACTAATCAATGATTTTTGGAACGATATCTCAGTTCAGCACTAATTGTCTAATGGATAATATCGATAAATAGAATGTGTCATATCGTAAATATCGATATCCGGTTGAGGGGGAATGAGGCTACGGTTAAGTATAGTTTCCAGAAAAACCGGGACAGTTCCCGGTGCAGCTTGAGGTAGTTCCGAGTTTACGGAATCTAGTGCCATTATCATGTTACTCTGGAAAGCGATAAACTTTTGGCGTCAGAGCTAGCCAGAAGGTTTGGGAAGAAAAAGAGCAAGGATGACGGCGCTAGCTGTCAGGGCAGCCGAAGCGAGATAACTGCCGGTGAAGGTACTAGTTGTTTCGGCCACTGCGCCGGCCACTGCCGGTCCCAGAGTCTGGCCAATGGCGAAACAGAAGGTGATGCTTGAAAAGCCTGTAGCGGCTCGGGCTTTGCCCAGATAGTCACCGATTGCTGCCGCCATGATTGCTGGGATGGCGAATGCGGCAATGCCGTACAGAACAATCGAACAGAAGATGACCGTTGTGCCCAGTTTTAATCCGGCAAACAGATAGGCGAGAGTCTGAACGCTGAAAACAGTCATTAGCCCACCTTTACGGCCGATCCGATCGGAGAGTGTGCCGAAAATAATCCCGGAAAAAAGACTGAAAAAGCCGACCCACGACCAGAAATGGCCTGCACTTGCTTCGGTGAAGCCGTATTCCTCAATCAGGGTCGTAACAATGAAAGTGCCGTAAATGACATACGTGGCACCGAAAACAAAGTAGAGCACTCCTAGGTGTGCAAGAATCTGTATGGTCGTAAAACGCCCCTTGATTTCAGCTGGATCGTAGACAATTGGTTCTTTTTTGCCAACCGGTTCCAGACCTTTTTCTGCCGGGTTGTTGCGAATCAGGATCGCGGCAAGTGCAGCGATTGCCAGTACGATCAGGGCAATCATAAACCAACTGGCTCGCCAGCCGTTCACTCCACAAAGGGTATTGAAATAGGGGATGGCTAAGCCGGAGAAGACGATAGCGAAGCCGCTACCGATGACGATCAAGCCGGCGGCTCGACCACGGTAATCCCGACGGAACCAGTAGGAGACTAGAACCATTAGTGGGATATTCGCTAGACCACTTCCGACTCCAACCAAAGTGTAAAGGATCAGTACCGGGAGATAACTGTTGCAGGCGCTGATAGCAAAAATACAGACAGCAATCATCATCAGCCCGCCAGCGATCAGCTTGCGTGGAGTTAGCCGTCGTAGCAGCAGAGGGGTCATGCCGACAGCGGCTAGGTAACCGGCAAAGTTCGCCGTCCCAAGTAGTCCCATTTCATCATACGACATTCCCAAGGCTTCTCGCATCGAGGGCAATAACATTCCGAAAGCAAAACGAGCCAAACCAAGGCAGGCGGCGATGGTTAAGGTGCCGACCAAGACGATGATCCAGCCATAGTGGATATTGTTGGGTTGTGGTGCTGATGCTGTGGTTTCGATTTTCTCCATAGCGAAAGATCTTACCGACTCGCTGGTAATTTGCAATGAAAAATCTGGATATAATGATGGGCGCTTGAGGTCATAGCAATCCTCTTCTTCGGCTTTACTTTATTATGGATGTCTTTGTTTGTGAGTGGTGAGAACTCTAAACTTAAAAACGCCCTACCGATAAATCAGCAGGGCGTTTTTAAGTATTGAAATAGAGTCAGTTTGTTAAACTGACCTTTCTTGTTCAAACGATCAGAAGCGTCCAAACTCCTGGTCATCCAAAGCAATTGTAGCGACTTCAGTCTTGGCTGGCCATTCTCCGGTTTCTTTTTCCGGTTGAGAAACTTTCGCTGGATTCCAGTTGACGGATGCGGTGGTGTTCTGTCCTTTCAGCATAAAACGCCCCAACATCTGTTTCATCGATTCGGCCTGCCCAGAAAGTTCCTCGGCGGAAGCAGCGCTTTCTTCAGCATTTGCGGTGTTTTGCTGGGTTACCTGATCAATCTGACTGATGCCCTGACTGATCTGACTGACCCCTTGCGCTTGCTCACTGCTGGCTGCCGCAATTTCAGCGACTAGATCAGATGTTTTACTGATGCCGTTGAATATTTCCTGTAGGGCTTCGGCGGTCTGGTTGGCAATGGCGCTACCGTTTTCGGTTTTTTCGACCGAACCCTCGATTAGTTCAGAAGTTTCTTCTGCTGCTTTGGCGCTGCGAGCAGCCAAATTGCGGACTTCTTCAGCCACGACGGCGAAGCCCTTACCATGTTGACCCGCGCGAGCTGCTTCAACTGCAGCATTGAGAGCGAGTAGGTTGGTCTGGAAGGCAATTTCATCGATGGTTTTAATGATTTTGGAGATATTCTGACCGGCTTCATTGATTTCACCCATCGCTGAGATCATCGACTCCATCCGTTCGCCACCTTGCTGGGCGGCATCTTGTGCATCAGATGCCAACTGGTTGGCCTGATTCGCATTTTCTGCATTTGTGGTGGTTTGTGACGACAGTTGATTGAGTGATGCAGAAATTTCTTCCAGGCTGCTGGCTTGCTCAGTGGCACCCTGCGAGAGGGACTGGCTGGAATCAGACACTTGACCACTCCCTGAGGCAATCTGCTCACCTGAGACCTGAATCTGCCCCAATACATCGTTCAGGTTTGCAACCATATCTTTTAAAGCTTTACCAAGAACATCTCGTTCAGAAGCCAAAGTGACCTCTTTGGATAAATCGCCACCGGCAATTTGCTGAGCTAATGTCGCTTTTTCACTGAGACTGCTCATCATGTTCTTCATCTCAGCAAAAACACCCTCATCTTTGCCACTGCTCTGTAGATCGATATTCAATTCACCAGCAGCAACACTTTTTGCAATATCGGCAATATAGGCAGGTTCACCACCCAGCTGTTTCATAATGCTGCGAGTCAGTAGAAAGACAATGGTAATGCCGATTATGACAGCCAGTAGAGTTCCAAAAATGGCTATGTTAATGGCACTTGTCGACGTTGACTCAAGGGCGGCTATACGTGTGCCCATTAGTGACTCTTCTCTTTCTTTGAAGGTCTTTATCTGGCCACGGAATTTGTCAAAATAGACCTTGCCTTTTGCTTCACCAACGAGGTCAGCCATATCATCCATGGTTTTAGAATACCCGATATCGCGACGCAGGGCGATCTGACCCTCAACAACCTTTTTTAGCCAATCTGTCACTGTCATTTTTGCTTCACCTAGTAATGTAACCTGGGCTGGATTATCCGCAACGGTTTTTGACAGCGAGGCGATCAGGTCGTAGAATTTTTTCTTACCACTATTATAGGGATCAAGAAAATCCTCTTTCCCGGCCAGCAGAAAACCGCGCATCCCGGTTTCCATATCTACGGCAGAGGCCAAGATTGAATCAGCGGTTGCGATAACCTCATAGGTGTGGGTAACCCATCCCGTCAGTTGTCTGAGTTCATTTAAATCTGTGGATTTTTGTGCCTTCGCCTGACGCTTTTTCATCAATGTCTCTTCACGTTCAACGAAGGTTGCCATTTGGTTGCGAAATTTATCAAAGTATTGCTTGCCCCTGGCTTCCTGAATAAGTTGAGCCATATCATTCATGGTCTTGGCATCACCGATTTGCCTTCTTAGTTCGATGGTCGGCTCGGTTACGTTTGCTTTCCACTGATTGACGGTCTCTCTGGTTTCCGCCAACAATTTAACCTGAGCCGGATTGTCATCAACAGTTTTTGAAAGCTTGTCCAGCAGGGTATTCAGGCTTTTGTCTCCACTTTTGTAGGGATCAAGAAATCCTTCTTTTCCAGCCAGGAGATAGCCACGCATTCCGGTTTCCATATCTACAGCAGAGGCCTCTATTTTGGAAGCTTCCGCCAGAACTCTATGGGTATGGTCGACCCGTTCAAAGGTCTCCAGCAGAGAATGGATACTGGTGTAAACGACGGCCGAAATAATAATCATCAGGACCAAGATCAGTCCGTTTCCTGAAAATAATTGTGTTCTGAACTTTAAATTTCCAAACATTTGTGAAACTCCTGTGCTTGTGGGTAGAAAATATTGTCAGTGGGGAAATGCTAAACGACTTCTTCCTCAACTTCGTTTTCACTCAAATCTTCGTCTTTAATCAACTGTTCAATATCTAGCAAGATTTTCACCTGCTTCTCCACCTTGCCCATTCCACGAATATAGGCGTTACCACTTTTCGAGTTTGACATGGGAGCAGGTTCAATATCATGCAATGGAATATCGATTACTTCATTGACTTTATCAACCACCAGGCCGACCGAACCGCTATCGACATCTACAACGATGATGCAGGTACGGTCATCATAATCGCGTTCTGGTAGATGAAATCTAAGCCGAACATCGATCACCGGGATCACCTTTCCACGCAGGTTGAGCACCCCTTTGACATGCTCTGGCATATCCGGAATCGTGGTCACTTTTTGAATGCCGATGATTTCCGTAACATGTCTAATTTCTACGCCATAACCCTCACTTGCCAACATAAAGGTCAGATACTTTCCTTGCATTGAGTCGGATTCAAACGGTTCCTCCCCTTGGCTTGCCTCCAAAATCTCTGCCATAGATTCTTCTCCCTTTCCCACTGGGATCGGTATGATTCGATATTGTTTGCTCAAGAAACACCCGAACATACAATGGTTGACTATGGCCAATTATTATATATAAATTATTTGTGCTCGCTCATATTTCGGCAAATTAACAATATAAATACGATTAAATTGACTTTCCAAAAAACATCGCATATTCAAGCAAGTTTATGTTAGTTTTAATTAGTGCGGGCAAAATTTAATGCTGGGTATGGGGATTTTATTGCGGGACTATCATTTTTCGGCAAGTTTCGAATTGAGGTACGTCAAAGGCAGACTACAAGTCGAGAATATGGTAATTATCTGTGCGTGGAATAATACTAGGAAACTCGAATTCATGACTGGAACAGTTGGATAAATAGAATATGAAGGACGCAACCCCTCTTTTTTTTTCCAGAAACCACTTCAGTGATTTTGATCATCTGATATCAACATTTCCAGTCGCCTCTGCGACCATGGATAAACTTGACAATGGGCCATTTTACGGGAATTTATCCGCTTTAGTTGCCCCCGATTTTTCTATGACAAAGGTCGATGTCAATAGTCTGATGAAATACTCTATGGTCACGGAAGATAACAGGATCACTTTCAGTTTTTCAGCCCATGAATCGTCGGTTCCAATTCGTGCTGAAGGGATCCAACTAACCGAGAAATCCTTTGCATTTCATGCTCCAGGTCATGAAACCAGCGGCATCACCTTTCCAGGAAGTATTCTGTACGGTTTTCGAATTTCACCGGCCTTCATCCATGAGAAACATGAGCTTTTAGAAATTACCGAGAAACAAATCGATTTAGAAAAAGAATCATTTTTTAAGGAAGCATCCCTCCAACACCTAAATGAAATCAGAGGTCTCTTAGCAGATCTTTTTAGCAGGATGAACTATCAACTCTCAAAGGCTTCGATCCACCTTATGGTTGAAGAATTTAAAGAGGTTGTCACCGAAAAACTTATCTGTCAGCTTTATAATGATTGTCCCGACAGACTCCCGCCTCCTCCTTGGACAAGGCGCAGAGTTGTCAGGCAAACGATAGAGTTATTAGAAAGCTACAAAGATTTTCCTATTTCAATACCAGCTATCTGTAAAATGATCGGAACAAGTGAAAGATCTTTGCGGTATGCTTTTGCAGACCATTTTGGCGTATCCCCCAAGCAATATTTGCAAACCTTTCGTCTTAACCGTGCCCGGCGGCACTTCCAACAAGCCGATATGACAAGTAGTAGGGTGATTGACATTGCCAACCACTGGGGGTTTTCACATATGGGGAAATTTTCTGTCGACTACAAAAGGTTGTTTGGGGAGTCTCCTTCAAAGACTCTGAAAAAACCACGTTTGTAGCCTCACCCGGCCTTTTTTATCCCACTCTTATACACTTAGATAGCGTTCGGCATGAAGCACAGAACTGGCTTGTAGCCGATTATTCACCTGTAGCTTGTCAAAGATATTTTTAATATGGAATTTAACTGTATTTTCAGTGATGTTCAGATCGTTTGCAATTGTCTGATTGGTTTTTCCCTGCATCATTTCTTGTGCGACTTTCTGTTCTTTCTTCGAAAGAGATCTTACTAGCATTAACATGTTCAGCCGTTTTCTTGCTGCTAACAGGTGTGTGGAGATCATTTTTGTCATGGCCTCCACGCGCGCATCCGGTAATTTTGTACGGCTGGCAAAGGAAATAAGGTATGCAAAATCTTTTTTGTGGGAATTGATAAAGATGGAACAACCATAGGATAATCCAAAATATTTTCTTCGGTCTATTACTTGTTGCTGTTGTGGAGAAAGCTGCCAGTCATAGGCATCCCAGTAAATAAAAATAACGTTATTGCCGGCTTTTATTCGTAGTTCTGTTTCGTGCATCACTGGATCGTGTAGTAGATATTTTTTCTGCGTATATTCCGTATCCCATCCTTTTGGATTGGAAAGATTGATAACCTTCGCGTAGTGCCTTTTGTTGTAAGCGGAGGTTGTATAGCCGTACAGAGTGAATTCAAATCCGAGAAAATCAGCAAAAGAAAGAAGCAAATTGTGAAATTCTTGTTCATCAACGCATTGGAGACAACCGTTGATTAGCTTGAGCATTTGCATCAAGTCTTCTTGGTTCAGTTGAGCAGAATCTATATCTGGCAGTATCTGCATTTACAATCCTTGCTATTGAAGCTATCGAAATTCTATGGCGGAGAGCTCTCTTTGGAGTGTTTCTCCCGCAAAATGTAAGTATTTTTACACAGTTTCGCATTTAATCTACCTGTTCGGGTAGTGTTTTATTCCTGTTTCACACTGTATATTACTTTTTTTGTCTTCAGGAATTTTCAACTTATATAACACTCGTGGAGCAAAGAGGATAATTTGAGTCAAATACATGTTCCATATGTTGTAAATAATTAAGTATTTTCTGGTGTAAGTGTCTAAGTAAAAACATTTTTATTGAGTATAATAGAAAAAGATGCCCAGATTTTATCGTAAATACATCAATTGATGATGAAAGGAAGATTTAGATGCGTAAATCTGATAGTGCTCAACACAAGGGAGTTTTTGCTGGAATAAATACTAGCAAGCGTAAGGGCATTGTTACCATTTTTACACTGTGTCATTTCTTTTTTGCTAATTTTGCCTGGTCAGCACAGATCGTTGTTGATGGACAGACGCAAACAAGCATTGCGACTTCTGGTGCAATCACTGATGTGACGACTTCGACAATTCGAGGCAACACTGCTTTCAACTCTTTTTCCACCTTCAATGTCGATTCCATCGATATTGTTAATCTTCACCTTCCCAACTCGACAGATACTTTGATGAATCTGGTGCACTCTGAGAGAAGCACAATCAATGGTGTCCTCAACTCCATTAAGGGTGATCAAATTGGTGGGCACATATATTTTGCCAATCCTCATGGAATTATCGTTGGTAATCAGGGTGCTTTAAACGTTGGCGCTCTGACTTTGACGACGCCAACACAGAGTTTCATGGACAGTTTTTTCCTTTCCTCTGGAGGCCCAGATCAATCTGCAGTCAACTTGTTGCAGGACGGTTCTGTGCCAATCTCCCCCGATGGCCTTATTTCAATTGAAGGTAGGATTAATGCTAGTGCTAATGGGACAGTCAGCGTGATGGCTGATGATATAAATGTTGCTGGCACTATTGCGACTGGGGGGGTATTTAGGGGATCGGCTCCTACTTTTAGGGATGTTGTTAATGATAACGATTTGGAGAGTGGTTCGACTGTCGTCGTTGTCGGCGGTGATATTTTTATTCGTGCTGACGATTACGTCACAGTTGACGGGACAATTGTCTCAAACGGAGTTGGCGCAGCGAGTCAATCAGGCGATATCGAGATAGTTGGCCAAACAATTGAGGTGACTTCTGGCGCCAGAGTCTTTGCCTATAATGAAGATGCAATCGAACGGGCTGGGACAATTACTTTTGCCGCCTCAGCAGATGAGAATCATGAGAACATTGCCGTTTTCGAATCTTCGAATGCATCAGTCAATGTAAATGATGCCATTTTACGTGGAGGTTCGGTCACGCTTACGGCTGAATCATCTGTGACCGCAGAGGCCGATGGAATTCCAATTGAACTTGCCGTAGATGCCGCGATTGTTGATGTGACCTCAGGTGCTCAGGTTGAGGTGTTGGACAGCACCATTATCACTGAAACTGGTGATTTGATGGTTACGGCGATTTCTACCCTCAATGCCGATACTCAGGCCAAGGCAAGTTCAAGCTTATTACCGGTGTCGGGTGACGCTGCTGTGGCAACCTCAATTGTCGATTCTTCTGCTGTTGCACATATCGGTGGCAATACTAATCTTGACCTTGCCGGGAAACTCGATCTTTCTTCAGATAATTCCGTGACAGTCAATACTGTTGCGGACGGAACTGCTGGGGGGGACTTCGCAGTGGGAGGCTCCGCCGCTGTTTCTGTCATCAAACGCAGTGAATCAAAAGCCTATATTGATGGAAATGCCAATCTGATCAAGAGGGCAGATATTGAAGTTTCTGCCGACTCGTTGAACAATATTACAACTATTGCTAAATCGACGTCTAATGGGGCGACAGAGAATAGTACTGAAACCAAGAATAATCTCGATAAGTATGGTCCAGAGACGACCGAAACAGATGAGCAGGGTTCTAGTAAGGTGACACTGGCCGGAGCATTGGCTGTGACCGATCTTGGTAATGCGAGCACGGAAGCCTATGTTGACTTGACCACTCAGGACAGTGCTGATGCACGTACTGATATGGGTTCTTTAACGATCAGCTCCAGTTCTCTGTCAAATACTTCGGCTCAAGCCGATGCCTCAGCAGCCAAGGGTGATATTGGCGTTGGTGTGGCCGTGGCTGTCAATATTGGTGTTGAAGAAAATCAGGCTTATATCGGGGCATCTTCTGATATTAGTGCCGGTGGTATTGACATCAATGCTGGAATGAACGAGGACGCTCCATCTGGGGGAGATGCTGATAGTGTTTCCAACTATAGTGCCGATGCCACTTCTGGTGCGGGATCAAAGAATGTTGGTGTCGCCGGTGCACTCGGATTGAACGTTTCTGTCAATACAACAGAAGCAACTATTCATAGTGGTGCTACTGTCGATGCAGGTGGGGATCTGACTCTTGATTCTACCAATAATACCGAATCTACAGTCAATGCAGCTCCGACAGTCAAAGCTCCAGAAGGAGACGAACCCGCCGCAGTTGGCGTTGGTGCCAGTGTCGGTTTGAATGTTGCCGTCAATACCACAACAAGTGAAGTTCAGGACGGCGCGGTTCTGACCAATGCCGGTGATACAGCTATCACTGCTTCTTCCGATCATAAGATTGACACATCTGTAGAAGGTGGAGCCAGTGGCTCCAAAATCTCCATCACACCACTAGCCGCCGTGACCACTGCAGTGAACACAACCACTGCGACAATCGGTAGCGGAACAGAACTCGATGTCGCTAGCTTACACGTCAGTGCCACTAATAACAGTGCTGTCACTACAGAAGCCAAAGGTCAAACTGCTGGTG
>JADGEB010000002.1:18141-37207 GCA_016744595.1 Desulfuromusa sp.
CCATTGGAGCGTCCCTTGGTTTGACCACCGCAGTCGATACCGTTGTTGCCACCACCGAACGAGATATCAGCGCCACAGGTGATGTTAGTTTCAACGTCGAAAGTAATGCCTCCAGCTCAACCACAGCAACCGCCAGCGCAACCGGTGGAAAAGCCGCCGATGAAAATGGAGATGCCGAAGCAGGTGGTTCAGTTGATGAACAGATGGCAGCACAAAAGACCGCCTCCAATGATGCTGCCGCAGCCGGTGGAGATAGTGCCTCAGATAAGTTAGCAGAAGCAGATAGTCAGACTGATGACAACGATCCTAAAGCCGAAACCAGCGAAGGTGCTGTTAGTGTCGCAGCAGGTATTGCTGCGAATATTGGTGTCAATACGACTGAAGCCAGCATCGGTGAGGGGAGAAGTATCAGCAGCACGGGTGGCAAGGTATCTCTGTCCAGTATTAACCAGACCGATACCAGCGCTATCGCCGATGGTAGCCAGGTTGATGGCGGCAGTACCAATGTTGGTGTTGGTGCCGCCGTGGCTCTGAATGTTGGTGTTGCCACCAACACCGCAGTTGTCAAAGACAATACAGATATTGATAGTGTTGGACTCACACTTAGTGCTCGGACCAATGCTGATGGAGCCGATACACAAACAAGCAGTTCCAATGCCAAAGCAACCAGTGGTGCTGGTGCGTCAAATGTTGGTGTGGCTGGATCATTAGGCTTAAATGTCGCCGTTAACACCACAACCGCGACCGTAGCTGGAGACACCAACGAGGATAGCATCTTGGCCGATATTGATGCTGGTGCTGGTGATGTCACTTTAGAGACTCAGAATAATACGGAAGCAACTGCAGAAGCGGATGCAGTCGTTAAAATGACCGGCGATGAAGCGGCAGCTGGCGTTGGTGTTTCCGCCGCTATTAATGTCGTTGTTAATACCGCCAATGCCGAAGTCAGTGATGACGTTACTTTGGTTGACGCCGGTTCACTATCTCTGGATTCGACCGCGGAGCATAAGATGACTACAACAGCATCTGGTGGCGCAAGCGGTGCGAAAGTTTCCGTGACTCCTCTGATTGCTGTCTCTGTGGCTGTAAACAGAACACAGGCGAGGTTGGGCGATGGTAGTGCGATTGACCTCGCTGGTCGCTTGAGCGTATCTGCCAATCAGAGCAATGAAGTCTCTACGACTGCAACCGGGCAAACATCTGGTGATGTTGCTGTCGGGGCATCTCTGTCCGTGGGTGTGGCCAGTGATACGGTTTTGGCCAGCGTCGAGCGTGATATTTCCTCATCAACCTCTATCGATTTGGATGCGGCATCTAAATCCAAAATCAAAACGGTCGCGACCGCTTCAGCTAAAGGGGCTGCAGAAAGCAAAGATGAGGACGGAAATCAAAAAGCTGGAACGTCGACTGACGAACAGGTCGATTCTCAACTTGGCTTCGGGAAAGGTAAAGCGGGGGGCGAGGCTGATGGTATTGAAGCTGTCAGCGCAGAGACTCCAGAAGTAGAGACACCCAATACTGACGATCCTGAAATCGAAGGTGAGAAGGAAGAAGCCAAGCAGGTTTCTGTTGCTGCCGCCATTGGTGCCAGTGTGGCGGAGAACAAAGCGATCGCACAGATTGCTGACAACAAGTCGATCACGACCAGTGGTGAGGTCAGTGTCGATGCTGCGACTGACACCAATTATTCAACCTTAGCGAGTGGAGCAGCAAAGTCTGATGATGTCGGCGTTGGCGCTGCTGCCGCTTTGACAGTGACACGTAATCAAACGATCGCCTCGATTGGTTCAGGGACTTCGATCATCGATGCAACCGATGTTAGCCTGACAGCCGATTCAAAGCAGAACAGAGACGAAGATTTTCTGACGACAATGGCTGCCGAATCTGTTTCAGGAGCCAGTGGTGGAGAAGTTGCTGTTGCAGGTTCTCTCGCTGTTGTGGCGAACTTCAATGAAACACGTGCTTCTATTGGTGATGGTGCTGATATCGATGCCAGTGGCGATGTTGCTGTGATATCTGAGGATACTAGTCGAATTGCGGCACAAGCCAGAGCCGGTTCTATCTCTATCGGTGAAGATTCCAAGGCCGGTGTCGGTGCATCTTTTGCTGTTCTGTATGTTAACAACGACAATATTGCTGCCGTTGGTTATGACACCGATAACACCATTGAAACCACGACCGTTGATGCTAAGTCGCTCACGGTAAAGGCAACGAAGCATAAAATTGATCTTAGTGATATCACTCTCGATTACCTGAACTTCAGCTTCGACACGCTCGATCCTTCGACCTATCTTAGTACCAATAATTATTACACCGAGGCTATCGCCGGAGCCGCTGCTCAGGGAGATGCCGCTGTTGCTGGATCCTTTTCTGTCAATGTTTTTGATAGCACAACAGCAGCTTACATTGGTGCGAATGCCGATGTGACAACCACTGGAGTCCAGTCTGAGAATGCTGAAGGGGAAACGTTGGGTGTCGAGGTTGGCTCTTCTGCTGATATCCAGGCGGTCGCATTTGGCGGTGCCGTTGCTGGTGCCAAGAAGGCAGGTGTTGGTGTTTCTCTGACTAATATTACCAATCTGGATAAAACACAGGCCTATATCGGCGATGGTGCAACGGTCGATTCCAATGGTGCTGGTGCTGGTGTGAAAGTTGATGCCGCATCGAATCAGACATTGATCAATATTGGTGTTAGCGGTAGTGCCGCAACGGAAGGCTCAGCTGTTTCAGGGGTTATGGGGTTGATAACCTCGATCAATAATACTGAATCTTCAATCAAAGATGGTGCGACAGTTTCTTCCGAAGGAGATCTAATCGTCACTGCGGCTAATGATGCCGATACGATTATGTTAGCTGGTGGCGTTGCTGCTGGTAAATCGGCTGGTGTCGGTGGAACGGTTGCGGTCAATGTCAATCTGAATAAGACAACGGCGAAGATTGGTCAGGATACGACGACCGATGCTGAACTGGCGACAAACGTGGTTGCGGATGCTGATGAAACCTCTGTCGCTGTGGTGGTTTCCGGTGCTGGTGGTGGTAAGGCCGGTGTTGCTGGAGCCTTTTCATTTAACGTCATCAAAACTGATACTCAAGCGCTGATCGGTGAAGGAGCCTGGATCAATCGGAATATCACTGGAGATGAAGACAGTGTCTTGGTCTCAGCAACAGATGATACCGTTGCTGTTGGTTTGACCGGAGCTGGAGCCGGTGGTGGTGATGCCGGTGTTGGAGCAGCGCTCGATACCGCTGTTATTGTCAAGACGGTTAAGGCTTATATTGCTGATGACAGCGGTGGCCGTTTGGCAGACATCAATGCTGCAAAGGATGTTTCAATCAATGCTGATTCTTTAGAAGTTGTGACTTCAACCACAGCCGGTTTTGCTGGTGGTGGTAAAGCTGGAGTAGGTGGTGCGGTCTCAGTTGCGGTGATAGCCAACGATGTTCAGTCCTATATAGGTAAGGATGCCAGCGTCGATTCAGATAGTAATGTCTTGGTCAATGCGGAAGATGACATGGTCGGTGTGATGATTGCTGGTAGTGCTGCTGGTGGCGGTCAGGCCGGTGTTGGTGGCTCACTGGCAGTAGCAACCTTGATAGGAACCACCAGAGCATATATCGGTGAAGGCGCAACGGTCAACGCGCGCGGTAATGGTGATAGTACAACAGTAATTAGTGGCTCTGCTGAACAGAGTGGCGCGACTGAAGCAGGGTTTGATGTGGACGTCGATAACAGTATCAATGAAGATGATTTGGTTAATGAAGATGGAACTGCTGTTGCGGTTGTTGAAACGCAAGAGCTTAAAGGCCTCTCTGTCACCGCCTCCAATCGTGAAGTCTTAACAACGACTGTCGTCAGTGGTGCTGGTGGTGGTCAGGCCGGTGTGGCTGCTACGGTCAATGCCAATGTTATTGCCACTACTGCTGAAGCACGTATCGATAGTGGTGCGCAGATTAATCAGAACAACACAGAAGCCTCTGCCGATCAGGTTGTTCAGGTTAAAGCTTTAGATGAAACGGTGCTGGTCAATCTTGCTGGTGGTGTTGCCGGTGGAGGTAGCGCTGGTGTTGGTGCTGCCGGAAATATCGGCGTTATCGCCAAAACAATCAATGCAAAAGTTGGTGATTCGACTTTGATTAATGCCAATAACGGGTTTGACCTTTCTGCCAATTCAACCGATGTTGCTGTGACCGGAACCATGGGATTTGGCGGTGGTGGCAGTGCTGGTGTCGGTGGTGCTGTCGGGGCGATCGTTTTTGCCAACAGTACGACCGCTGAAGTCGAAGATGGTGCCGATGAAACAGAGGCTGCACAAATTAATGTCAGCAATGGCGACCTTAATATCGCAGCAACCGAGTTCAGTAGTCTAACAACTGCGACTGGTGCCGGTGCTGGTGGAGGTTCTGCTGGTGTCGGTGGCTCACTGGCTGTCATTGTTAATGCCAGCAGTACGAAGGCGCGGCTTGGAAACTATGCCGAAACTAACGCCAGCGGGACGACTGCCGTTCAGGCAACCTCAACCGAGAATGTCAATAGTGTGACCGTGGCTGGTGCCGGTGGCGGAGCTGCTGGAGTCTCTGGTTCCTTTGGCGTGAAGGTTGTGGTTGCTGATACTGAAGCGGGAATAGGCGACAATGCCAAGGTGAATCAAGATGCTTCCTACGACGATGCAGATCAATCGGTTAATGTAAAAGCGACAGATACGATTGTGACGGTCGGTGTTGGCGGTGTCGGTGCTGGCGGTGGAGCCGCCGGAGTTGGTGGCACGGCTGATGTGACTGTGGCACTCAACACTACCAAGGCTTATATCGGTAAGAATGCACAGGTTGATGCAGAAAAGGATGTCAGTGTTGATGCTTCTTCGGCCAAATATGTGAATTCAGTGACCATCGCTGGAGCAGGTGGTGGTGCCGCTGGTGTCGCCGGTGCTTTCGGAGTCATTTCAGTCGGTTCTCTCTTAGATGGAGAGTCTTCAGGAGGGATGGAGGTTTCTCAGGAAGTTCGTGATGCCGATGGTAATCCTTTAGACGCCGATGGCAACATTGTCGAAGTTGATGAGGATGGCGTACCGCTCGATTCCAATGATGTAATTGCCTACGAGAATGTTAGCACGCAGGAATATGCTGATGGCCAAACGACGAAAAGTTCAGTTGTCGATGCCGATGGCAACAATATGATTGGTTCCTCGGCACGTTCTACTTCAACTGCAAATACTCTCGACAGCTATTCCTCAAAACTGGCGATTAGCGACAGTCTGAGTGACGACCCAAATAATATACCTACAATGAATACCAGTGCCTATATCGATAGCGGTGCGCAGGTCAACGCCGGTGGTGATGTGACCGTCAAGGCGGAAGATAAATCACTGGCGATTATGGCTTCCGGTGCAGGAGCTGGCGGTGCTGCTGCTGGTGTTGCCGGTTCTCTCGGGGTGACATTGCTGCATGACTCTGCTGGTGCCTATATTGCCGATGGTGCAAGTGTTGATGCTGGCGGCCTTATCGACGTTGATGCTGACACATCAGAAAATGTCTACAACGTTGGAGTGACTGGCTCTGGTGCTGGTGCCGCTGCTGTCGATGGTGCGATTGTGGTCAATGTGGTCTCTTCAGATACGGATGCTTTCATCGGCGATGCTGAAATCAATCAGAATATTGTTGGTGATGAAGTTTCTGTAACGGCCAACAGTTCCAGTAATATCGCAACAATGGCCGGTTCTGGTGGCGGCGCAGGTGCTGCTTCCGTTGGTGGTGTGTTAGGAACCAATGTCCTTGAAAAAGATACCAAGGCTTATATCTCCAGTGGTGCAGAGGTTGATGCCAATAATTCTATCAGCGTCAAAGCCGCTTCTGTTGAAAATCTCATCTCTGGTGGTGTTTCGATTCGTGGTGCAGGAGCAGCGGCCGTCAGCGCTGTTGTGTCTGCCAATGTCGCGGCCAATAAAACTCAGGCTGCTATCGGTGATGATCTGAATGATAATTTCGATATCTTAGGGGCCACAGTTAATTCAAATGGCAATATCGATCTTTCTGCAACGGATGATACTTTAATCGTTGCAGTTTCGGCCGTTGGTAACGGTGCTGGTGCTGCAGGAGTGGGTGTTAATGTTGGAGCCAACGTTATCTCCAATCAGACCCGAGCTTTTGTTGCTGACAATTCAACGATAAATGCACGTGGTGATTCCGCCTCGACGATGGCGGTCTATACCGGTACGGTCGATGTCGATAATCCAACAGCGCTGCCTGAAGCGCCAGCTGGAAAAAGTGGTGATGTTGATGTCAATAACGATGGTGTGGCGGATGGCAACATCAGTGGACAGGCAGATTTCAGCGTTACCGCTGAGGGTGATGGCGAAAATGAGGATGCAGAAACCCAGGTTAATGCTGGTGTGGCACCGAAAGACGATCCTGATGGTGATGCTGTGGCGACCACTGGGATGGGAACGAAGAATGTGGAAACAGCGCAGGGATTATCTGTCGCTGCCGTATCAAATGAAAAAATTGTCTCAACAACCATCGGAGTTGCAGGGGCAGGAGCTGCCGCTGTGACAGGTTCATTCTCAACCAATGTCATTGCTACAGAAACGGTCGCTGCTATCGGTGACAACACAACGATAAATGCCAACCCTGCAGAGGTGGGTGACGTAAATCTCACTGCTGCGGATAACACTTTTATGGTTCAGGTTGCTGGGACGGTCGCTGGCGCTGGTGCCGCTTCGGTCAGTGGTTCGATGGACACTGCTGTTGTTGCCAAGCAAACGCATGCGACTATTGGTGATGCGGTGATCAATACCGAGGATCTTGAAGCCAAGGCGATTTCTTCCTCTGATCTTTATACTGTGACAACAAATGTCTCGATTGCTGGTGCCGCTGGAGTGGGTGCGGCAGCCGGGGTTCAGGTTGTGCGCAATGAAACTATAGCTTCTGTCGGTGGTAATGCTGATATCGATTCGAGCGGCAATCTCACTGTTGAGGCTGATGAAGAGACCGATCTTCTGATCACAACGGTGGCTGGTTCTGGCGGCATTGCCGCAGTCAGCGGTGGGGTCTCGGTTGCAGTGATCGACAATACTACTAAGGCCTATGTTGAGGATGGAAGCACTGAGTTGGATGCCGGCGGTATTCTTACTGTTGAGGCTGATTCAACTGAAAAAATTATTGCTGTTACCGGTTCTGCGGCAGGTGGTGGTGTCGGAGTCGCGGGTTCCGTCGCGGTTAATGTGGTGAGTTCCGAAACGGTGGCTGGCATTGGTGATGGCGCTCAGGTTAATCAGAATAATGCTGCTGGTGTGGCTCAGGATGTGATCATTACAGCAAGTGATAGCGTCAATATCGATGGTGCTGCAGGGACGGCAGCAATCGGCATCGCCGGATTTGGCGGTACTGCTGATATCAGCATTGTCAAAAATACGACCACCGCTTATCTGGGTGACTCTACGAATGTTAATGCTGGTCGCGATATTCAGGTCACGGCGGAATCGATTAAGGATGTCAGCTCCAATACCATAGCCGCTTCGCTGACCGGCGTTGTCGGTGTCGGTGGTGCCGTTTCTCTGGTGACCATCGGGTCAGCACTGGATGACGATTCACAGAGCGCGATCAATGATGATGAAAGCGGTGCAAGCACGTCAGCCTATGCTGATGAAAAGGCAAGCCAGGATAATGTCTCCGGCGAACTGGGTGATTCTGAACATGTCCAAAGCATCAAAACGGATGTTGTTGCCAACAGCCAGAATGTCGGTGTTGCATCCGATATCGACGCAACCTCTGCAGTTGACAAAACTCAGGCATCAATTGGCGCCGCTTCTGTTGTTAATGCTGGCCGGGACGTAAATGTTTCAGCCATAGACAAAACTAAAATTGAGATTGTTACTGGTGGTTTGGCTGTCGGCGGTGTTGCCGGGGTCGGTGGTGCTGCTGGAATCGGGATTAAAAAATCGACGACTGAAGCGTTTATCGGTTCAGGCACTGTTATTGACGCTGGTGGAGATGTGGCTGTCAATGCCGATGCTGAAGATGTCGATGGCGAAGGTTCAAAAATAATATCCTATGGTGCCGCTGCTGGCTATATTGGTATTGGTGCAGCAGTTGCCTATCTAGACTCCAGTAACACCACTAATGCCTCATTGGATGACGGCGTGGCAATCGACAGTGCCGCTAATGTTCGTGTCGGTGCGACTGAAAATATTAAGCTAACTTCCAATGCTGTTGGTGCGGCTGGTGGAGCTGGTGCTGTGGGTGGTTCCCTCTCACGGGCCAAAGCAACCGGGAGTGTCAGCGCTGCAACCGGTTCCGGAGTTGCTGTCGGTCAGAATGGTACAAATGCTGAAACCCTGACTGTTGAAGCAACTTCCAGCGATGTTGTTAATGCTAATTCACTTGCTGGTGCCGCTGGTATCTATTCCGGCAGTGGTGCGGTTGCAATCGCAGCCAACGATTCCGCAGTCAGTGCTTCAACCGGGACAAATAACACAGTTCATCTCGATGGTGAAATGCTTATAACTGCTGAAGCAACCCCTCAAGCTAAAGCCATTTCAGGTGCCGTGGCGATCTCTGTTATCGGCAGTGTCGGCGCTTCATCGGCTAATGCTAAAGTTAACCCGACTGTGACCGCGACGCTGGGAGCTAATAATGCTATTACGGCTAACAGCTTAATGGTCAGTGCGACCAAAAATCTGATTTCTACGGCACCATCAGCCGATGCTGATGCCGTGGGTGCTAGTGGTGGTTTGTTGCTGGGTGTCAATGCCACCAGCAGTACAGCCGAAGATGAAAGTGATGTTACCGCATCGGTCGAAGATGGGACGACCATTAGTACGACTGCTGGAACCATTGTTGCTGCTTCATCAGATTCAAAACAAACGGCTGGCGCAGCCGGCCTTAACGTCGGCTTCCTGGCTGTCGGAGCAAATATTGCGGATGCCAGTTCCAAGGCGACGACTAAAGCTGTCTTGGGTAACAATGTGGCCGTAACAGGTGCAAGTCTGTCTGTTCTTGCCAACGGTAATGATGAAAATTACGCTAATTCTATTGCTGGCAGTGGTGGAGTTGTTTCCGGTCAGGCGGCGATAGCGAGAACCGATACCACCTCAACGACCAGTGCCTCTACCGGAAGTGGATCAGACAGCCGAGGCATTGAGGTTGAAAATCTGTCCATTTCTGCCGAACATAGTTCCAACTTTGACAGTACTGTTAATAGCGTCAATGCGGCAATTGTCGGAGCCAGTGGTTCGTTTGCCAACAACAGTTCGAATGCAACGGTTTATGCGGCGGTTGGAGCGAATGGTTATATAGCAGCCGATTCTATCAATCTGACAGCGACGAACTACGTCAATAAAACCGCTGTCGACGAGGATGATAATGTCAGTTGGAATCTGACATCTGGATCTGGTGGCGTCATTGATGCGCCAGCGGCTGAAAGTGAAACCATTATCGTTAGCAGCACGACCGTCAATGTTGGAGATGGTGCAGGTCTATACCAGAATAGCAACGATGATGCCGGTACTTTTAATCTTAATGCGGTGAACAATATTGAGGCTTACGACAGGGTCAAGATGGATTCGGGTGGTCTTGTTTCAGTTGCAAAAGCGACCTCAACAATTACTGCTGATGAAGTTGATGCCAGTGTTCTGATCGGTGCCGACTCGACCTTGATTGCAGTTGAAGATCTTGATGTCAAGGCCTATGCGACAGGAATCATTAGAACCCAGACTGCAGCAAATGCCTATGGCGTAGCAGGAGCTCCTTCCGGAGAGTCCAGCTCGAACTACGCTGCAGAAAATCTGGTCGACATCGGAGAAAATGCTTATCTCTTTGCCAAGAATGACATCAATCTTAAGGCAGGTTCAGCCAACAATATCAGTGTAAGTGGTCAAACCGATCTTTGGAATAAAACGGCCTTCCCGGTCACGACTAAGCCCCGAGCAGATGCGACTGTCTCTGGGGATGCAGCGGTTATAATCCATACGGGAGCCGATGTTGCGTCGGCTCATGACGTCAGCCTTTTTGCTGAAGAGGGAAGCCTGAATGCCACTATCAGCGGTGTTGGTAAGGATATCTACAGTGAAGCGGCAGGGGCAATAGTCAGCGGTATTTCCAATCTCTTCGGTGGTGGCGATGTCTCCTTTGATATCCCTGTTGAGGGTGAGAAATCGACAGGTGGTACGACCTCAGTGGTGGTTGATGGTGTGGTCCGAGCTGGCGTGGAAAATCAGAAATATGTGCTGATTAATGCCGATGGAACTTTCGATTTTGATGGTACGACACTGAGCGAACAACTGGGAGACTTCAGTCTGACCTCGATTTCTATCGCGGGGAATATTCTTGATCGCATAGAAAAGTTAAAACATTTGAAGAGTGAGTATGCTGGTGATGCGACGGCTGTGGCAGCTTATCAGTCGGAAATAGATTTCCTCCAGTATAAGCTGGTTGAATTGGGTTTGGATGATCCGGATAACTCTGGTTTTGCCGGAAATTCAGGTGTCAGCCCAATTGCTGCAATTGACGCACAACTTGATGTTTTTGGCGATGAAGTGACTGAACTGGAGAGTGATATTTCTACTTTGGAAGGGGATATTACCACCCTGGAAGGGGATATTGCCTCTTTAGAAACCCAGCAGACGACACTGACCAGTGATCTGGCAGTGAAGGATGGGGAAATTGCCACTGCCAACAGTCGATTGGGCGAAATTCCGGGCGAGCAGACAGCGATTCAGGCTCAGATTGATGCCCTTAATTCAGATGTCCCTGCAGAAGCCGATCAGATAGCTATTTTACAGGCAGATTTGGATGACCTTGCCGTTGAAGAGGATACTCTGATCAATACGACGATCCCAAATTTGACAACGGAGCGTGTCGCGATCAATGACTCCCTCGTCAATGTAGAGGAAGATATTGTTACCGCAGAAGCCGACTTGACTGAGGCAGAAGAGGGTCTGGAAATCACAGAAACTGAATTGGATAATGTGAATTCATATGTTGCTAATTTGGAAGCGGAACGTGATGATTTGGATGAAGACCCTTCAAACTTTGATGTCCCTGAAGGGCCAACGGCTTACCAACTGGCTCTGCCCGATATTGTTGCCAAAGTCGGTGATATCAATATCAAAACCGATTCTTTGACCGGCTCAGGTTCTCTCGAAGCAGAAGGGTACGCCAAGATCGAAATCGTTAACGACAGTCGTTTCTACCTGGAATTTAATGAACTGACGATTCCTGCTGATGACGGCGGAAGCGTACTCTTTAATAATGTTGATATCTCTACACAGAGCAGCGCCGAATCAGTGGCGATGATAGAAGATCTCAACCTTGTCAAAGGGCAGGCCGGGTTCAGTAATGTTGTAACCAATACCAATACTGATAACACCCCAGAAATTCTGATTACAAGTAATTACGATCCCCTTGCCCCAAAGCCGACTTATGATTCTGAAGGTCATGTTCTCGATCATGATTCTGATGAATATCAATACTACTATGGTCCCGCTCCTGATATGACCTTTACCGATGACGTTTCCAACCTGAGAGGTTCAGTTGTAGTCGATTCCAGCGCGGGCAGCATCATTGTCGACAGTGGTGTCAATATTCATGCTGGAACGATCGATATATCAACCCGAAACGGGGATATTATCCAAAGCTATACCGATGATTTCAGAGAGGCTGGTGGTGATCCGGCAGCTTTGTTTGACGATTCATCGCTTGAACCGGGTAGCATCGTCGCCAATGGCTCGATCTTTATGGCTGCCCGGTTTCTTAATATTAATGGGACGATACAGAGCGGGCTTCCTGACTGGGGTGTCCGAATCCCAGACACTGTATACGTCGATAATGGCAATGATGGCTCTTGGACTCTTGCTCAGGCGATTACCGATTATCAAGTCAAAGAAGCGGCTGGTAGTCTGGCTCCTGGTGATGAGCTCTATCAGGTGACCAATGCTTCGACGACCTTCAGTGAAACCGTGGCGGATGCAGAATGGAATGAGATTGATGTCTACTACAACGTGCTGACAGAACAATTGGAGGTTTCTGGTGCTGCTGTTATGGGTGGTTATGTCAACCTCTATGGGCAGATCATTAATACGGCTTGGACGACCGATACCAACCCCAATCTCTCCGTAACAGATGCAACCTATATGGGAAATGCCGGTAGAATCAGGGCGCTGGATGGTTACGGTCGTATCAAGATCGAAAATGACAGCAGTCTTGATCTTGAGCTTAATGTTCTTGATACCGGGCGTGGAGTGGCCGGAGTCATCTCGATTACCAACATTAAGTCGATTGATAGCAACAATGTTCCTCAACTTGAGCGCACCGAATATACCTACGTGGATGGCCAGATCAATATTAAGAGTGGCGATCTGATCGAACAGACTGATGGGAGTATGGACTTCGATTCCTTCACCCTGCTTGATACCGCTGGGCGATCGACAACCTACAATCCGCAGGCTGGGCTGCGTTATTCCTGGACGACCGGGGAGAGTAACGAAACAATCAGTTACTACCGCTATTGGTCGCGTAGCTTCTTTGGCCTCTCTGCTTTGACTATCGATGCATCGATGGATCAGTACAAGCTTTCCGGTCCGACTGTACTTAGTTCAGAGGTTCTTGAAAATGGAGCCTATCTGACCGATGGCAATGCGGGGATGAATGGACAGAACAACCTCGCTTCCTATACCTATGGTACTGAAGTTGTCAGTATAGATACTCCGGTGGTTACGGAGACCGATTCCTGGTCCAAGTGTGATTGGTGGTTGTGTGTGACATCTCAGTACTTTATGGAGTTTAACGTCAGAGAAGGTTCGAAGTCCGTGTCGACCCATAGTCTGGCAGCGGATTATCCTATCGCCATTGAGTTCATCGGCCAAGATACCGGCAGTATTGATATTGACTCGGCTGGTAGTGTTCTCGCCAATGGGAATATCACTAACCGGGTAGGGGATGTCTCAATCAGCTCGGGAGGTTCTCTGTCACAGACCAAAGCCAACCTGATCATTTCTGCTGATAACTTGAATCTGTCGGCAGTTTCTGGAATAGGTAGCACAACCAATGATCTACTGATCAATCTCGACAATGGTGGTGTTTTGGATGCTGTCACCGATAGCGGTGATATCCAGATAACGGAAATCTCCGGAGATCTGACCGTTGCCAATGCAATGACCAGTGGCGGCAATGTTTCATTGACAACTGAAGGTTCATTGCTGATGGAGGATTCAGATTCTTTGGTTCAGGGGGATTACGTCAAGCTCTTCGCTGAAAATGGTTCGATCGGAAGTGAATCTCAAGCCTTTAACCTTGATGTTGGGACTCCACTAGCAAGTGAGAGTGTGCTCAACTTTGGTCTCGAAGCGCTGTCGCGTGATAACATTGATATTGTCCAGCAAGGTGGCGGTGATCTCTATCTTGTTGCTGTTGAGTCCCAGCAAGGTGATGTCACAATCGATGCCGGGGCAGGGCAGATCATCGATAACAATGAAGCGCAGTACGCTGATACTCGTACGATCGAGGAACTTGAGGCCTTGTGGGAAGAGATGCAGTTGCAAGGTCAGGATGCACTTGATAAAGTTGATGACACGGTCGCGGCCTACGAAAATGCCAAAACCCAAAACTACCGTAACTACTGGAGCATGCGCCTGAACGATCAGGGCACCACTGATCCGACTGATGACAGTTACGATCCCTATAACCCAGATTATGTCTACACCTTAAGTGCTGTTCAGGATGAGGCACTGAGATCGCAGTACGAAACCCAGGCGCATGCAGACCAGAGTCTGATAACGCAAGCGCAACGTGACAATTTTGTCCAAAACAAACTCGACGATTTTGTTGTCTCGAAGACATCAGAGTACTTCTTTCTTCATCAGGAGGTCGGGGAACTTAATGATGGTGCCTACGCTGCTGATTACAGTTATGAAGCCAGCAGTGAAGAGTATGGCAGCTTTGCTCATAAGGTACAGTGGAGTGACGAGCAATTAAGACTTGGAATGACTCCAGGCATGCTTAAGGAAGTCACCGATACGCGTATTGCAATCGAGGAACCGAACGTCACAGGGAACAGTGTGACCTTGATTTCGGGTGACAATATCGGTTCTAGCAAAGATCCCGTTTATATCGCGGTTACAGATGATTTGACCAGTGATACTCCTGAAGCACAAGCAGCGAGGTTGGCTTTGATGGCCGCTGAACGAACCGATATTGAAACTGTTTATGCCGCCAATGGCATTGATATCGATGGGTTTAACATTACCCGACGGGACACCGTTGATATTGAGATGGATGCGTCCACCGGAGGGCTGAATGCCAGTGCAGGTGGCTACGCCTATATTGGCTCCGAAGGTTCTGTTAATCTTTCGGCATTGGAGGCTGATGGTGATATAAGGCTCAAGGTTGCTGGAGGTATCAGCAGTATTCAGGGTATAGAAATCAGCGCAGAAAATATAATACTGGAAGCGGCCAATGGTGCAATCGGAACGGCAGATAATCCGTTGCAACTTAATCTCTATTCAAGCAGCAGTACAGCGACTCTGACCATGAGAGCCGATGGCGATATCTTTGTTCATGAGTCTGGTCATGACTTGAATATTGATTCGATCTTTTCACGTGGGACAGTTTACCTTGAGACCGCAGGTTCGATCTTCGATGCCATTGGTGACCATGAAACCAATATACGCAGCAGTTCGCTTAGCTTGACCGCTGGAGGAGCGATTGGATCGTTTGACAACTATCTGGAAGTCGGGCTGGATCCCGATGGTGAACTTACAGCCTCTGCTGTCAACGGTGTCTATCTGGCGAGTGTTGAACAGCCGCTTAATATTGCTTCGATAGGGACTGTGGCCGGTGATATTATAATCTCATCAGCAAACACCTTGGGTCTCGGAACGATCACAACTGCCGGTGGTGGTATTATTTCACTGACCAGTACTGGCGGTTCGATTGTGAACAACCTAACACCGGGTCAAATCAATGTTGACGCAGCTGCGTCTTCTCTGGTGCTTGCAGCTCAGACGGGGATCGGCAGTAGAACTGATCTTGAGACCAGAGTTGCTTCTCTTGACCTCACTCTTGGAGAGGAAGGAGAAGTCAATCTCCACGAGGCGGATGATCTGGTTCTTGGACGCCTTGATGCCTTTGCTGGGACAGTCAGTCTGGCTGCTGGAGGCAATATTATCGATAATGGAATCATTGTTCACGGTGCTTCACTTAATCTGTTTTCCGGAGGAGCCATCGGATCGTTCGACAACAACCTTGGGATTGATCTGAACCCTGATGGTGAACTCTCCGCTTCCGCTGTCAACGGTGTCTATCTGGCGAGCGTTGAACAGCCGCTTAATATTGCTTCGATAGGGACTGTGGCCGGTGATATTATAATCTCATCAGCAAACACCTTGGGTCTCGGAACGATCACAACTGCCGGTGGTGGTATTATTTCACTGACCAGTACTGGCGGTTCGATTGTGAACAACCTAACACCGGGTCAAATCAATGTTGACGCAGCTGCATCTTCTCTGGTGCTTGCAGCTCAGACGGGGATCGGCAGTAGAACTGATCTTGAGACCAGAGTTGCTTCTCTTGACCTCACTCTTGGAGAGGAAGGAGAAGTCAATCTCCACGAGGCGGATGATCTGGTTCTTGGACGCCTCCATGCCCCTGCTGGGACAATCCATCTGGTTGCAGAGGGCAATATTTCATCGACGCTCAGTGGAGATCAGGTTGGGAGTATCCGCAGCTTGTCTCTTGAGTCTACAGGTGGACAGATTAGTATCGCGGAAGCTCGGATCAGCCATCTGATGGCGGCTCGTGCCAATGATATCTATCTTGAAAATGTCATCAACCCGGACGGAACCGGCCCGCTTTATTTTGATATCGGCGGTCACTCCATGGCCGACAGAGTCGTCATTAATTCAACTTCACAGCAACCCGTTATTTTCAACAGCCTCTTTGCTGACCGGCTTTATCTTACTACCAATGCGAACAATCTGGTGATGAACAACAGTCGTATTGGGACTTATGGGGAAATCAACAATAGTCGTTATAAGGTTGTTGTCGATAATGAAGTTAAGAGGTTATATGCTGCCGATGTTCAACTTTATACGGGGACAAGCCTGTTTTATCTTGAGATGTTTGCCGATCAGTTGATCAAGACCGATGCCAGAGCAATCAATTACGATCCGTCCTTTATCGTTAATGGTTACAGCTCCGAAAACAGCCTGCTACGGACTGTCTCCAAGCAGTTATATCTCTCAGAGCGTGCTAGCGACCTCTATCAGTCTTCCCTGTTATCCCAATTTGCTGATCTTGCAAATGCTCCATCTAGTGATGTTTTTATCATGCAGGGGGATTTCCTGGGGGTCGGCTATGAAGAGGAACTGATCGAACGTGATGGCGTAGTAATTGTTTTTGAATAAACTTTTCGTTGTTGACCATGATTGTTAAGAGGGAAATATGAGTATCAAAAATCTTGCCCCATTTATTCTGATCTGTTGTTATCTGGTTGCACCGGCTTTTGCCGCTGACCTTCAAGGATCTAATCCTGGATCGATACAAAAACACTCTGGTGATGTGCAGGAGTATTATCGCCTTAAGAAAATGTTAAAAGAAAAGACGAAGCCCGTCGAGGAATCTCAGATTGATGATGAAACGGTGACTTCTAAACAGGATAGACCACAAAACGATATCAGGATTACAGTCAATAAAATTGTAATCGATACTTCGGAAATCCTTTCTAAAGAAGAGCTTAGGGCAATAACGACAAGATACGAGGGTGGAGAGCAAACGATCTATGCTCTGTTTGAAGTTGTTGACAAAATCAATGTTTTGTATCGAGATAAAGGTTTTATTACCGCCAAGGCTCTACTGCCGCCGCAAAAAGTTGAAGCGGGGGTGGTGAAAATACGGTTGATCGAAGGTCGGGTCGGACAGGTTCTGGTGGAAGGAAATGAGTTTACCCGAGATTCTTTTTTTCTACGAAGTCTGTCACTGAATAGTGGAGATCTGGTTCGTCTGGATCAGCTTAAGGATGACCTTAATTATTTCAATGCCGTAAACGATGTGTCAATGCGTGTGACTCTCAGAGCAGGGACGCAATCAGGAGAAACAGATCTGATTCTCAGGGCGATGGAGCCTCCTAACTTTGAAATTGCTCTTCTTGCAGATAATGCTGGGACTAAGAGCGTTGGGGAAGAACGAGTTGGTCTGCGCTTTGGTAGCTCAAGCCTTTTGGGGTATCGTGATTCTCTGTCTCTGTCCGGTTATTTGACAGAAGGGTCAGATACTTTTTCGATTGCTTATGGTTTTCCTATCAACCGTTTTGGAACACGAATCTCTGCGGGATATGGGTACAATCAGGTTGATATTAAATCCGGTCCATTTGCCGATCTGGATGTCGGAGGTGACTCATATAATTACAATGTTACTCTGAATCATCCACTGGTATTTGATCCTGACATGACAACGAATATTTTTGGAGGATACCAGTTTAATAACTCGACAACCGATTTTTCCGGGGTCACAATTGCCCAGACAAAAGTTGATAAAGTTCCCTTTGGTTTTGATTTCAAGCGAATAGATGAGTACGGCCTTTGGTATTGTCGAAACACTTTTACTTATGGAAGAGAACGGCAAAGCAGTACCAATGACTTTCTGCGTTATAATCTCGATTTGGTCAGAACCTTTGCCCTCCCGAGCAATTATTTTGCGATTATTCGTGGTCAAGGACAGTTGGCCGATCATCATCCCCTGGCATCAACAGAACAATTTCAGGTTGGCGGATTAAGTTCGGTTCGTGGTTACCCAGAGGGGCATCTGGTTGGAGACGAAGGTTATTTTATTGGTGCTGAGGTTAAATTTCCTCTGCCGGTCAATGATCTCAACCTATTCGGGTTTGCGTTGTATGAATCGCTTAAAGGATCAATTTTTGTCGATCACGGAGCTGCTTTCCCTTACCGTTCTGGAAGTATTTCCAATGGTCACGAAGATTATATTACTGGTGCTGGGGTCGGATTGACATTGAACTTTTCACGCTTTTTGTCGGGGAAGATTGATATCGCAGTGCCTCTTGCCAAACATGGAACTGACATTGACTCTGTTCAGCTTCATTTTACTCTGCAGTCGATTGTATTCTGAGAACCACAAATTAATTTAGTTCACATTTCATGTAAACACCCTTTTTGAGATATCGAAAGGGCGTTTGTTGATGGTGAGAGACTGGCTTACATGGGAGAACAGATGCTTTCTGACGTGGTGTGACCATGACAAAAGCACAGAAGCTATTTGCGGATAACTCAAACCCCTTCAATTTATTCATCACCTATCAGACTGTGCTCGGCTTTAACGGTAAAGCCTGAACCATCGCCACAACCTGCCATCAATTGCCGCTAGTCCTAAGCCGATCAATAACATCCCGCCAAGCTGGTTCACGAGAAGGTGCTCACCTATAAATATTGTACCTAACAAGATGGCACTGACGGGAATCAGAAAAGTCACCAGTAATAAGTTGGTGGCTCCAGCAGTGGCTAGTAGACGAAAGTAGATGAGATAGGCTAACGCTGTGCACAGCAGGGCCAGGGCGATAACAGAACCAACCGTGGCCGATGAAGGAGTTGCTAGAGTCCAGGGACGATCCACAATCAATATCAAAGGCAGCATCATCAAGGTTGTTGCGCTCACTTGTCCGGCGGCTGTGACCAGTGGTGGTTGGCCACGGAAACGTCGACCATAGATCCCAGCAAAGGCATAAGAGCAGGCGGCCATCAAAATGGCAAGTTGTGCAATCAGGTTGAGTTGAAAACCGGAGAAAACAGTCGCCCCAAGCATGATACTCACTCCAAGCAACCCCAGCAATACACCGCTCAGACGATTTCCGGTCATTTTTTCGTCAGCGGTTAATTGATGAGCCAAGATCACGGTAAAAAGTGGGGTTGTGGCATTTAAAATCGAAGCAAGGCCGCTTGAAATGTGGGTTTGTCCCCAAAAAATTAGACTAAAGGGAAGCAGATTGTTGAGCAACCCCATAGTGAAGAAGCTGAGCCAGGTGTTGCGATCTGTCGGCATTTTGTGGGTGGAAAATATGACCAAAATT
>JADGEB010000002.1:37306-76360 GCA_016744595.1 Desulfuromusa sp.
CCGACCCGGCAAAAAACTAGAGTTAAAGGCGGTAGTTCTGCAACGGCAATTTTGGCGAAGAAAAAAGATCCCCCCCAAAGGATCGAAAGGACAATTAATAAGCTCCATTCGAGCAGACCCATGGTTTTATTCGTCGATTTACTCATTATTTTAGGGCTTCCGTTACGCAAAATTCTTTCCCGAGAATTGCCAGTTTTCGATCAATCCCCCAGCGGTAACCACCGATCCCACCGTCCCCGCGTAAGACTCTATGGCATGGGATCAGATAGCTGATCGGGTTGTTGCCGATGGCAGTTCCTACGGCTCGACTTGCTGATGGTTGTCCTATTTTACTAGCCAGGAAGCCATAAGAAGTAACGCACCCTGTGGGGATTTTCAATAATGCCTGCCAGACTTTAAGTTGAAAATTTGTACCTTGAAGTAGCAATGGCAAAGGTTTATTTGTGGAACTGTTTTGTAGATTGAAAATCTGATGGATAATACTTTCAGTGATGGTTTCATTTTCTTTAATCAGAGCATTTGGCCATGCTTTTTGTAACCGTTGAATAGCGGTCTCTGTTTCGGTGGAATCAATAAACTCCAATCGGCAAATCCCTCGCTCCGTGATTGCAATTAAACTCTGCCCAAATGGGGTTGGATGGATCGCATAATTAATTTGTAGATTTGTTCCCCCAGACTTGTATTCCCCTGGGGTGACAGCATCCACGTTGATCAATAAATCATGTAAGCGACTTGGACTGCTTAGCCCAACAGAAAAGCTGGTTTCTAGTACTGACGTTGATTGTTTCAGAAGGCCTTTAGCATTTTCACTGGTTAAATGTTGCAGAAAGCGTTTGGGGCTGACTCCAGCAAAACGGCGAAAGAGGCGCTGGAAGTGGTAAGGACTCAACCCGACCTGCTTAGCTGCGTCATCAAGGGATGGTTGATTCAAGGCTGAATCTTTTAAAAAATGAATCGCATCTGCAATACGCTGGTAATCGTCTGGCATGAGTCACTCCATGTGTGGTTGAGTTAAAATTACCATCCAGATAGTGATGCGCCAACCCGATTCTTGCTATTCAATTGGTATCGAGAAAAATAAATATGTTAAGATTATTTTCAAAATACCGATTTTTGATAAAATCCCTTAGTTCCAATGGGTTATCTTGATTTAAGTATGGAGTCTCTCATGGCTGATGAAATTTTCACTGGGAAGATTGATTTTTCTAATCCTGATGGAGCAATTCAGGTTGCGGAACGTGTTTGGTGGGTTGGGCATATGCTTCCTGGTGATCCTTTCCAGTGTCATGTCTATTTGATTGAAAATGGTGATCAATCGGTGCTGATTGATCCAGGTTCTAAATTGACGTTCAAGCATACGTTAAGAAAAATTGAAGAAATTATCCCTTTCAGCCATATTCGTTATTTTATTTGTCAACATCAAGACCCGGATATTACCGGTGCGTTGCAGCTGATTGACCAATTGATCAGCCGGGATGATGCAATTATTGTCAGTCATTGGCGAGCGATTGCATTATTGAAGCATTATGGGTTGGATCTTGGTTTTATTTGTGTGGAAGAATTAGGCTGGAAACTTGATATTGGCTCCAGGGAACTGGAGTTTATTCTAACTCCTTATTTGCATTTCCCGGGAGCTTATTGCACCTTCGATCGCCAGACTGCAACCCTCTTTTCCAGTGATCTGTTTGGTGGATTCACGGAAGAATGGCAACTGGTTGCCAAGGACGAAACCTACTTTGAGGCAATCCGCCCCTTTCATGAACACTATATGCCATCACGGGAAATTCTTTATCACGGTTTGACCAAGCTTGAAGAGTATCCCGCCAAAATGATCGCACCTCAACACGGATCTATTATCCCTGAAAAATTGATCTCTTTTATGTTCACCCAGTTAAAAAATATTGATTGCGGGCTCTATCTTCTGACACAGACCAGCACAGATGTTTTGAAGTTAACCAAGTTAAATCGGATTCTCCATAAATTTATGGAATCAATGGTTGTTTATAAGTCTTTCAGAGAAATTGCTATGGAATGTCTGAGCCAGGTGAGCGAAGTTATTCCGGCAAGTAAGCTGGAGTTTTATGCCTTGAGCGATGATTCTTCTTGTCTGCTTTTGAGTTCCGAGTCGATGTTTCGGCCACTAGAAACGACAATTCCAAAAGAATTCGATGGGTTAATTGGAAGTAGTTTTAACCAGTGGTTGGAAGTTTATGGCAATCAGGTCGCTTATTATTGTGGAGGTTCTCATGGAGAGAAGGCACCGAGTTACCAGTTGACAGTCCCATTGTTCGATCCTGATACAAAAATTATTCAATCTATTGCCGTCTTCTATCTCTCTTCTCAGGTATCACCCGAAGATGAAGTGGTCGAGGTTCTACGCCAGCTTTCAGTTCCTTTGGGTGTCGCAGTTGAGCGGGAACTGATTCAACGATCATTAGAGGGTGAACGGCAAAAATTTTATGAACAGTCAATTCGTGATCCGCTGACAAATCTTTATACTCGCCTCTATATGCGCGAGTCGGTGCAACGTCTTTTGGGGATTAATGATCGTGACCCACGTGCAACGGTTGGGCTGATCTCTTTGGATATCGATCATTTTAAACTGGTAAATGATACCTTCGGACACCAAGCTGGGGATAAGGTTATTCGAGAGGTCGCCTGGATCATTTTACAGGAGACCCGGGAGAGTGACATCCAGGTACGCCTTGGTGGGGAGGAGTTCGCCATATTCATTGCCTCTGAACCTCTTGATAGAATCAAAGAAATTGCCGATCGGATTCGCCATGCGGTTACTCAGATGTCATTTGAGGGAGAAATGGAGGGTCATGATTTCAGTTTAAGTTCTGGAGTTATTCTTCGTCAGGAAGGTGAGGATCTCAATAGTGCGCTACAGCGTGCGGATATTCTTCTTTATCAGGCTAAACATCAGGGGAGAAATAGGGTTTGTGTTGAAGGGGAACAATCGTCTTCCGGAGCCTCATAATGAATTCTGGGATTGTTTTTGCTTGCAAATCAATGAGGTTTTAAGGTATTTAATGCATCCACGTGACAGAAGTCCCTCTTGATCGTGCATAGTGTAAGCAAATAGCAACCTGCGGGTTCGTTTCCCGCAGGGACTTAAATTATTAGGTCCCTATCGTCTAGCCTGGCCCAGGACACCGCCCTTTCACGGCGGCGACGGGGGTTCGAATCCCCCTGGGGACGCCAAATAAAAATAGCCCCTTCCTCTTCTTGAGGAAGGGGCTATTTTTATTTGTTTCTTGCCGGGATTCGAAGTGAAGACCGCATGATGCTATCGATGCCGTGGGCGTTTTCTGCTGAAGTGAAATGGGCTGTTTGCGTTTGGTGTTTTCACAAAATGTGCTATTCTGCTCGCCATCCAAAGGATATGACTTATGACCCAAGAATCAATATCGGTAGAAATTTTTTCAGACGGAGCGTGTTCCGGCAATCCCGGACCGGGTGGTTATGGTACTATTTTGCGTCGTGGGAAATACGAAAAAGAACTTTCTGGCTATGCAGCAGAAACAACTAATAATCGGATGGAAATGCTTGGTGCTATTAGCGGTTTAGAGGCATTGACTCGTCCCTGTCGGGTATGTTTAACGACTGATTCGCAATATTTGGTCAAGGGGATGACGGAATGGATCGAAGGTTGGCAACGCAAAGGGTGGAAGAATTCAAAAAAGGAGGAAGTTGCCAATCGTGATCTCTGGGAACGGCTGCTGGAACTGGTTAAGAAACATCAAGTTGATTGGGTTTGGGTGAAGGGGCATGCTGGACATTTAGAGAACGAACGCTGTGATGAATTGGCCCGTTTGGAAATTACGAAGGCTTCTGCTAATATCGAATAATATGAATATCAATTTTAGTTTAGGAGTAAGCAGTGACTATTGAACAACAGATTGAACAATTTCTTTCGGTACCTGTTTTCGGTGTTGTTGGTGCGTCAACCAATCGAGACAAGTACGGTAACAAAGTTCTTCGCTGTTATCAGCAAAGTGGTCGCCGGGTTATACCAGTACATCCCAATGAGCAACAAATTGAGGATCTGGATTGTGTCGCTTCTGTTGCTGATCTACCTGCAGAAGTAAAAAGCATTTCGATCATTACACCGCCGCAGATAACCGAAAAAGTAGTTAAACAAGCCGTAGTTCACGGGATCGAAAACATCTGGATGCAGGAGGGTTCAGAAAGTCCGGCTGCAGTAGACTATTGTGAGAAGCAGGGTTTGAATGTGATTGCTGACGGTAGCTGTGTGTTGGTGGTACTTCGGTGCTATGAACACTGAGGTGATTACGCGGAATAGAAATATGTTCATTTGTGAAGAAGATACTAGATTTTTTGGCAAAGAGCCCCGGAAGCTAGCTAGCAGCCTGTTGGGTAAGCTGCAAATTCGTCCATTTCACTCATATTTCAGCTCCTTTTCGACCAATAGCTACGGCTATTACTTTCAAATGAGCCAAAATCTGATCTCAAATATCCAAATTTTGGCTCCAGTCCAGATCGCCCGACAGACTGCTAGGAAACAAAAGGAAATCTGATGAGTATGTTTCTGGACTTTGAGTCAATCACCAAAAGTATGGGGGAGTTACCCGCATCACCGATTGTGGCAACGAAGTTACTAGAATTGTTGCGTAAGCCGGACTTGAAAATTAAGGAATTATCCAGCGCCGTATCTCTTGACCCGGTCATCTCAGCACGTTTGCTGCGTATTGCTAATTCGGCTTATTACCAACAGATGAAGCAAGTAGGTACGGTTGATCGGGCGATTATTGTGGTCGGTGAAGAGGCTCTGAAGAATCTTGCCCTGGAATACAGTTTGCGCTCGACCAGAAAAACCTATGGTATGGTGGAACGTAAATTGTGGGAAAACTCGATCGGATGTGCTGTTGCTTGTCGGATGCTGGCTGATCGTTTGACCGATATCGACAAAAACGAAGCTTACCTTGCTGGATTACAACACCATATTGGCAAGGTAGTTATGATAAATCGTGATAAAGATCTTTATCTGAAAGTATTACAAATTGTTGAGTCTGGCAAAGGGCAACTGCGAGATGTTGAACGAGGGTTGTTTGCTTACTCGCATGAGATGGTTGGCGCGGCATTACTCGACCACTGGAACTATCCCAGAATGATCGTTGAGATTACTTTGCACCATCATGAATTTGAAAAACTGCGTATTGAAAAAGAAGAAATATTTACTGGCTGTGCAATTGTCAGTATGGCCAGTGATTTTTGTCGTCATTTTGGGATTGGCTACGCTGAAGAGGAGAAGATCGATTTGAATCTCTGTCGAGGTGCTTTGGCGCTGGAAGCGAACCCGATGGTTGTTGATGAATTAGCTGAAAAATTTTATCCTGAATTTATTAGAGAGCGTAATCTTTTCCTGTCATGATGTTTCCTGAAAACTTTTCCATTTTATAACTCAAGGAGCTGGTTTATGTGCAAGAAGATTTTTATTGCTGCAACTGGGCAACATTGCGGTAAAACTACAACCAGCCTGTCTTTACTCCACCTTGCCCGCAAAAAATATAATCGAGTTGGTTTTATCAAACCATTTGGGCCTAAGAGAACCAGCTATCTGGGAAAGTTTGTCGATATCGATGCTGCTTTGATTGCTCATGTTTACGGAATGGATGATCAGCTTGAATTGATGTCTCCAGTGGTTCTTGATTCCCATACGACCCGTGATGTACTTGAGGGGAAGATAGATTCACAGAAATATTTGGAACAAATTTGTCATGCGACTAACGAGTTGGAAAAAAAATGTGATTTTTTGATTATAGAGGGTGCCGGGCATACCGGTGTTGGATCAGTTCTGGCACTCAATAATGCGCAACTTGCAAAGAAGCTTGATGCTCCAGTTTTGATGGTTGCTGGTGGAGGGGTTGGCAGTGTTATTGATGCGCTGCATTTAAATCTGGCTCTGTTTCGTGAAACCGGTGCAGATGTTCGGATGGTTTTGCCAAACAAGCTGATTAAAAGTAAGCGTGAAAATACATTACATTACCTCCGACTTGCTTTCGAAGAGACCGATATCCAGGTTGTTGGAGGGTTTAACTATTCACCCATTCTTGCCAATCCAACCATGAAATATCTGTCAGAATTGTTACAACTTGAACTTCAGGCCGATCAGCATCAAGCAAGTTGTATTGTTCATCATATATTGCTTGGTGGAGCATCGACACAGCGGATTATTGAGCTGTTACAAGAATCAACTCTGGTGATTGTTCCCAGCAGTCGGGATGAGGTTTTGGTGATGCTTTCAACGCTCTATCATCTCTCTGAATTCAAAGATAAAATCGCTGGTCTGGTGATTAATGGTGTTGCACCTCTGACAGAGATTGTGCAGCGAGTCATCGATGATGCAAAAATTCCCTATATGCGAACAGCTGTTACAACTGCTGAAGTTTATACGACTATTCAGGAAGATGTCGCTAAAATCGGGGCTGACGATGAAGAGAAGATTGCTTTGATACAACAACTGGCCGAGAGTGAACTTGATTTTGAATTAATCGACTCACTTTTTTAAGGATATATTCATGGGCTTTCTGAAAAAGATTTTTGGTGGTGGGGGTGGCTCCATCGAGGGATTGCGTAAGGCGATTGCGCAACAACGTTTTTCTGACGCCAGACTGTTTGCTGAGCAATTGGCAGGTCAATCTTTGGTTGAGGCTGAGGTTGTTGAGGTTGAAAGGCTTCGAATCATTGCTAGAGATGGGCTGGCAGAGCTAAATCTGAATGAAGCGTTGGGGTTGCAGTGCTGTGGCGATTTTGAACAGGCTGCAGATCATTTACGTTTGGCGCAGGAGCAAGTTTGTAGTGCTGACTTGCGTGAAAAAATTGAACAGACACTTGCTGCCGAGCCGTTGGTTCCAGAAATCGATTCAGCTGATGTGGAACACTCAGGCTCTTGTGCCACTTGTTTTTCTCAGCCAAGGCCATTGCAGGAAGATGAGGAGTCCATGCCTGCGGATACCGAAATTCAGTTAGAGTTGATCCTTACTTCTTATCCTGATGATTTAGCCGAACGTTATCTCACTAAAAGTGAAACTTTCAAGGCGGCATTCTTGTTGTCGCATGCCGGTCAGGATGAGCAGGCTTTACCGCTTTGGCAACAGGTAGAGAAGGCGGATCAAGATGACCTTTACTGGTTTGAGCTAGGGGCTCTTTTGGCGCGAAATGGCAACTTGAAGGAAGCGCTTTCTTCTCTGGAAATGGCATTAGAAGCGAATCCTGAAATGTTGTTGGCTATTGAAGCTCTTATTCCAGTTCTGATTGCCACAGGGGATTTTCGGTTGGCTGAAGAGCGGCTGCAACAGTTTCTCAGTCAGGGGATCGTTCCATCTTTCTGCCATGCACAATTGACATCACTCTATGTTCAGCAGAAAAAATATCCTCTCGCTGCTGAGCATGCTCGTCAGTCACTGGCTGCAGGGAATGATGAATCTGGGTTTATGCTGTTGGCAGCATCGGTTCTGGAGCATGTTGGAGCATTAGGTGAAACAGAGAATGTTTTGCAAAGATTACCAGCTGCAGGCTGCCGAGGCGGGACTAATCTTCCTTTAGCGGAGTTCTGGCTACGGCAGAAACGGGAGCTTGGCAATATTCTAGATACCTTCAACGCTGCTTGTCGGGAATATCCGGATGAGCCACGTTGGCAATTGCGGGTTGCACAGACCTATCTGGCCAGGAACTGGGTCAAGGATGGTTTGAAATTATTACGCAAGTTGGTGGATGATCCCCGTCTGGAATCTGATTTGGCTGAAGAAGCAAAGAAGTTACTTGCTGAGCAAAAGAGATAATCATGGCGGTTATTCCTGAGTTAAAAGAATATCTGGCAACTCACAATATTGAAGTGTGGGAATATATCGAACCAACAGCAACGGCTGCTTCGGCGGCGAGCGCTGTTGGTTGCAGCGTCGCTGAAATTGCTAAAACACTACTGTTTTTGGTTGGTGGAAACCCCGTTGCTGTTGTTACTTGTGGTGATATGAAAGTGAAAAGTTCCCGGTTGAAGCAGGCTTCTGGTTTGTCAGGGAAGGTGAAATTACCTCAGGCTGATGATGTTCTAACCTATACCAGTTACGCTCCCGGTGGTGTCTGTCCGTTTTTGCTCCCTGCAGAATTACCTCTCATTCTCGATACATCCTTACAACGATTCTCAGTTGTTTATGCTGCAGCGGGGAATAGCCATTCTGCTGTCCCAGTGACAGTCTCCCAGTTGAAAGAATTAACTGGTGGCGAAGTTGCTGAAATTTGTACTCCCATTCTTAACGAAGCATAATATATCGTTGTTTCTGATCTTTATTAGTTTTCTTGAATTTTTTAATGCTCTTGTTATAATGCTGTTTTGGTGAAGATTGTCTGACAGGTTTGTCAGGCCTCTTGGCTTTTTTGATAATTGTATTTTAAGGAGCCTGACCACAATGGTCTGGGATACAGCCAAGCAGTTGGATGACAGTTATAAAAATACTTGGGGATTTGCTCAGCTCCTTGAGCATATAGATATCGGGATTCTGGTTCTGGATTTAAACCAGAAAGCAATTGATTATTGTAATGCAGCATTTTTTGAAGTGTTGCAAGATGACCAGCTCTGCCGTAGTTATCAGGATCTGTATGATTTGTTTGTTCGGGATATCGAAGCGCTGGATGATTTCAATTTTGCTGGACGTGTCTCGCACCAGGTGATCCACCAGGGGCGGTTGTTCGGTCATTCTGTCTATAAGGCGGCATCTAACTATCGCTGTGTTTTTATTCGCGATATAACCGAAAAAAGCCGCCTTGAATCGATCGCTCAGGCAGTTAATGCGATGGATAATATCGGTTTTATCTTTTCTGGTATTCGACATGAAATTGGTAATCCGTTGAATTCTTTGAAAATGGCTTTGAGTGTGTTGCAGCAGAGTTCAGAAAACATCTCACCAGAGATGTTGAAAGAATATATCGGTCGTGGTCTGGCCGATATCGGGCGAATGGAATATCTGCTCAAGTCACTGAAAACTTTTACCATGTATGACAGTGTTGATCTTAAAGACCTGCACTTGGTTGAGTTTATGGGTAAGTTCATATCGTTGATTGAGCGGGATTTTCAGTCTTACGGTATTCGGATTAAAACGGAAATTCCACTTGATATTGCTTGGGTTAGGATTGATGAGAGGGCATTGCACCAGGCTCTGCTCAATATTTTCAATAATGCTGCAGACGCCTTAAAAGAACAAATAAATCCAGAAATCAGTATCCGTGCTGAGGTGCGCGATCAGTTAATGTGGATGACAATTGCAGATAACGGATGTGGAATCTTTCCGGAACAGTTGAAGCATCTTTTTCAACCATTTAACACCAGCAAAGTAAATGGTAACGGTTTGGGTCTCACGATTACTCGTAAATTACTGGCGATGATGAACAGTGATATCGACATCACCAGCCAATCTGGTCGTGGAACTCAAGTGACAATTCGCCTGCCGATTGTGGCAGTTGAAGGTTAGCTATGTATTTCTCTCGATCTTGAAATAGGTAAGAGTGTGAAAAAAATATTGATTGTAGATGATGAAAAATCGTTTCTGCTCTCTTTGAAAGATGGTCTAAGTATGCACGGCGACCAATTTCAAGTTTTGACCGCAGAAAATGGTCGTGAAGCTGTCGATATTTTGCGCTCAGTCCCGGTCGACCTGTTGGTTACCGATCTAAAACTTCCCGAAATGAATGGTTTTGAGTTGTTAGCCTGGACAAGTCGGCACCAACCACAATTGCCGGTGATTGTTATGTCTGCTTTTGGTACTCCCGAAATTGAAGCACGTCTGGCTAAGATGGACACTCTGCAGTTTCTAGAAAAACCTCTTGATATTCAGATGTTAGAAGAAGGTATTTTTAATGGTTTGAATGCAGGAGGGAAAAGTTTTATCCGTGGGATTACTTTGGCAACCTTTCTTCAATTGATGAAAGTTGAGAAAAAAAATTGTACCCTCAAGATTTCCAACGCCGAAGATCTTGCCTACCTGTATGTGCGACGGGGTGAGCTGATCGATGCCGAATTTGGTGATCTGATGGGGCTGGATGCGGCTTTGGAAATTGTCGGTTGGAATGATGCTGAAATAGAAATGGATGGGGTTTGCCGCCGCCAGGACGATATCATCAAGCTTTCGATGGAACACTTACTAATAGAGGCATTTAAACGTAAAGATGAAGCTGCAGAGCTGAAAAATTCTGATTTGTTGGGGTTAAATGAGTGTGTAGATGATTTTTTGGATGGTTTGGCCAAAGTGGATAGCACGGTTGAAACTCCCGAAAAAATCGCACAAGAACAACTTACAAGGATTTTGACCCGATTGGCTTCGGTACAGGAATATACAATTTTTGACGAGAGTAGTGTGCTGGTGGGTAAGAATTCCGGGAATTGTTCTCTGCTTGAAATTGATTCTGCAGAGCTTGATGATTTGCTCGCCCCCCTTGCAAAGGATCTGAATTCAGGTGCTTGTAGTTTTGTTACTTTTAATAGTTCCAGCCGGAATCGTTATTTGTTGTTCCATAGCCAGCAATGTCGTATTTTTGCAAAGTTGAAGCCGGGGACACAATCACAACAAGTTATCAAAGAAATTGAGCGTCAAATTAACAGTTAATTGTTTTTTGTATAGTCATAGGCAGTACTGTTCTGGAGAGGACAAAGGATGATACATTTGATTGATGAGCTCAAGGTGATACCCGGGGTTATAGGTGCTTGTATAGTAAGCTCCAAAGAAGGTATCAAGGTGACAAACCTTCCGTCAATATTCAAGTCTGAACGGTTGAACCTGGTTGGTAAACATTTGTTGAAGCTTTATTCAGCTGGGTGGATGAGTTTTGATGATCTGACCGACGTTTCCTTGCATTTTGATGAATCGGTGGTGTTGGCGCGCGAGCTGGAAAAAGGTCTATTGGTTTTTGCCATTTGTGATCCGACTTTCAATCAGAACCTTTTGACCATGTCGTTTAACCTGCTTCATGAAGAATTCAAACTTGGCAATTTTTCTGCAGTCCCGGTATCTGCACCACTTAATGAAGATGTGGCGGCACCAGTTGAGGCGACTATCAGTGGAACGCTACAGGATCTACTTGAGGAGATGAAAAGTGCGCTCGGTAAGGTGTTGGGACCCATGGCGGGTTTTGTTTTTGATGAGGTGCTTGAAAGCTGGGTCGAACAGGGAACCCCAGACTTTTCTCGGATTGAAGAGTTGATTAAACAGATTGATCAGGAGATTGTAGATCGGGATAAAATTGATCATTACCGTCAACTTATCTCATCAGTGCTGCAGAATTTCCAGAAAGGTTAGGCGCTTATGGCAACTGCAAAAGATTTTGTTGGCCGAATTAACCAAATTGATGGCGTCGCCGGTTGTTTGCTGGTGAAGGACGATGGTGCGGTGCTCGGTCAGACAATAAATGATCCAGAGGTTTATTCGACTTTATTGCAGATGAGCTCAAATTTATCACGTGAGATAATGACCAGTATTGGTTTCAGCTATTGCCGACATCTGAGCTTTAATCGAATCAATATGCAGAATTTTTGCGTTTTCCCTATCGATAATTATTTGTTAGGAATTGTCCAGAAAGCAGATTGTTCTGTTGCATTTATGCTTGAGAGGGTCTATCAGCTCATTGGCAAGGTTTCTACGAGCGGTGAAACTAAGATTTCTTAAGTTAAGGTTCATTATGCTCGATTTGTTACAACAGCGAAGAAGTGTGCGTAAGTTTAGACCGCACTCTGTTGAAGAAGAAAAAATCGCCAAGTTGAGCGAAGCATTGTTACGTGCTCCAACTTCCAGGAACCTTCAACCTTGTGAATTTATCTTCGTTGATGATCCCAAAAAAATGATGCAGCTAGCGACAGCAAAGTCTCATGGCTCCTCATTTATTGCTTCAGCACCTTTGGCGATTGTGATTGCTGCCAATCCTCAAAAATCGGATGTCTGGATTGAAGATAGCTCTATTTCAGCAATTATCGTACAACTGGCAGCTGAACAGTTGGGTTTGAAAAGTTGTTGGGTGCAACTTCGTTTGCGTGAGCATAATGATGGTGTAAGTGCATCGGAATTTGTCCGTCAGTTGGTTGGCCTTCCCGAAGAGATGGAAGTGCCAATAGTGATTGGCATTGGTTATCCAGATGATGATATCACTGGTCACTCCCGTGATTCTCTGTTGGATGCAAAAATTCATATTAATCAATTTGTTAATCAGGAGAAAAAATGTTAACAGTGAAAGCAGGTAGTACGGTCAAGATCCATTACACCGGAACTTTTGATGATGGTGAAGTATTTGATTCTTCTCGCGAAACAGAACCACTGGAGTTTGAGGTGGGTGCCGGGCAGGTCATTCCTGGGTTTGATAATGCCGTTATCGGAATGTCGGTTGGAGAAGCAAAGCAGGTGCGATTGCTAGAAGACGAGGCATATGGTCCCTACAACCAAGAGATGGTTTTTGATGCTGATCCCGATCAATTTGAAGAGGGATTGACTCCAGAAATCGGACAGCAGTTTCAAACTGAAATGGAAGATGGAACTCCATTATTGCTGACGGTTAAATCGGCAGAGTCTGGAAAAATTGTCCTTGATGCCAATCATCCCATGGCAGGAAAAGTTCTTAATTTTGATCTGGAGTTGATGGTTATTGTTTAGATAATTGCAGCCCTTTTTAAAAAGCCATCCATGGGTATTGCTATGGATGGCTTTTTTGGGGTGAATATGGTTGATCCTCTTAGAAAAATTATCCATGTTGATATGGATGCCTTCTATGCTTCAGTTGAGCAGCGGGATAACTCCCAGCTGCAGGGAAAACCTATTGTTGTTGGCGGTAGTCCTGATGGTCGCGGTGTCGTCGCGACTTGTTCTTATGAAGCGCGTCACTTCGGTATCCATTCAGCGATGTCGTGTGCCAAAGCATATCGACTGTGTCCAGCGGTTATTTTTGTACGACCACGATTTGAAGCCTACCATCAGGTTTCACAGCAGATACGGGAAATTTTTTTAAGTTATACGGATCTCGTTGAGCCACTGTCTCTCGATGAGGCATACCTTGATGTAACGACCAACAAACCCGAAATACAATCAGCAACCTGGGTAGCGCAGAAAATTCGTAAAGAAATACGACGACAGACTGCACTAACAGCTTCTGCCGGGGTGTCCTACAATAAATTCCTTGCCAAAATTGCCTCTGATATTCAGAAACCAAATGGTTTAACGGTTGTGACACCAGATCAAGCAGAGCAATTTATTGCCAAATTGCCAATTCGTAAATTTCACGGCGTCGGCCGGGTGACTGAAAAAAAGATGCACAACATGGGGATAGTGACTGGTGCTGATTTACGCAATCATTCTTTAGCTGAATTGGAGAGAGGGTTTGGTAAGTCGGGGCAGTATTATTTTGATATTGCACGAGGTATTGATTTGAGACCCGTGGTGCCAAACCGAGTTCGCAAGTCGATTGGGAAAGAAACAACGCTATCTGAAGATATTGCTGATTTCGGACAGATCCTGACGATTATCGGTGAGCTTGCAGAAAAGGTTGCTGCCCTTTTACGGGCAAAGGAAACCAACGGTCTAACACTAACGCTAAAAGTGAAATATGCAGATTTTCAAACGGTCACCAGAAGTATCAGTCGAGAGCAGCCCATTGAAGCCATCGAAGATATTATGTCGCTTACAGAAGGATTGTTGGGTAAAACCTGTGCCGGTGAAAAGGCTGTTCGATTGCTTGGTGTGACGATCTCCAATCTGACAACCGACATCCCGGCAGAAAAAATATTGCAGTTGGAGTTTCCGTTCTCAGAGTAAAAATATGCTTTGCTTTGTTTTTCGCTGTGGGTGTAATTTTAAATCGTTACTTTTAGATGTAAAAAAGCCCGGCACAATGTGTCGGGCTTTTGAGGTTCAGTTTGTCTGTCTTTAGATTTTACTTCATGCGCTTGCGGCGGTACAGGGCTAGACCAGCAAGGCCGGAACCGAGAAGCAACAGTGTTCCTGGCTCTGGGACAGGGGCGGTTTCTGCTGTGCCATATAGCCTTGAATGATCCAATGTGCCCCAAGCTGTTCCTAATCTGTTGTGTAGATCTAAAGTTACATCCAGAAAGCCGTCATCATTTAACCAGTCAATATTGACAATTAAGTCATACTGGCCATTATCAACCTCACCGATAAGAGTGAATCCAGAACCATCAAAACCATAGGAAGCAAACTCACGATTATCATAACGGTGCCATCCGAAAAAATAGTAACGACCACTTGAGTCATCATTGTCATTGGTGAAGTCTAGTTCTAGGTTGGCCGAAGTTACAAAATCACCATTTGCAAAGTCAACATCATCATTGATATTATGGGTATATGTAACGGAGGCGTAATCAGTAATCCACACATTTTCTTCAATCATATCTTCAAATTGATAAGACAATGCACTTGCAACTCCAACCCACCCAAAAACCATCAGTACGATAAGCAGTAATCCTTTTTTCATTTTCTCCTCCATTCAATTTGTTGTTGAGTATGCTAAATCATTTGTATTTAGGAATATGTCAAGCAATAGATGTGCCACCTCTTTAATCTACTGAAATAATTAGACCTTATCCTTAGTGTGTGACTAATGAAAGAAAAACCGACAAAGTTTTTAGGAGAGATGGTTGTTGTAATGCATGTGAGAATTGAGAGATGTGTTTATATTATTGGGTAGTTATGCTTGTGGAGTCGTTTTTTTTCTTTCTTGTCTCTTGTTTTTATGACTTTTATGTAAAGAAAATCGACAAATCTTTATTTTAAGCTTTAAATATGGTCGTTTTCTCAGCAGCTTGATCCTGTTTTCAAGTAGCTCAACTGTAAATCAAACTGTTAAACCCACCCCCCAAGCAGTTAAAATTAAACTGACAGCGAGAAAAACACATCTTCGATTAGATTGTCTCCATGGACACTTCATTTTTCGTGTAGAATATTCCGACACCACCCCCACACCGATCCCCGCTACAAAGCCAAACAGATGTGCCCCGATATCGGTATTATCACCACCCGCTCCAAGCAGTCCCAATAAGCCCAGCGCAGCCGCAATTGGCAGAGCCCAGCGTTTACGGAGATTGCTGCGGAAATGGAGCATGTTGATGGTTGCTAGCAGGGCAACGGCAGCGAAGACTGCTGTTGATGCTCCTATGGAACGATGATCCGGGGATTGAACCAGCGTATTAAAGAGATTTCCGAGGCTTCCGGCACAGAGAACCAGAAACCAGGCACGCCCTGAACCCAGCAATTGGCACAGGCGGATCATGAAAATCCCACCAAGGGCTATGTTGCTTACAAGGTGTAATGATCCTGAGTGCAGGGTCAACGCTGTCATCAGCCGCCACCATTCTCCATTTAAAATTTTTTCTGCATGAGCATTTCCCAGTTCGATCCAGTTAACAGGTGTGTGCCCAAATAGATCGAAACTCTGCTGGGTGATATTGTGGAAAACTGCGAGTAAAATAAATATCCAGATCGTTGATGCCGTATTCTCTTTCAGTTTACGCTCGACCGGAGGCGGTGGCGGCCAGTTTTGGTTTTCTATTTCATATTGGATCAATTCTTGACATGCGTTTTGAAATTGATTCACAGGAACCCAAAGCTGCCATTTTGTGTCGAGCTTTTTACTTTGACAAGGGATCTTCCGCGATTGAAGAACCAGCATCCAATTTTTTAATTTTCGTTTAGAGATTATTTGTTCCGACAATCCATCTTTAAGTCCTGGCGGAACAGGAACCCAGTCCAGTAGTTCAATCTCTATGTGCTTTTCTTCAATCATACTTTTCATCATTGCAGATAACTGTTAATAACGGTACTGGCAAAAACGATGAATGTTTACGTTCTATTCAATATAAGGCTTATTATGACAGTCAAGCAAATTGCCGTTGAATTCAACTTATGGCAACAAATAGGAGTTGCTGTTAACGGTATCCTCCCTGAAAGCCCTGCTTCGGTTCTTCTTGAGAAGATTGCCAAGATTCCGATCAAGCGCAGCAGCGCCACCCGCAGGTTGGGTGCCTATGTTTCTCTGGGCGGAGAACCTGTCTGTATCCGTTTGCAATTTGCTCAGGAACCAGAGAACTTAAAGCATACATTTCTTCATGAAGTTGCCCATGCTTGTGATCATTTGAATCGAAAGGAAGTTCACCAATCATATCGTCTGGCGCATGGTAGTTCATGGAAAAAATGGGCAAGGGCACTTGGGGGCTCAACCGATTGTCGTGGTGAAAGTAGCGCGGTAAGGGCTCTTCATCAAGAGCGCTTGAAGTTGGTTGCTGTCTGCCAAAAATGCGGTATTGAATTCCATCGTGTCAGACGTTTGAGCAGGAACAGAACCTATATCCATAATCAGTGTGGAGGGGAGCTGAGGCAAGTTTAAATCCTTCTATCGGCGCGTTATTGTTATTAATAGTTGAACATGCAATTGACCTGAACAATATATCCCATGATTAAGGCATTATGTTGTGTGAAGTTGTTCAACAAAAGCATGAATGTATTTTACAAAACTTAACGTAAGAAACATTCGGTTTTTGCTATATTCCTATTGAAGCATTAACCATAAAGGAGTTTACAACGATGAATATGCGCAAGGTTACTTCACTGACCGCTTTGACCTCTTTTGTTTTACTGATGGTTACAAGCGTTATTTTGTATATTGTCCCTTCTGGTCGGGTCGCATACTGGGCTGGTTATCGGCTCTGGTCGTTAAGTAAAGAAGACTGGGGTGCGGTTCATATTAATCTTGGTTTTCTGCTGCTGATCTCGATTCTGTTGCACGTTTATTACAATTGGACGCCGATGATCAGTTACATGAAAGACAAGTCGAAGAAAATGAAGGTCTTTACACCAGACTTCAATGTTTCACTGGTTGTGACCTTGATCGTATTTTTTGGTACTTTGGCGGGACTCCCACCGATGAGTTCGATTATTCATCTGGGTGAAGCGATTACTGATAAAGCCAATCTGGTTTATGGCGAACCTCCTTATGGTCATGCGGAGTTGTCACCGTTTAGGGATTTTACCGATAAGGTGAAGGTTGATCTGGAAGAAAGTCTCGCCGCTTTAGCGCAAGCGGGAATCTCTGTTAAGTCACCCGAAAGTACAATGAAAGAAATTGCTGACTCAAGTGGAACCACACCACAAAGAATTTTCGATATTATCAAGCCGAATCAAGAGTTGACGTCTGGTGCTGAGATGCCTGAAGAAGCTCCCGGAGGAATGGGAAACCGGACAGTTTTGCAGATTTGTAAAATGTACCAACTTGATCTGAAGAGCGTTTTAGCGGGTTTGTCAGAGGAGGGAATTGTGGTTGAGGAAACGCAGACGATGAAAGCGATTGCTTCTGTAAACAGCATTGATCCTCATGCTGTTTACAAGGCCATTTACACCTTACAAAAATAAATCTGTTAGATGGAAAAGCCCGGATCTTCGTCTGTGAAGATACGGGCTTTTTTTGATTCTTTATGGGTAGAGGCGTGCCAGAAATTCGGTGACACAGGCTGGTTTGTCTTCGCCATCGATATCGACAGTGATCAGGTAGCAGATCTGGACGGCATTTTTGACCTGCTCGACTTCTTGAATGGTCGTTCTTGCTCTGATCTTTGCCCCTGCTTTGACCGGTGAAGGAAAACGCACTTTATTCAGCCCATAATTGACCCGGTATTTCATTCCCGGGTAGTTTTTTTGAAAAAAATCGGGATGATTACTCTCTGTCAGGCAGGGCAGTAGTGACAGAGTTAAGTAGCCATGAGCGATTGTTGCGCCATAAGGGGATTCTTTTTCTGCTCTTTCGGGGTCGATATGGATCCATTGGAGGTCACCTGTCACCTCAGCAAACTGATCGATCCGGTTTTGTTCAATGGTCAGCCATGAGCCGGTGTGAATCTCTTGTCCGATCTGTGGCGCTAAGAAGTCGAGAAAGTCGGTCAGTGCGCTCGTTGTTTCCATGATAGTGTCCTCGAATGGTTTAAAGGGGGGACGAGGGATTGTTTTCAGCCTATGCCTCGTCCAGTAAAATCGTTAGTTTTTTCAGTTTGGATACTATCGCTTTCTGAACCTGATTCTCACCAAACATCCAGGTGAGTTGACCCAGCATCAAGGTGACATCTGCCAGTTCATCGATGACCGCCTGCCGATCATTTTTCTTACGCTTCAGATGTTGTAGTGCGGTAATCAGTTCAGCACATTCTTCAATGGCTTGGTCGTATTGAGCTTCTTCCCCCCATTTTTCCACAGTTTTTTTATAAAGATCTATTCTGTTCATTGTGTCCTGTCCATCAGATTGAATGGTTTATTGATCCCGCATCATCCCATGCTGTGACAGACAAATCAACCGACCAGTGGTGATCCTGGGGCTCGTTAACATACATATTTGAAGTTGTATTGTTCTTTTGTGGGGGAGAAATTGTGTAGTGAGCTGCAAAGAGATTAATAATGATGAGGGGGTGTTGTCCCCCCTCTTTTTTTGATGTGACAAAGCCCCATTCAATAGAGCGGGGCTTTCTTGTTGGAAGTCCACTGAGGGATCAGGGTTTTTAGGCCGTATCTGGGCGCTCTTTCTGTAGGAAAAGCGCAAGTTTCTCCTCAACCAAGGTTAAGTGTTTCAGCATCCATTCACGAGCTCTTTCTGGATCCCGGGCTTCAATTGCTTCTAGAATTTCGCGATGATGGTTTAGAAGCAGTTTAATGTAACCTTCTTTGCTGTAAAACTCACCCAAGGCAACCATGATTGTGGTTTGAAACAGGTTTTGAATTGTATTGAGAACATGAACCTGCAACGTATTGTGAGATGCAGCGGTAATGGTCAGGTGGAACTGAAAATCGATCTCCGGATCCCATCCCCCGTTATCTGCTTGCTCCTCCATAACGGTATAAAGTTCGCGCAACCGATCCAGTTCTGGTTTTTCGGCTCGTTTAGCAGCGAGATACGCTGACCATGTTTCCAGTCCAATCCGGACTTCTGTTAACGCATGCAGCATCCGTGGATCGCGTCGTTCAACCATGTTGGCAAGTGGATCGGCCATGGTGACATCAGCCAATGAGCGGACATAAGTTCCGCCACCTTGTCGTGATTCCAAAAAACCCATTGCTTCAAGAACCATAATCGCTTCTCTGACAGAGGGTCGACTTACTCCTAAAAGAGTCGCCAGTTCACGTTCTGATGGAATTCGCTGGCCGGGGCCGAGATCGCCTCGAGAGATCAATTCTTTGATCTGATTGACAATTTCCTCAGAGAGTTTTTTGGGGCGGATTGGTTTGAATACTGTGGTCATATTGATCTCCATTGCTTTTGGTAAGACCTTTTATCATGACAATGGATTTATGACAAGATATGGAGCCGAAAATTGCTTAAAAACCAAATCCATATTGATAGGAGGTGTGCTGAGATAAGTTAATACAAATAACTGTCAGGCCCTTTGGTTATCCTTTTGTTTTATGGGTGCGCCGAAAACGTTTAAACCAGCTTTGAAAATCCTTTTCTTCGGTCTCCATCTCAAAAGCATTGATCAGACCTCGTGCGATTGAAACTGCAACAGCACGATTACGCAGATTGAATGAATCACCGATTTTCTCACTCTGAAATTGCTCTTGATCAATAGCTAGTTTGTTGTAGAGGGAGTTGAGCCGGCTCTGCACCCCACGACGCGACAGGTAACGGCGCTGGGCAATGAGATTGTCGGTCAGACCCAAAGATATATCTAGCAGGGCTTCATATTCGATATCTGACAGCGCAGTCAAGCTATGTCCCGCCCGTCCTTGAACCTTACGTACTTCTGGCGCGATCCAGCACTGCTCATCGAGTAGTACGGTACGAATTGCCGAAATAATCCGGTCTCTCGGGCTTGATTTCAGGATATAGCCATAAACGGTTTCTGGGGGGACAATTTTGACCAGAGCACGAACATACATTTCATCTTTAAATTGGCTCCAGAAAACGATTCTGGTTTCTGGTTGTTGTTCCCAAAGTTTTTGGGCAAAATCGATACCATTCATTTCTGGCATCTGGATATCGCTGATGACTAATGGATTGTTGCGTGATAAACCGATTTCCAGAGCCGCCTGGCCATTGGGAGCTCGAGTAATGTTGACGGGTTCTTCCCATTCATCGAGTATCTGTTTGAGAAATTCAAAATCCTTCGGATTATCTTCTGCAATAAGAATATCTAGCGGTTCCATACTTTCTCCTGGTTTAGCTGTCTCATGCCTGTTCGTGAGTTGTTTGAGATTTACAAGACAAGGTGAGTTCAAAACGCGTTCCGCTGGAAAAACGTGATGCTTTCCAATCGACTTCTGCAGAGATGGCTCTAGCTCGTTCACGTATATTGTTCAAGCCACGACCATTGATCCGAATGTTTTCATCAAGAATCCCTTTGCCGTTGTCTTCAACTGATAGAATTAAAGTGTTTTCACGTATCTCCAGATTGATTTCGTAACGACTAGCAGCGGCATGTTTAATAACATTTTGAATGGCTTCAACGGCAATTCGATAGAGAGCCAATTGTTTTACCCGGTCAAAGTTTAATTTATTTACCTCTGGATCAATATAGAGGTGATATTCGGGGAGGTCATCTGTGCAACAATGATGTTCCAGATGGGCTTCAATGGCTGCTCCCAGGCCGAGAATATCAAGAGTCTGCGGGTGCAGATTGTTCATGATATCACGCAGGTTGGTAATCGCTCGTTCGAGATCCTGTTCCAATTTTTCGGTTTTTTGCTGCTTTGCTTCGTCGATCAAATCATTCGACAAGTTCTGTAATCCACGCAGAATGGTAGACAGATCAGAAAGTGATTGATCATGTAGATCCATGGCAATCCTGCGGCGCTCTTCTTCGGCCCCTTCAAGGAGTTTTTCTGTGCTAACAACCCTGATCAGGCGTTTGGTCATACGGTTGATTGATACTGCCAACGTGTCCAGTTCATCATGAATATGGTCTGGTGCCGGAGGTAGTTCTAGTTTGCCATCGGCAATACGTACGGCGTTACTGGAAAGCAGCTGCACCCGGTTAAGAATCCGTCGACTGAAATAGATAGAGATAAGTAGCCCGAGCAGAATCGCCAATACCAGAACAGCCATAGAGACTGTCGCTGTTCTTTCAACCAGTTGGTTGACATCCTGATCTTGTGCCATACGTGATTGGTTGCGATAGATCTGGGTGATGTTGGATAGTGCTGATAGCTCTGCTCTGAAGCGAGCAAATGATTCGGCAGTTTTTTCAATTTCGGGGCTGTCGGCGGGGTTGAGATTTTCCGCAAGTTCGACTAGGTGAGAAACGTGCCCTGATCCTTCAAGTGGCCCGAAGGGCTTGATGCGATTAACGGATGTGAGCATTCGTTCGTACAGATCTGCGACCAAAGCCATATCTTCAGGGGAGCCCATACCGGTATGCTGCATAGTTCTAAGCAGAACATGCAGGCGCCTGGCAGCCATATCCGCCTCGGCCACAGAAATAAATGTTGTACCAATGGCCTTAGCTTCCCGACGTTTGCTAGATAAGTCCCAGTAGGTATATTGCATAAAGACAAGCAACAGAATCAACAGGATTAGAATGGTTGCTGGAGCTAGAAGTACTTGTTGTTTTACAGTTATACGCATCAGGTTAACCTCGGATTAGATCAAAAAATGACCCTAACACGTCAGTTATTCCCTTGCACTGTGCAGATGCGCAGTTCATTACTTTTTGCGGCGTAGATGACGGATAGCTGTGTCGGCCATTTCAACCATTCCCTCAATCGTCTTTTTGTAGAAATGACGAATTGGTACGTCGTTAACACGGAGTTCCCCATTAACTTTTTGTAGCTGGATCCTGTCTCCTGCATTCAACTCATCCAATGGTTCTGCGGCACTGGAGTCGACTCCAATCAGAAAGCGATATCTTTCTCCCTTATGTTTTTTTGAGAAGAGTAGCAGTGTTTTTTCTGGATTCCCGGTGCGATAATCAAATCTAGAGGTTTTTGCCAATAGTTTGGCGCTGCATTTGAGATCTTTTCCGAGGATTGTCTCCAAGTGGATTCCCGCCGGCTTCAGTTTCCCGAGAGAGGGTCTTTCTGCTGGATGGTAGGGGGTTGCATCGCGTTGCAGTAGATGTTTTTCGGTTTCCAGAAGAACGACCACGTTATTGTTGATAGGCCCTCCAATGGAATGAGACAGAGCAGATTGGAAGGTTCCATTTATGAGCATTTGATGGTTTTCGACAATTTGAACCATCCCGGTGGCTCCAAGTGGGTGGCCGCGCCCTTTGAGCCCGCCGGTTAGATTAGTTGGAAATCGTCCATTCGGTCCGGTTAAATCATCATCCAGTAAAGCGTCAAGAAGTTTTTCTCGGGGGATAACTCCCAAGTCGACTAGATTGATTGGTCCGAAACCATTAAAGGGATCATGCATGTTGATATGGATCGAACCTTCAAGTTCGTGAAGGTTTGTCAGCCCAGCCATCCCGAGAGCTTGTCCCAAGGCAATTTTAGTTGCGGGGAAACTGGTTAAGGTCAGACGATCCGCAATCGTTGGGATATCGGTTCCCGATCCGACACCAGAGACTCGAACTGGACTTGAATCGGCAGAGAGCAAGCAGGCGGCGATACCGTCTGACATGGGACAAAAATCATAAAAATAAAGGGGATCGTAATAGAGGTAGTTTTTGCCTTTTTCCATATCAGAATAATATTGTTCCACTGGAATTTCATAGTTGAGGTGGGCGTCTGGATTGCGGGCGGCATGAGATTGCGCACGTTCCGTTAGGTGGGCAGAAAATTTGATCCATTGCTTGCGGTTAAGGTGGAATTCCTCCATCAGGGACTGTGCAACCAGAGCCCCGCATGCCGGCATGGTTAAACCGTATTCAGCCTCTTCTCGATCAATAACTCCGGCAATAATTTTGGTTGCCTCAGCGGTTTTTATCGCACTCATCTTCTGAATCCCGATGGCCAGAACCTGATCGTGTTGTCCCGACGCAACTTCCATGTAGGCAGCTTCAAACGCACTGGCACCTGAAGAGGAAGCTGTGTCGACCAACAACGATTTTGCCCCACTGATTCCTAATCGGCCGCTGACTTTCGCTGCAACATTATCAATGCCTGAAAAGGCGAATGGATTCTGACTGCCGACAACGACGCAACCTATTGCTTCTTTGTTGATTGGGGCATTTTCCAGTAGCGGCTGGAGAGAGTCGACGAGTTCCAGAAAACTCATTTCAGGGCGATGCTTTCCGTTGTATTTTCCTACCGGGAGCATAAAAGAATCTGTAAGATAAACGGCACGGGGGCGAAATTGCATAAATATAACCTCCTGATATTTTTAACTCTTATCGATTATAGCAGGAAGAATTGTGATTAATAGGGGGGAGGTGTCATCGAACCTGAAAGATTGGACAAAAAAAGCCCCGAAGACCTGGAGGGGGGGTAGGTCTTCGGGGCATGAAACCTTCAAGAAGGTCTCTTTTCAAAAGTTATACAGAACTCTGCTCAAAAAGGGAACAAAAAAACAATAAAAAATACTTAACTGTTTTTCTGGGAACGCGGGCTTAGCTTTCATCAGAAGCAGTGAGTGTTTCAGCTTCGGATCATCACTGTGATAGGGGGAAGAGAACAGTGAATTTGCTCCCCTCTCTAGGAGTCGAACTAACTTTAATCGACCCGTGATGAGCGTCCACAATCCACTTTACGATTGCTAGCCCTAGTCCCGATCCGCCATCGTTGCGGTTGCCGGTTTTATTGACCCGGTAAAAACGGTCAAAAATTGATTCGAGATGATCGCTGTCCATGCCGATACCAGTATCGGTAATGGTTGTTGCAACATTTTTTTCATCTACAGACAGTGCAATCGTAACCGTACCGTTCTCCGGTGTATATTTTATCGCATTTGTCAGAAGATTCAAAAAAACCTGGCGTAAGCGTAAACTATCAGCTTGGAGGAGAATTTGTTCTTGTGGGCAGTGCAGTTCTACCTTGATATTTTTGGCTGTTGCCAGGAGTTGGGCTTGATGGTGTAGCTCACCGATCAATTCATTTAGATGTTGAGTTTCCATTTTGAGTGGAATCTCACCTAAATCACCCTTAGAAAGCAACAACAAGTCTTCGATCAAGTAGCTCATGCGGCTGATTTCTTCTAAGTTTGATACCAATACCTGCCGGAGTTGATCCTGTTCTCTGCCATTTCTTAGAGCAAGCTCAGTTTCCCCTCGCAGAATAGTCAGTGGAGTTCGTAATTCATGTGTAACGTCTGCAGTAAATTGCCGGGCACGACGCAGGTTGTTTGCTCTGCGCGTCATCATCTCATTATAGCTGCTGGCCAGTTTGCGTACTTCGGGGCCAACTGTCTCTGAAACTTGAAATGTTGATGGGCGCATCTCTGTATTAGTTTTGTCCATGAGAAGGGTTAGCTGTCTGATTGCTACGAAGTTTTGGCTTCCCAGTTTGCGCTGTAGCGTAGCAAATACGGTCAGCGTGATAATTCCTAGTAGAAGCAGTATCAACGAGAAGCTGGATGCGTCTTTTTTTAGTGCTGTTAAGTCATTGCTGATGGAGAGATAAAGTAAGGGTGTCTCATTTTGTTTTATAGGATAAATTAACGTGCGTAGGTAGCCTTGAGAATCTGGGGAAGTTTCTACGTAGGTTGCTTGTCTCAACAGCATTTTCTTCTGCAATGGCTCTTGGTTATTGCCAGAAAAGCAGAGCATTTTCCCTTGAGAAGAATAGATCGTTATATCCAGAATGGAAGTAGATAATGCAGAAAACCCTGACAGGTTTTCACATAAAGACTTCTGCGCTGAGGTTTTGTCGGGGGAATTGTTGTAGAAAAAGGCTATATTTAGCGCGGTTGACAGTAGTTGCTGGTCAAGTTGATCAATGAGTTGCTGCTGTCGAGTTGTGTGCCAAAAAAAAACGCCCCCACTCAGAACCAATGCCAAAAATAATAGGCTCCAAGAGGGGAGGCGGTTTTTTAGCTGAGGACTATGGAACAATTAATCTGACTCCTTCAGAACATATCCAACACCACGAACAGTGTGGATCAGCTTTTTATCAAAGTCACGATCGATTTTTTTCCGCAGGTAATTGACATAAACATCAATAATGTTGGTGAATGAGTCGAAAGTATAATCCCAGACATGTTCAGCGATCATAGTTCTGGTAAGAACCTGATTTGGGCTGCGCATAAAATATTCCAACAGGGCGTATTCTTTTGATGTCAGGTCAATTTCTTTGTTGTCACGCCATACTTTATGTCCAACTGGATCTAAACGTAGGTCAGCAAAATAAAGTTCTGCACCGCGGTCTTGAGAACCACGACGGATCAGGGCTCTAACCCGGGCGATCAATTCTGCAAAAGCAAATGGCTTGGTTAGGTAGTCATCACTACCAATGTCGAGACCAGAAACAATATCTTCAACCGTATCCTTTGCTGTTAGGCATAGGATGGGAGTTGAAATGCTTTTGTTGCGAAGTTCCTGGATCGCGCTTAATCCATCTTTTTTTGGAAGCATCACATCCATCAAGATTAAGTCGTAGGTTGAGCTTTCAGCCATTTTCACGCCATCTTCCCCATCGTAGGCGACATCAACCGTAAACTCTTCTTCTTCCAAACCGCGTTTAATGAAACTGGCTACTTTTTTTTCGTCTTCAACAACCAGGATGTGCATTGTGTGTCTCCTTTGTTCTTTTGTTGCCAGGATCCAAATTTTCCTGACTTATTATGGGAAAATAATTGTCAGCACGTCACTTTTAAATTTAATCGACCCTAAGGCCGCTATATATCTATAAATATATAAGAAAGAGCAATCAATTACATGTGCTATTAATAGTGATAGCTCATGAAAATTTTTAGCAACTCTAACAGAGAGCAAGCGACTGTGCAAGAGGAATAATAATTTTTCTTTAATTATTTTTTTTGGAGAATTGGTTTGTTAATATTTTATTGTATTCCAGCATAGGCCAATTTCTGGTTTCAGTATAAACCTGTTTTTTCTACTGAAAAGGTTGATTCTTAAGATTCTCTATTGCTTTTGAGTGATAGATTCTGTTAATTAGTAATCATGAAAAATGAGTGGATTGTCATAGAAGTCAAAGCTAAGGGTGAATTTGTTGACTTGATCAGCGCCATTCTGGCTGATTGTGGTTGCTCTGGAACGGTTGTTGAGGAACGGGCATTGGACACTTTTGTTGCCCCGGACGATAGCTTGGATTTCTTAGCAGATTATATTTTGAAAGCCTACTTTGATGAAGTGTCTGATCCTCAATTACTCATCTCTGATTTGGAGGGTACTTTTGGTGAAATTCCGCTACTCAAAAATCAGATATGCGTCAATCTTGGGGCTTCAGTTCGAATGGAAGATTGGGCTGAGGACTGGAAACAGAATTTTTCAGCTTTTCATGTTGGTAAAAAATTGGTTATCCGCCCCAGCTGGGAAGAGTATATTCCTCGGGAGGGAGAGGTCGTTATCGAGATTGACCCAGGAATGGCTTTTGGTACTGGAACTCATGAGACCACACAGCTGTGTCTAGAGGTGATTGCAGAACTGCTGGATCGTCCTGATCCTCCATTGAATATGCTTGACGTCGGAACTGGATCTGGAATTCTGGCATTAGGCGCAGCTGCTCTTGGTTGTCAGCAAATTGTTGCGAATGATATTGATCCGGTTGCTTGTGCTGTCGCTCGTGAGAATATCAAAAAGAATCACTATAGTGAACAAATAGAGCTCAGCGAGCACTCACTGGAAGACCTCTCTGGCCGGTACGATTTGATCGTTGCTAATATCCTTGCAGAGGAAAATATCCGTCTCAGGCATGCGTTTATGGAACATTTACGTCCAGGGGGATGGTTGGTGTTGTCCGGGATTCTTAAAGAAAAAGAAGCTTTGGTTCGGGATGGTTTTGCCGATCTCCTATTAGATTTTTCCCCCAGCAGGTATCAAGATGAATGGGTTTGCCTGTTGTTGCGGCGGTAATGCAAGATGCGTTGTTTCTTTTATTCTGAGCCGAACTTGTGTAGCGGCATGACCATCCATTTGCCTGATGAGTTAATAAAGCATTTACAAACAGTTCTACGTTTACAGCTCGGTGATAAAGTTCAACTGTTTAATGGTGTCGGGCAAGTTGCTACAGTGGTTTTAAAAGAAAATTCAGAAGTTGAACTTCTGGATGTGATTAATTACCCGCCACCTCTTTGTTCTCTGGTATTGATCCAAGGATTACCGAAGGGGGATAAGCTGGAGTTGATCTTGCAAAAAGGCACTGAACTTGGTGTTAATGAATTTTGTCTGGCTCCAATGGAACGGAGTGTCGGGCTGCTGAAGTCTAATCGAAAACAGCAAAAACTGGAACGCTGGCGGAAAATTATTCAAGAAGCAGCCAGACAAAGCAGGCAATACCATTTGCCTCAGCTGGAGATATCTACCTCATTGACAGGTGTTTTATCGACAGTCGATGCTGATCTGAAATTATTACTTTGGGAGGAGAGTGCAAAGCCTCTGGAAGAAGTATTGCCTCAAGTATTGCCTCAAGTATTGCCTCAAGTGTTGCCACAACGAATTGCAGTGGTGGTTGGCCCCGAGGGGGGAATCAGTCAACAGGAAGCAAATCAAGCTAAGGTTGAGGGGTATCAAGCTGTGAGTTTGGGGCCCAGAATTTTACGTACTGAAACAGCAGGGCTTGCGATAATGACGATTTTACAATATCTTTATGGGGATTTGGCTTCAGGCCAGCATGGTTAAGTTACTATGTATAAAAGAAAGGAAGAGTCATGAGATGTCCCAAGTGTGGCTACAACAGTTTTGACCATCTCGACAGCTGTAAAAAATGCGGTAAAGATTTGGTTGAGTTTAAGCAGAACTTTGGAATTAAAAGTGTTCTGTTTCCTGGTCAGATGAATCCAGGTGCTGTAGCTGAGGAAGAAGAATTTGACAGTGTGGCTGCGGATGCTGCGGTGTCAGTTGCTACGGGAGTAGCTGTAGCAGCCACGGCAGCAGCAGTGAGTGTGACAGATACTGAACCTGAAGCAAGCGGAGCCGATGGTGATGATTTCGGTTTTGACTTTATGGGGGATAGTGCTGAAGACGATGATCTCTCTTTTGACGAGCTGTTTGAAGAGGCTCCAGAAGATGAGGATATTGAAGAAACGATTGAAGCCCCCAAAGAGACCGCAGCTGATTCTGAAACTGAGTCTGACGATGATTTTTCTTTTGATCTTCCCGATGAAGAAGCTGATCTTGAGGATGATTTCGGCTTTGATCCGGTGGATGAGACAAGTGATTCTGTTGCTGACGATGATTTTTCTTTCGATGATGAACCCGACTCAGCGAATGAGTCTGACAGCTCAGGGTCTGAGGAGGACCCCAACCGCCCTTTTGACTTACCGGAGTCTCCACAAGTTGTGGGGGCTCCGGAAGTCAGCCCGAGTTATTTTGAAGAACCGGCTGCATTTTCTGCGGTTGTTGAAGAAACAGATGACTTGTTTCCGGCAGGTGTGGATCATGTAGCGACAGAAGAACCTCTGGAACATTATGTTTTTGAGCCGGAGCCAGTTGAAAAGCCGGAGCCAGTTGAAAAGCTGGAGCCAGTTTCTGATATAGAAACGGTTACTGTACCACCGAGCCCTCTTAATGTTGAAGTGATCACAGCGCCTCATGTACCGTCATCGGTTGTTTTGGATCCTGTGGTCGAAGAAATTTCTGATCGTGTTTCTTCTATTCCCTCGTTTGGAAACTGTATCGGGGCTTTTGTTTTTGATCTAGTTATTCTTACCATTGTTGGGATCAGTTTTGTCGTCGCTGCAGAAGCTGCTATGTCTACTGGCGAAACTAGGCTGTTGCCTTCACTTGAAACCTTGATTGATCTGTCGATTCCCTATTTTCTGGTTCTTTTCTTTTTGGCTTTTGGTTATTTTACTCTGTTTCATTTTTTGGCTGGACAAACACTGGGGAAGATGTTGACAGGAGTGCGGGTAGAAACAACTGAAGGAGAGCCTTTAGCTTTTGCCCAGGCTTTTTTACGCAGTGTCGGCGGATTATTACAATTGTTACCTGCTGGATTGGGCTATCTAGCGATCTTATCCAATTCTGAACGACGTGGGTGGAATGACCGTCTGGCAGGAACGCGAGTAGTCGCTTTGCGCAATAGTTTGCCCTGAAGAGATGTGACGTAGCTGAAAATCAATTAGGTTCCCAGCCGTAATTTAATAAAACTCCGCAGATTTGGACATTTCAGAAAATCATTATTTTTCAACTCCCAGCCGATTGTCGAAGTCTTTGTTGGGCCATAATCATGCCCGGGATAAATAAGAGTTTCTTCTGGTAGGGTTTTCAGTCGTTGTAGACTTTCGTAGAGTGCTGTTGCATCACTGCCAGGAAGATCCGCACGTCCACAGCGGCTGACAAATAAAGTATCTCCAGTGATGATTTGTTTGCCGATATTGAAAACCACTGATCCTGGAGTATGACCGGGGGTATGCATGACTTCAATTATCCCATTCCCCAACTCAAGTGTGGAACCTTCCGTAAGTGAAATATCTGGATTTGGTACGTCAATCGGATGTGCCGCAAGTTTTGCACCAGCACGCTCAATGATCAGTGTGTTGCCAGCGATGTGATCCTGATGTCCGTGGGTATTCAGTAATAATTCCAGCTTTAAACCAAATTTAACCACTTTCTTAAGCAGCAGTTCTGGGCGCATTGATGGGTCGATTGCTGCACCTTGCCGTGTTTCAGGGCAATAAACCAAATATGCAAAGTTATCCATCTCGCTGGCAGGAATTTGGACAATTTGTAGTATGGACATAGTACAATCCTTGTTAGAAATGTGTAGACAAAAGTTAAATAGTTGAGACCATTTATTCTACTTCGATTATAATGGTTACTATGCTGCTATAACAACCGCTGTTTGGAGAAAATGATGAAATTCACTAAAATGCATGGGGCAGGAAATGATTACGTCTATATCAACGGCTTTGATGAGCCGATTTCAGATCCAGTCGCATTAGCACAACAGGTGAGTAACCGGCAGTTCGGGATTGGTTCAGACGGTTTAATCTTGATTCTTCCCTCTGAAGTTGCTGATATCCGCATGCGAATGTTTAATCCGGATGGTAGCGAATCAGAGATGTGTGGTAATGGCATTCGTTGTGTTGCCAAGTTTTCTTTCGACCACGGCTTGGTCAAAAAAAAGGAACTTGAAGTAGAAACGGGGAATGGCATTCTTCCTCTGAAAATGTTTCTTGGCGATTCTGGGTTGGTTGCACGGGTGCAGGTTGATATGGGCGAACCTAAGCTAACACGTGGAAATTTGCCCATGCTCGGTCATGCTGATGATCAAGCTGTTTCAGTTCCGTTAGATGTCGCTGGTCAGCAGTTTGAACTGACCTGCGTCTCCATGGGAAATCCACATGCAGTCATCTATGTTGCCGATGTCGAATCATTTCCCGTAGCCGAGATCGGTGCACTGATTGAAAATCACTCTTTGTTCCCCCGGCGGATCAATGTTGAGTTTGTTCAAGTTGTGAGCTCAACGGAGGTTGTTCAGCGGACTTGGGAACGAGGTGCTGGAGAAACTTTAGCCTGTGGAACTGGTGCCTCGGCGGTGGCAGTTGCCGGAGTGTTAACAGGACGCACGGAGCGAAAAATTATCAACCATCTGCGTGGTGGGGATCTTGAATTGGAATGGTCAGAGGGTGGATCCGTGATGATGACTGGTCCTGCTGTAGAAGTTTTTAGCGGTAATTTCAATCCCAAATAGAAGTATGTTTGGCTTTACAGTAAGGTCAGCAGGCTTTTGGAGAGATATCTATATGAAAGCAGTTCTTTTCGATTTGGATAACACCCTCTACTCAACTGAGTGTGATCTTTTCTCATTGATCGATGTTCGCATCAATCGCTATATGGAGGATGTTGTTGCTATCGAACCAGCTGCTGTTGATGGGTTAAGGCGTCGTTACTGGAAAGATTACGGTACGACCCTGCAAGGGTTGATTCGTCACCATATCGTTGATCCTGAGGATTATCTTGATTATGTCCATGCGGTTGATGTTAGCAGTCGGATTTCCGTTGATAATGATCTGAAAGAAACATTGAATAATCTTCCGCTATCCAGCTATGTTTTTACCAATGGATCTCGTTGTCATGTTGACCGTGTGGTGACAGCTCTTGGATTGGATGGTTTGTTTGCCGATGTATTTGATATCAGGATCGCCGATTACCAACCGAAACCAAATCCTGCCCCCTATCAGCAGGTTCTGGAACAATTGGCATTGTCTGGAGAGCAATGCATCATGGTAGAGGATCAGCTGCAAAACTTACAGACAGCGAAGCAATTTGGTATGAAAACGGTTCTAGTGGGAGAAGTGTCAACTGAAAGACAGGAATACAGCTATGTTGATGCACAGTTGGAACGATCGGCAGACATCGGAAGATTGCTCGATGAATGGCTGGAGGTAGCCTGAAATGCGTGCGGTCATTCAACGAGTTAGTCGTGCTGGAGTCGTTGTGGGCGGTACGCAGATTGCCACTATTGGTTCTGGTTTGCTGGTTTTGCTGGGAGTTGAAAATGGTGATAAAGAAAAGGCTGCAGAATATTTGGCAGAGAAAACGGCTGGTTTAAGAATATTCGAGGATGCTGCAGGAAAAATGAATCTATCAGTTCTCGATTGTGCCGCCGAGGTGCTGGTTGTCTCACAATTTACTTTACTGGCAGATTGTCGCAAAGGACGTCGACCGGGGTTTTCTGCAGCGGCACCGCCAGAATTGGCTGAACCCCTCTGTGATTACTTTGTTGATCAGCTGAGACAACGAAGAATCAAGGTTCAGACTGGTAAATTTCGCGCAGATATGTTGGTTGATCTGGTTAATGACGGGCCGGTTACTATTCTGCTTGATAGCCTTCGAAATTTTTAGGGAGGAGCTGATGCAAAAGATTTTTTCTCTAATGTTGCTTGTTGCCTTTTTTAGTATAACGGTTCACGCAACGACTTATTCTTGTCGTGACAAGCAGGGACGACTGTTTATGACCGATAATTTACAAACACTTCCTGCTGAATGTCGTGGTCAGGCACAAGAGGTTGACCCGGATGATCCCGATAACTTAAATTATGTTCCTGCTCAGGACGTTTCTCGAGGGGCTGAGAAAGAGTTCCAGCAAACGGTTCGTGATGCTGAACGTGAATTGATGCAAAAACAAATGCGGGTTGAAAAGTTATTGTTACAGGCTGAACAATTAGCAGGGCAATACCAACAGGCGGTACAGGAGAAAAGCAATGCAACCCGAAGGTGGAGTTACAATTCTCGAGAGATTATCCAAAAAGCGGACGATAGAAAGCAAAAGGCTCGTGAGGGGAAGCAGCAGTTATTGACAGAAATGGTTGGACTGAAGATTTCAGGAGACGATGAAAAGAAAATAAATTCCTGGCTGGATGAAATTGAAGACTGACACAACAACAGACCCCGGAAGGAGCCTGTTGTTGTGATTGAACTACAAAGCTTTTTCTAGCAAAGCTTCTATTTGTTTTTTTGGTACAGCACCAACCAGTTGATCAACGATTTCTCCACCCTTGAAGAGAATCATGGTTGGAATACCACGTACGCCATATTGACCAGGTGTCGCTGGGTTTTCATCAACATTGACCTTGCCAATTTTGATTTTTCCATCATAGTCATCAGCAAGCTGATCAAGTACTGGAGCAATTGCTTTGCAGGGAGCACACCATGTTGCCCAAAAATCAACCAGAACTGGGGTTTCAGATTTTAGAACGTCAGCATCAAATTGTGCATCGGTAAATTCAAGAACTTTGTCACTAGCCATCAGTTTCTCCTTATCCTTATTTTGTCTATCAAATCTGTGATTCAGACACGTTTAGAAAACATTCGATTTTAAATATATAGAATTTTTTGGGAAAATCAAGTCGTAATCGATTTACCTCGGAGCTTGTCTTGCTTGACAGTGGTGGAGTGGCTCCATATTATGCCGATGCTGATGGAGGAAGAACTTTCCCGTTCAAAGTGCCGATGGAGATGGAAATGAACCAGAAAATATCTGCGACTTGTAGCCAAACCGTTAGGTTGTTTGAACAGTTCTGCCATGAACAAGCTAGTGAGATGACCCGGTTGGCTAAACAGCTAGGGGCTCTTTTTACCGAAGGGGGGCATCTTTTGGTTGCTGGCAATGGTTCGTTACAGCCGGTGGCTCAGCAATTGGCCAGCCAGTTTTCTTTTCGACTTAGCTTTGATCGTCCTGTTTTGCCGGCAATATGTCTTGGCAGTGATCCTATTTTAAATAGTCGGATGTTTGCAGAGGGGCAAGCTGAACACCATCTTGTCCGCCATTATCGTGCTTTAAATACTCAGCAACATCTTCTTCTGTTATTTAATGATGGCTCAGTATCCAAATCATTAAAAAACTTACGTGATGAAGTTGTGGAGAATGAACAGTCGATTGCTTTAATTTCTTATGACTGCTTGAAAGATCCTCTCCAGTGTGATGATATCGACATCTGTCTCAATTTGGCTACGAGTTCCACTCCGCGGCAATTGGAACTAGCTCAGTTTGCTGGACATCTGCTGTGTGAACTGGTTGAAGCTGAACTTTTTGGATGTTGATGGATAACTGCTTAATACAAGTGGAAATCGTAATAATAGTTGACTGATGCAGTCGTGAAAAATACAATCAATTGTTTTGGTAAAGTAAAGTTGGATCGGTAAAATTGACGACAGATGAATCGCTAGAAGGGATGCCATGGGAACAATGAGCCTGTTATTCAGCATCACAACCGTAATCTATCTTATTGCAAGCATTCTTTATCTTGTTGCGATGGTAACTAAACGGCAGCAGACCAGTAGTATGGGGCGTTGGGCTTTGCTGGCAGGAATTGTGATACATGCTGCTTGTTTTGGTGTGCGCCATTCGACAGCAGGAGGAACTCCGGTCACGAGTTTGCACGAATCTCTCGCTTTTTTTGCCTGGTGTCTGGTTTTACTTTTTCTATTGCTGGATCTACGTTTTCGCCTGTCTGCGATGGGAGCTTTTGCGGCACCTTTGGCTTTTCTATTGATGGTCGCTAGTGCCTTGAGTCCAGATGTTGTTGTGCAACTCAATCCAGTTTTAAGAAGCTGGCTTTTCCCCGTTCACATAACATTTGCCTTTTTGGGCAACGCTGCTTTTGCACTCTCTTTTGGCGCCGGGGTGATGTACTTAATCCAAAACCGGATGCTGAAAAGTAAGCGTTTTACTGGAATCTATCAACTACTTCCGTCGTTAGATGTTTTGGATAAAGTCAACTACACCTGCCTAAGTGTTGGTTTTCCATTGATGACTTTGGGGATTATCAGCGGAGCTTTCTGGGCCAATACCGCATGGGGAACTTACTGGCATTGGGATCCTAAGGAAACCTGGGCTCTATTGACCTGGTTTTTGTATGCGGCGTTGCTGCATGGACGTCTGACAATCGGCTGGCGCGGACGTAAAGCGGCAATTTTTTCTATTATTGCATTTATGTTCCTACTATTTACTTTCCTCGGGGTAAATCTGCTGCTTGGCGGTTATCATACCTTTGAGGCATTTGCCTTTCTATGATGAAGGTCTGACGAGCGAATATATATGAATATCGTTATCGTGGGGCTAAGTCATAAGACTGCCCCGGTAGAAATACGCGAAATAGTTGCTTTTCCGACAACTGCCATGGAAGCTCCTCTACAGCAAATGTTGGAACTTCCCTCGGTTATTGAAGCAGTTATCGTTTCAACTTGTAACAGGGTTGAACTCTATGCGATCAGTCGGCAGCCGGTTGCTGCAGTCATTGAAATGAAACAGTTTATGGCTGATTTTCATAATTTAGAGATGGAGACACTGCAGGATCATCTCTACGATTTTGAAGGCAAAGACGCTATTCAGCATGTTTTGCGAGTTGCTGCCAGTCTTGATTCGATGATGGTCGGTGAACCACAGATTCTTGGTCAGATTAAGACCGCTTACGGCTATGCCTGTGAGTATAAAACTGTCGGTTTAATTCTGAATCGTTTCTTGAATAAGGCTTTTTCTGTGGCAAAGCGGGTACGTACTGAAACTGCTATTGCCAGTAATGCCGTCTCAGTTTCTTTTGCTGCAGTTGAACTTGCCCGAAAAATTTTTGATTCTCTCGAAAACAAAACCGTTATGTTGATCGGTGCTGGTGAAATGTGCGAACTGGCGGCGAAACATTTTGTTAATAATGGTGTTTCTAAAGTTCTGGTAACAAATCGAACTTTCAGTCGGGCAGAAAAACTTGCTGAAGAGTTTGATGGGGTTGCGGTAAGCTTTGACAATTTTCGAGAGCAATTACATCGGGTCGATATTGTCCTCTCCTCAACCGGCGCTCCCGATTATGTTTTGGATGCAAAAAAACTCAAGCAGGTGTGTAAAGAAAGGCGTTATAAGCCGATGTTCCTGATCGACATTGCTGTGCCGCGTGATATTGATCCTGCGGCAAATAAGCTGGATAGTATCTATCTCTATGATGTCGATGATTTACAGGGTGTGGTTCAGGCAAATGTGAAGGAGCGGCAGAAAGAGGCTGCCAAAGCTGAACTCATTATCGCTGATGAAGTTAATCAGTTCCAGACCTGGCTGGCAGCCCTTGAAGTAAAGCCGACAATTGTTGCTTTACGACAGCAGTTAGAAAAGGTTCGCTGTGCTGAAGTACAGAAAACCCTGTCTAGCTTAAATGGATTAAGTGACAAAGAACGTAAGGCGATTGAGTCGATGACCTGTGCTCTTGTGAATAAAATTCTACATCAACCGACCTATGTTTTGAAACAGGCAAATAACAACGGTGATGGCAGTCTTTATATTGACGCTGTGCGCACCTTGTTTGATCTGCCCGATCCCGTTGATCAAAAATCAGATAAATTAAACGACTGTAGTGATATTTAAAGGAGATTTTATGGCGACCCGTACCTTGAGAATCGGCACTCGTGCCAGTGCTTTGGCTCTTTGGCAGGCTAACTGGGTGAAGGATGAACTGGAAAAGCGTTATCCCGATTTGGAGGTCTCACTGACTAAAATCAAAACGCAAGGGGATAAGATTCTTGATGTGCCACTGGCAATGGTTGGGGGAAAAGGACTTTTCGTTAAGGAAATTCAGGAAGCGATGCTGCGAAATGAAGTTGATATTGCAGTACACTCGATGAAAGATGTTCCAACTTTTTTTCCTGAAGGAACCGGCTTACGATGCATTACTGAGCGGGAAGATCCACGTGATATCGTCGTTTTGAAAGAGGGTTATCAGAGTTTTACTGAAATCTGTCAAAAGGGTCGGATTGGTACATCTTCTTTACGACGCAAAGCACAGTTGTTGAATCTACGTCCTGATCTGGAAATGGTCGATATTCGTGGCAATGTTCAGACCCGGATCACGAAGCTTAAAGAAGACAATCTGGATGCTGTTGTCCTTGCGGCTGCCGGGATGCATCGGCTCGGATTCGCCGAGCAGATCGGCGAATATTTTGACCCCAAAATCTGCCTTCCAGCGATTGGGCAGGGAGCTTTAGGTTTGGAGAGTCGTCTAGATGACAATGTCACTAACGAACTAATTGATTTTTTTAATCATCCTCCGACTTCTTATGCCGTTACGGCAGAACGTGCAGTTCTGGCAACCCTTGAGGGTGGTTGTCAGGTTCCGATTGCGGCATTTGGAACGGTGACTGGTGATCAGTTAGAATTAACCGGGTTGGTGTCTGATGTTCTTGGCCAAAAAATGCTGAAAGAAACAATGACTTGTCATGTTGATCAGGCGGTTGAAACTGGAATCGCTATGGCAAAAAGAATGTTGTCTCAAGGTGCTGCTGAAATCCTTAATGAGGTTTATGGTTGCGAAACTTTCAATACTGATGGGGATTGATTTTGACTGTGAAGTTGCCCTTGGCGGGTAAACGTTTTTTGGTGACCCGGCCAAAGGCTCAAGCGGCTGATTTTGTATCATTGCTTGAACAGCAGGGTGCCTCAGCTATTTGTGTTCCAACAATTGAAATTACTCCTCCGGAAAGCTGGGCTCCGCTTGATTTCGTCATGCGGGACTTGGAAGATTTCGATATTTTGATTCTTACTTCGGTCAATGGGGTTGAGGCTTTTTTTGAGCGGTTGCAAGAAACAAATCAGTATTATGGAACGTTGACCGATATACTGGTGGTTGCCGTTGGGCCTAAAACGGCTCAGGCAATTGAAGAAAATTGTATCCATCCTGATTTGATTCCTGCGGATCATCGTGCTGAAGGGGTGGTTGCAGAGTTGTTGAAGTACGGGGTCAAGGGAAAAAAAATCCTCTATCCACGAGCAGAGATTGCCCGCTCTCTGATTATCGACAGCTTGCAGGGTGCTGGAGCAGAAGTTGTTGCACCGGTTGCTTATCGCACGGTCATGCCGGAAGGAAGTGAGGCAAAAATTCGCAACCTTCTCAGTGCTGGCGATATCGACGCTGTCTGCTTCAGTTCTTCATCAACCTTTAACAATCTGTTCGCGATGTTTGGTGTTGACTTGCAGAAACTGCAAGGTGAAACTAAGTTTTTCTCTATCGGTCCGCAGACTTCAGAAACTATCCGCAATTATGGATTTGACGTTGCGCTAGAGCCGGAACGATGGACTTTGGGTTCCCTTCTTCAAGCAATGGTTGAATATTATACCGAATAAATGGTAGGGGCGAACCTCTGTGTCTGCCCTTTTTCCGAAAAAGCTGGGCGAACACAGAGGTTCGCCCCTACGTGATGAGCAGGAGTTGCCCATGTACTTTCCCAGTTATCGCCCTCGCCGTTTACGCCGAAATCAAAATATCCGCCGCATGGTGCGTGAAACGCATCTACGTGTTGATGATATGATCTACCCGATGTTCAGTGCTTTTGGTGACAACATCAAAAAAGAGATCAGTTCAATGCCGGGTATTTATCAACAGTCGATTGATCATATCGTTGCTGAAGCGAAGGAAGTGTACGAGCTTGGCATTCCAGCAGTGGTTCTGTTTGGTATTCCAGAAGAAAAGGATGCTGTTGGTAGTGACGCCTATTGCACCACTGGCATTATTCAGAACACCATCCGTGCAATTAAAGAAAATGTTCCAGAACTGACAGTCATTACCGATGTCTGTATGTGTGAATATACCGATCATGGACACTGTGGAATCATCAAAGACGGTGACGTCGATAACGACTCGACTTTGGAATTGTTGGCTGCTGAAGCCCTTTCTCACGCCCAGGCTGGTGCCGATATCGTTGCTCCTTCAGATATGATGGATGGTCGGGTAGCGGCAATTCGGGACATTTTGGATGAAAATGGTTTTGAGCATATCCCGGTGATGAGCTATGCGGTTAAATATGCCAGTGCTTATTATGGCCCTTTCCGTGAGGCGGCAGAAAGCACACCGGAATTTGGTGACAGGCGCAGTTATCAGATGGATCCGGCAAATCGTTTGGAAGCACTCCGCGAAGCTAATCAGGACGTTGCTGAATCGGCCGATTTTTTGATGGTAAAACCGGTTCTGGCCTATCTGGACGTCTTGCGTGAGCTCAAGGATAATTTTGATCTGCCTCTGGTCGCTTATAATGTCTCCGGTGAATACAGCATGGTCAAGGCAGCTGCAGAAAAAGGTTGGATTGATGGTGATCGGGTGATGATGGAAACGCTGCTTGGAATGAAGCGTGCGGGAGCTGATTTGATTATTACCTATCATGCTAAAGAGGCTGCCCGGTTGTTGCGGGACTGAAACTTTACCTGAATATGGATGGAGTGAAGGGGCTATCAAGTATTGGTAGCCCCTTCATATGTTTTTCGCTATGTCAGAATACTATGTCGATACTTTAGCCAACGGTGTCCGTTTGGTGACCGTCCCCATGCCCCATTTACATTCGGCTGAACTGGTTTGTTCCCTGGCGGTCGGTGGACGGTGTGAGACCTCAGAACAGTCAGGAATTTCACATTTCCTCGAACATATGATTTTCCGTGGTACTGCTGAATATGCCACCAGCACAGAGCTGGAACGTGCTTTTGAGGCAATCGGTGGCTCGGTTAACGCTTCAACTGACATGGAAACAACTTGTTTTCATTCGCA
>JADGEB010000002.1:76460-160479 GCA_016744595.1 Desulfuromusa sp.
GCGCCCGAAATTTAATGACATCGATACTGAACGACGAATTATCCTGGAAGAAGCGCGTGAGGATTTCAATGAGGATGGGGTTCAAATTAATCATGACAACCTGATGGTTGGGTTGCTCTGGCCGAATCATCCTCTTGGCGAATCGCTAATTGGTTCACCTGAAACGCTGTACGGAATCGATCGCTCCACACTGGAGACATATTATCGTTCGTGGTATCTGCCACAAAATTTAGTAGTTTGTGTTTGTGGTCCAATTGGCAGAGATCGTTGCCGTCAGTTGGTGGATCAGGAGTTTGGTAGCTGGTTGTCGGGTGATTTTCCTCCGACTTTACCTGCCCCTGAGGTAGCTACATGTATGCCGGAGAGCTGTTGGGTGCAGGATTCAGATTCGCAGATTGGTTTGCAACTGGCGTTTCGCTTGCCAGGACGACAGGATGAGCGCACCTTGGCAGTGCGTATGTTACGGCGGGTTTTATCCTGGGGAGGTGGAGCGCGACTCTCTTTGCGTTTACGTGAAGAACTCGGCCTGACTTATTCGGTCGAGGCTAATTGCTCATTGCTGAATGATGCTGGCTATATGGCAATTGATTTGTCGGTTGCCCCGGAAAATTTGCAGCCAGCGGTTAGCGAGCTATTCAAGATCCTGGTTGAATTGTGTGATCAGCCAATTCCAAATGAGGAGTTGGCTGCTGTTACCAAAAGTTATCTGTTTGATCTCGAATTTTCACGTGACCAAAGTGAGGCTATGGCCGTTCGTTATGGTTGGGGATTGCAAGCCGATTATGTCCGAACTCTGGAACAAGATTGTCGAGAACTACAACAATTAACACCAGAGTACCTACAACAAACAGCCAGAGAATTCTTCTGCGCGCAGGGGATGAAATTGGTTGTGGTTGGCCCTTGGAACGAAGCTGATCGTCAGGCTATCGACCACCAACTGCAGAACTCTGGTTTGTAACCTTCCATCGGCCTGACTTTGTCTTAGTTGATCCGAACTGTTTTATAGAGGAAATTTTTGAAGCGGTAGAAATTTTTCTTCTCTTCAGCTGAATCATCTGCCGGATTGCAGGCTCGCAGCAGTCGTGCCAGTTTGGGCATATTGGTCGCTCCTTCAGAGCGTGCCTTTTCAACCAGTTTTATTACCACTTCACGAGTTAATTCCTGTTTTGCATAAGGTTGATAAACCGCTTCCCAGAAATCATGTTGATCGGACAGGATTCTTCTAAGGATATTCTCTGCAAGTTGTTCGGCAAGGATTATTCGCCCTGATTCTGACTTGTCGATGTGGCTACTGGTTTGTGGCTGTATTGCTCTTTCAATTTCATTCGCGTGAATTGTTTTGCTTTGACGAAACAGCATTGCTCTGAGGAGGATGCTACGCAGCTCTCTGATATTCCCGGTGAAATGGTGGCGTTTGAGTAGGTTTTTCGCCTCTAGGGAGAGTCTTGGAGTTTCTTCCAGATCTTGTTCTGGTTGACGGTAAGCTTGAAAAAGCCGACCGAGAAAGTGGACTGCCAAGTCGGGGATATCCTCACGTCGTTGGTTGAGTGAAGGAACTTCAATGATCAGTTCTGAGAGCCGATGGTAAAGATCTTCTCGGAATGACCCTGCGGCAATTAGCTGGCGCAGGTCGCGGTTTGTTCCTGCAACCAGCAAAACTTGAGAGTGTCTGGTGATATTTTCCCCCAGGCGGACAAATTCACCACTGTCGAGAAAACGTAATAGCTGAACCTGAGTTTTTGGGTCGGCATCACCAATCTCATCCAGAAAAACGACTCCGCCATGAGCTTCTTCAAAAATACCCCGACGATCACTATGTGCTCCGGTAAAGGCACCACGTTTATGGCCGAACAGTTCAGAGTAAGTTAGTTCACCACTGTAAGCAGCTATGTTAGTTTTTTTTAGTGGGAGAGTCCCTTGGGATGGGAGCAGTTTTCGGTAAATTTGATTGAGCTGGGTAAATAAATTGTTAAACAAAAATTCCTTCCCTGCGCCAGTTTCACCCGTTATCAGAATAGAGGGGAGTCCAAGGAACTCTCCTTGGTCGGGAACCCTCTTTTTTTTCCATTGGACAATCCGCTGACAAAGTGGTGGGCTGATTCGCTGTATAGTATCGATAATTCCCTGAGCTTTTGTTGAGTTACCAATAATGTTGCCTAATCGATACGAGGTAATGTTGGGGTCTTTGTAGTCAACATCGTGGCGTAGCCGATCGATTTCGCTGGTTAATTGTTCAAGCTTTTGCAAAATGGCCAAATGGTGACCGATCATCCGCTCGATAATCAACAGAATCCGTCTGTGTTCGCTGGTAAAGTAGTGTGGACGCAAGCTATCAAGGCAGATGACAGCAAGGACTTCACCATCGTATATGATCGGGACAGCAATCTCACTGCGGATGGCTTCAGTGACAGGTTGATAAAAACTGTTATTGTTTTCTACATCTAGACTGTCAACCAGAATCTCCGCTTTTGCGGTTGTTGCTGCTAACCCAGACAAGCTCCTCTCTTCGAGGGGCAGTTCCAGTCCGCCCACACGGATGGGAGGGATATGCTTCTTTAGCCAGTCTCGGCTTTTGGCTCCAATCAAGTTGCCTTGAGTATCCTCAACCAGGAGCCAGTGCTCCCCTTCATATTCGCGGATCAGGGCGATGCTGCCAGTATCTGCACCAATCAGCTGTGTCGCTTTAGAGAGAACCCGGTGTAAAAATGGTTTCAAACTGTCATTTGATTGTTGGAGTAAATCTCTGATTTCCGAAAGAACTTGAACTTCCAGGTGTTCATCGCCAATCTCTTGAACTACCCGCTGAGCCATTTCGGCATGAGCATCAAGAAGATCGCGTTCAAAGGCACTGAACTGGTAACGTTCTTTGGTGTAATAGTTGACCAGACAGATGACCCGCCGGGTTCGTTTGTCGTAGCGCGGAACCATATAAAGTGATTTGAGCCCCAACTCTTTAGTTAAATATGGTTTTTGTAGGGTTTCTGCTGCAAGATCAGGGATATACAGAGGAGCTAACAGACTATCATCGACAATGACTCCAGCGCGGTCGATAAAGCGAGAGAGCAAGGATTCTCCAGGGGTCAGGTTGATCAATTTCTCTTCTTCGTAAAGTTTTCTAGCTTCTCGTTCTTTGGAGTAGGAGGCTAAAATTTGCAAGGTGCGTTCGCCATCATCTGCGGATGGAATGGGGATCAGCACGGAAGCTAGTGCAACCTGCTCAACTAGTTGTGCTGCAGATTTTACCATAAAGAGAGCTGCTTCCCGTTTTTTTGCTTCATCAACACGCCGAGCCAATTGTAGCTGCTGGTGATATTTGCGAGCCCGATTGAGCATCGGGCTTGTCTCAATTAATAGTTTGCGGATACGGTGTAGTTGCTCCACGGAAGGAAGTTGGCTTGGTTTTACCCGATCGAGACAAAGAACCCCAATTGAGCGGCCCAGTTGGGTGATCGGCAGCAGATAGCTAGCTTGGACTTTGCGGTTTCCTGTGACAAGTGGGATATCTTGAGGATATTGTGATAAATCGTTGATTGCCAGTTCTTGTTTTTGCTGGTAGACCTGTGAAATTAAAAAATCACTGTTGTTGATTGGGGAGGAATTGTTTTGGATATGAAGAATATTGCCACCGGTTGCTGCCGCACAAGTGAGGGCTCCCATGGTCAAATCTTCCAGATAAATGCGGCAACGTCCTCCTCCTGCCAAGATCTGCACTCCTTCAATAAGTTTATGAAGGATCTCTTCTAGATTCTCTTTGCCGAATTCCTGGATATTGTCGATGATTAGTTCGATTTGTTGAGGGGCGGATTGTTCCATGCTTAATCCTCTTAGTTTGAGTAATGTTTTACTCAGTCAAGAGTATGAAAAATTGCTCTGGTTGTCAAAAATAATGATTAGTTATACGCAAAAATAAAATTTAGTGAAATTAGATAGTTAAATAGAATAGCCCGAGATGACGGAGTTGGTGGTTAATCTGTGTGTATTGCTTGATAATGGTATTTTGCTTGATAGTTTAAAAATATCATTAATAATACTCAGCTGTTGCCAATGTTTGGTTAGGCGATTCAAGCATAGGGTGTCGATATTTTAAGAGATATTTATTAGTAGGAAAAATATATAATATTATCTAACTTATTGAATATTAAAGAGGTTTTTTTAGATTCAACTTGCTGAAATGGCAAAATTAGCTGATAATAGCGCATTACACCAATTTTATATTAGATTGAATCCATTTCACTCTTGAGGGTGGCGTTGCTGGACGGGGGGAGCTTTGACAGTATATGGAAACATCCGCACAAATTTTTTCTGAACAGGATATAGCAGATCTATTCTGCATGCCACAAGTTCTGGTTGATTTGATTGAAGCTTGTCTGGGGGGGGATGATGCTCAGTCGATAGCCGATATTATTCTTCAGGATGCTGCTCTCTCGGCAAAGATCATTCTGGCAGCCAGTAAGTCCAGTGCTACTCCGCTGGATCCACTTGAACCAGTTTCTTCAGCAATTCAGCGGCTGGGGACTCCGATGATAACCGGTATCGCTTTGCAATCGGCCAGGCAAATTGTCCAGCAAAGTTTTACTCTTCAGGAGTTGTCATTTCAGTATGGCCTTTGGTTCTCAGCTCGGGTTTCTGGCTTAGTTGCTCGTTGTCTGGCTCCCTCGGTCAATTACCCTCATATTGAGGAAGCTCAACTCAGTGGGTTACTGTTGAATCTTGGAATCCAAGCTCTGTTTGTCCGCGAAGGTGCCACTTATACTGCTTTGGATGTCACTCCATGGAGTAGTGCGATCCAGTGCCATCTGGAAGAGGCTAATTACAAGGTTAATCATCTACAGATTGCCGATAAACTGATTGAGCAATGGCAGCTTGATTCATTTTTGGCAGATGCCATCCGTTTTTTGCACGCTGATATTGCTCAGATTGAACAAAGTAGTGTGTTGCTGAAAATTGCTCGTCTTGCACAGCAGTTTTGCCAAAACCCGCAACAGGTAACGGCTGAAACTGAGGTTCTGGCTGAGCGTTTATTTGGTTTTAGTAAGAGTGAAGTTGATTATCTGTTTGATTGGGCACATGGGCTTTACCCCGCATTTGGAACTTTTTTAGCTGATCCTGATAAATTACAGGGAGAGCTGGCGAAAGCTCTAGAGCGCCTGACTGAGTTATCTTTTGTTCTGGCAGATCAGGAGGCAGCTCGTGCTCGTTTGGCCACCGGTAAAACTCCGGAAAGCTTATTGAAAATTGCACGTAATCTATATCTGGAAAACAGCTCGGCAACGGATGCAATTTTCTTTTTGCTTGATCAGAAAAGTCTTCAATTAACCGGAATTCTGACAGAGGGTCAACCAAGGCTGATTGGTGAGCTAAAAATTCCAATGGAGGCTAAGTCGAATCTGGTTTCATCTGCGCTGTTTGATGGAACCCCCGTTAATTCTTTTCAGTCAAACCAGCCTCTGACTGTTACTGATCATTTGTTACTTCGTCTCTGTAAAAGTTCCGGAATGAGTTGTCACCCTTTTCACTTTGAAGGTCGGGCACTGGGAGTCGTAGTCCTCGGAGTTGCTGCAGAGACGGGCTTGGAAAGGTTGAAATCGCTACAGGTCAAGATGTTTGGTCAGGTGGTCAGTGCTGCTATAATGCGGATGTCGACAAATGTTCAGGATCATTTTAGTGATGGCAACAGTTTGTTACGTCGTGTCAGTCATGAAGTTAATAGCCCACTGACAATTATAAATAATTACACCGAGGTTTTAAGCCATCTGCTGACAGATCCTGATGCTGATAGCCAGGAATTGACGGAGGCAATCAAGAAAGAAGTCCGCCGGATTGATGATATTATTAACTATTATCTGAATCAGCAGGAAATCCCAGAGTTTCCAGAATATAGTGTAAACTTGAATCAGCTGGTGTTGGATACTGTTGATGCTTTAAATGATGTCGAGTTTAAACCGCGGCAGATTATCCCTCGGGTTGATTTACAATATAACCTGGATAAGGTGACGACCAACCCGGTTCTGATTAAACAGATTCTGGTTAATTTGCTTAAAAATGCAGCGGAAGCGGTCAGTGATGGGGGAACAATTCAACTGGTTACTCGTGATGGTTATTCTTCTGACAGGGGAACCCATATCGAAATTATTGTGCAGGATAATGGCCCGGGGATTGCTCCGCAGCTACAGGGGAAACTATTTCAACCGGTTATCAGTACTAAGGGAGCTGGGCACTCTGGGGTTGGTTTGAGTATTGTTAAGGGGATGGTCGATGATCTTGGTGGCTGGATCAGTTGCCACAGTTCTGCTGAATCTGGAACAAGCTTCCACCTGCAGATTCCTTGCAGGGTTGATCGCTCTAGTGAGCCTTAGGAGCTTTTGTGCAAAGTAAAATCGCTAAAGACATCATAACCGCTGAACCGGTTGAGCAATCATATATTCTGATTGTTGATGATCAACTGTCTTTATTGCGCAGTTTACAGGCTCTGTTACAAATCAATGGCTATCAGGTTGATCTGGCAAAAACTGGCAGCGAAGCCATTATGAAGCTGCAGGATTTTAATTATCAGTTAGTGCTCCTTGATTTGCAGATGCCTGGAATTGATGGACTTGAAGTCCTTGAATTTATCCAACAGGCAAAGCTTGACTTGGAAACTATTGTTGTCAGTGGTGATACTTCTTTTCTTTCCATTAAAGATGCTATGCGGCTTGGTGCTTACGACTTTATTCGCAAACCTTACAATCCAGAGGAGTTGTTGTCAGCTGTCAGTCGGGGCATTGAGCATTGTCGGAAGGAAAGGCAGATGCTGCAAACGGAACACTTGTTAGATGAGTCAGAACAGTTACATCGGTTTATTGTCAATAGCTCTCCCGATTTTATTTATATGCTCGATGCTAATGGTCTTTTCACTTATGTCAATGACGTGGTGGAGGATTTCCTCGGATATAAGCGGCACGAAATACTTGGTAAACATTTCTCATCGATAATTCATCCCCATAACGCCGCTGAAATTCAACATTTTTTTAGTGAACAACGAACTGGAGATCGCGCAACGGCAAGTAGTGAGATGCGCCTATTGGTTAATCAGTCGAGTGATTTGGTGGAAAGTTTCGACAACTATGAATTGATTGTTGAGCTTAATGCAGTCGGGATGTACGCAGGGAGTGAATCTGATAAGAAGACATATATCGGCACTCTCGGAAGTGCCAGAAATATTTCTGAGCGCAAACGTTCTGAGGAACGCATCAGCCATCAGGCTTATCATGATATGTTGACCCAGCTACCAAATCGTATTTTGTTTGATGATAGACTGAAACAGGCTTTTGCTCACGCAAGTAGGAATGGGCAGAAATTTGCTCTGCTGTTTATGGATCTGGATCGTTTTAAACTGATTAATGATACTCTTGGTCATGTGATGGGAGATCTGGTTCTTCAGCGGGTTTCTGAACGTATCCTTGATTGTCTTAGAGCAGAAGATACTTTGGCTCGATTTGGTGGTGATGAGTTTTGTTTGCTGTTGCCTGATATCCCGAGTAAGGAGAGTGTTGCTTCTGTTGCAGAAAAGATTCTTAAAGCAGTACGGCAACCTTTCAGTATCAACAATCATGAACTTTACCTAAGTCTGAGTTTGGGAATCGCGATCTATCCAGACGCAGGAGAGAGTGGTGAAACATTACTGCGAAGTGCTGATATCGCCATGTATCACGTTAAGGGAAACGGCAAGGATGGCTATTGTTTCTACAGTGACGTGATGAAGAGTGAGTCTAACTTCTTGACGACGGAACGTGACATCAATTGCGCACTGGAAAAGAAGCAATTTCAGGTGTTTTTTCAGCCCAAAGTTGATCCTTCTAGCCATATGATTGTTGGGATGGAGGCATTGTTGCGTTGGCAGCATCCGGAGCGTGGACTTCTCTACCCAGGGGATTTTATTGCTGCAGCGGAGGCTTCGAAAATGATGGTTCCCATTGGAGCTTGGGTTTTGCGCAGTGTCTGTGAAGAAGTTGTTCGCTGGCAGCAGCAAGGCTTGCCACAAATTAAGGTTTCGTTGAATATTTCTCTTGTCCAACTCAGAGAGAATGATTTTTCTGAGAACTTTATCCGGACTTTGCAGGGATTCAAGTTAAACGCAGAGTTGTTTGAGATCGAAATTACTGAGCAAGGATTAAATAAAGGAGAGCAAGAAGTCACGAAGCAGCTCCGGGTATTACGTGATTTTGGCGTGTCTGTAACGATTGATGATTTTGGTCGAGGTTATTCGTCACTCAGCTACCTGCAAAACCTACCGATCAATACTTTGAAGATTGATCGATCATTTGTTAGGGAAATTGAAGAAAATCAGCATCAAACCTGTATTGCCGATGGTATTGCCATGATGGCTAAGGGCTTGAATTTGAATGTTGTTGGCGCAGGTGTGGAAAATCTCCATCAACTCGATTACTTGCGCAACCTGGGCTGCCGAGAAGTTCAAGGCTATCTTTATAGTGAGGCCATTTCAGCTCAAAATGCCATGACTTTATTGAAAAATCGTTCGGTAGATGGCCCTCATTTTATCTTGCCACATTAAGCTCAAACTGCTGGATTTTTCCGGTCTACTATTTATATGATCCGCTGCATGGCGAATATTCCTCTTTAGACGAAGACAGATGTAATTTGAGAGAGAGCTGTTGAAGTCAGCATATCAAGGTTACATATGTGTGTCGAATAACTGTGAAAGGAAAATTCGCTCTGCTGAGGTAAAATTAGTAGCAGGGTTATAGATTAAGTAAATATCACCACTTGGTAATTTTTCGTAGGGTGGTAATCTCCATAGTGTCCCTGATTGTTCATAGGGGGCTGCTAGATGGAGTGGCAAAAAACCAATCCCCAAACCTATTTCTATCATTCTGTAAAGTTCAGATACGCTGCTGGTTCGGCCACGTACAAAATGACCAATTGAAGCTTTTGCTCGAAGAGCAGTCACCTCACTCATATGTTTGCCGCCTAATACATCTGCAGGAAAAGCGACAAATGGAGAATCTCGTAAATCATCCAGGTTCAAGTTGTCTTTCCCAAATAGAGGATGAGGTCTGCCGCAGAAAATTCCAAATTTCTCTTTTAATAACAGGCGCTTTATTAGGATGTCAGGGATCACCCCCCCACACACACCCAGTGTGATTTGGCCGAGTTCAACTTCACGAATGATTTCTGCAATTGTCTTAACGGCAATAGAAAGTTCACTTTTGGGATGATCGATAAAGAACTCTGACAACACTGAGTTAAGTTCTTTAGAGATAACCTCACTGACTGTAGAGATGGATATTTTTCCTGAAACCGATTTGGGAGCTTGATCAAAGGTCACTGGCAGCCGTGAGATGGCAGTGTAAAGTTTGCATGCCTCTGGATATAGGGCTTCACCTGCAGGAGTCATTGTCAGTTTTCCTGATCCTCGATCAATGAGTCGAACTCCGGCAGTCTCTTCAAGTCGTTTCAAAGCTAGACTAACCGCAGGTTGTGTCACAAGTAGGCGTTCTGCTGCTGGACCCATTCCTTCTGCTTGAACAATAACCATAAAAGTATAGAGAAGGTTCCAGTCTAGATTGCGGGCAAATTTATCCATTGCTTCTCCAAGTATTCATGATTCTTCTTTGATACTGTTATTCTTGAATATAAATAACATTTATGTTGCTGATTTTCTATGTTAATTGGATTTATCAAGATTAAAATTTTAATCTATCAAAAATATCCGAACTTAATATTGAGCCTGGGGTTAATTTTAACGAAGAGGAGGAGAAAACTATGATCAAGGGAATTTTAGGCGCATTTGTTTTAACAATCTTTATGTTTACTGGGAGCTATGCAAAGGATGGTGTTGTCCGCATGGGAACGGAGGGCTATTACCCACCGTTTAACTTTTTTGACAGTGCTGGCACGGTTAAGGGGTTTGATATCGATATCGGAAATGCCCTTTGTGAACGGATGAAAGTCAATTGTGACTGGGTCACGACAGATTGGGACGGCATCATTCCCGCGCTTAACTCAAACAAATTTGATACGATTATTGCATCTATGGCCATTACTGAAAAACGAGGTGAAATTGTTAACTTTTCAAAACCGTACTACTTTAATGCTGCCCGGTTTGTTACCCGCAAAGATGCCAATTTGAAGGGGGCGATGCCTGTTGATTTAAAAGGGAAGACCATCGGTACTCAGTCTGGAACTGGTGAAGCAAAGCTACTTGCCCGCCATTTTAAGGGTGCAAAAATCAAACGTTACCCTAAACTAGATGACGCTCTTCTTGATCTGGAAACTGGTAGAGTTGATACGGTTCTTGCGAGCCAGTTTGTGTTGGGGGCTTGGCTGAAAAAAGAAAATGGCAGTTGTTGTGAATTTGTCGGAGATACATTTGTTGAAGATGAGAATGATGGAACCGGAATTGCGGTTCGCAAAAGTGATACCGAATTACTTAGGACATTAAATAAAGCCATTGATGAAATTGTAGCTAACGGAACCTATACTAAAATTCGTGAAAAATATTTTTCATTTGGAATAATGACACCACCTGCAAAAGCTTCAGAACTGTTTGGCAATTAATAAAAAGGGTTCAAGACTACCCTAATAGCTTGCCTTGGACTCTTTTTTCGTTCTTCCCGGGTGCCAGTAACCTATTTGCAGCGAGTGGTTCAAATATGCTTGAACTGACAACATTGCTTTCTTTTGGTGATAATGGATGGGGTGATGAATTACTCAAGGGTCTAGGTGTTACTCTTGTACTGGCGTTTGCGACAGTACCGTTTGCCCTTATTTTTTCATTTTTGGTTGCTTGGGTAAAAGAGTGCCCCAATAGGCCTTTGCGAATAGTTGGAAACATCTACACAACGGTTTTCCGCAGCCTACCTGAAATCCTCACTCTTATTATTATTTACTATCAATTACAGTCATTTATCAATTCTCTGACATCTGCAATTATGCCCAATTTCTCTGTCAGTATTAGCCCTTTTGCCGCTGGAATGGTTGCTTTAACTCTTGTCTATAGTGCATTGGGGTGTGAAATAGTTCGTGCTGCATATAGAGCTGTAGGCAAAGGTCAAGTTGAGGCCGCCTATTCGGTCAGCCTGTCGCGAAGCAATGCATTTTTTTATGTCATCCTTCCTCAGATGTGGCAACACATGCTACCCGCTTTCGGAAATTTGTGGCTTCTGCTGCTCAAAGGGACATCATTGGTTTCGATAATCGCACTCAATGACATTGTTCGTTACACCAACATGGCCATAGCCACGACAAAAGAACCGTTTTTCTTCTACTCTGTGCTTGCTTTGGTCTTTGTCCTCCTCGCATTCATTTCTGGTAAGGCTCAAACGGCAATAGAAAAAAGGGCTAACGGAAATATGGTTAGGGAGCGCTAGCATGTTAACTCATCTGACGGACAATTTGGATATTTGGACACTGGGCTTTTGCAATACAGTCTCTTTGACGGTTTTGAGTTTTATCATTGCTTTTGTTGTTGCTATTCCTATGGGTGTGGCCAGAAGTCATACCGGTACGCTGATATCTAAAATAATCTATGGGTATATCTATGTTATTCGCGGAACCCCGCTGTTGGTGCAGATTTTTTTGATCTATTACGGGGTTGGCCAATTTCACAGCGAGTTGAAGGCTGTCGGCCTCTGGTGGTTTTTCCGCGAGGGATATTACTGTGGGTTGCTGGCACTGACTCTTAACTCTATCGCTTATCAGGCTGAGATAGTTCGTGGCGCAGTGATGGCAATACCTCATAGCCTAGAGGAAGCAGGTGCCTCAATAAGTCTGTCAAGGATGAAGATATATCGATTTGTCCATATTCCAATAGCCATAGCTAGAATGATGCCGGCTCTGGGGAATGAGTTTGTTCTATTGCTCAAGGCGTCGTCACTTGTCAGTGTTATCTCAGTTGAAGATGTCTTAGGGCAGGCACGATATCTTTTCAGTGAGACTCTTGATTTGTCGGTTTTCTACGTTGCCGCAATTAATTACCTCATTATTGTCCTTGTTGCTGAAGCAGTTATGCGAAAACTCGAAGCGCGTAACACATGGTTAGCTTTAAGATAAAAAGTACTAGAGATATTGGGTGTTTGCTTGTTAGTAACGTGATCCGATTGACTAATATTTGGAGAAATAGGTGATGGAATATCCTCAAGTAAATGAAAACCCAGGCGAGATGGTTGTTTCCATATCTGGTCTGAATAAATGGTTTGGAGATTTGCATGTATTGAAAAATATAGATCTAGAAGTTGCAAAGGGCGAACGCATCGTCATTGCAGGGCCCTCTGGCTCTGGGAAATCAACATTGATACGCTGTATCAATTTTTTAGAAAAGTATCAACAGGGGGAAATCGTTGTTAATGGCATTACTTTGACGGATGATCATAAGACTATTGAGGAAGTTCGCCGGGAAGTCGGAATGGTATTTCAAGGATTCAACCTTTTTCCTCATTTAACCATTCTTGAAAATTGCACACTTGGCCCAATTCGAGGTTTTAAGTTGAATAAAGAGAAAGCATCTCAAACTGCAATGCATTTTCTTGAAAAAGTTAACATTCCTGAACAAGCGAATAAATATCCAGGACAACTGTCGGGTGGGCAGCAACAGCGTGTCGCCATTGCTCGATCATTATGTATGAATCCTGATGTCATGCTTTTTGATGAACCGACATCCGCACTTGATCCCGAAATGGTCAAGGAGGTTCTTGATATTATGGTTGATTTGGCAAAAGAGGGCATGACAATGCTCTGTGTCACCCATGAAATGGGATTTGCCAAGGAAGTGGCGGATCGCGTTATTTTTATGGATAAAGGGCAAATTGTTGAACAGAACAAGCCGGTTGAGTTTTTCACTAATCCGCAACATGAGAGAACAAAACTCTTTCTCAAGCAGATTTTGTGAAAATTGTGAACTTGGAGAGAATGTGAAGATTAAAGAAATATTTTTGGCCAAAAAATTCATCAATTTCAAGCACAGTTATGGGATCTCCAGCGCAAATTTCACCGGTGAATCTTTCCTTATCCTGAAGCTTGTCGCTGAAGATGGAACTTTTGGTCTTGCTGATAACGTCACCGCCATTCCCTTTGGCTATGAAGACGTGGATACTATGATTCATATTATCCAAAACCACCTTTTCCCAGCCATTTGCGGTATGGACTCTTTTGATATTGAAGCTATTGAAATAAAAATGGGAAAAGTGACGCCGGGCCATCCTATGGCAAAAGCTGCGATTGATATTGCACTTTATGATCTTAACGGGAAATCTCTTGATGTTCCCGTTTATCAACTCCTTGGTGGGAAATGCCGTAGTCATATTCAACTGAGTGGTGCTGTTGGTATCAGTGATACGGAACGCATGGTCGGTGAGGCGTATGAATTGATACAGCAGGGATGTGAAAGTATCAAAATAAAAATCGGTACAGATCCAAAAACTGATTTGCGGCGGATCAAGGCTATTCGTAATAAAATAGGTTCATCCCCGAGACTTTATGTCGATGGCAATCAGGGGTGTAATTTAACTGAATACTTACGAGTATTTCAAGAAATGCAAGACTATGATCTCGCTTTCATTGAACAGCCTCTTCCGACTTGGGACATTAGTGGTTATAAGAAATTATGTGCCACATTGGAGACACCTATCATGATTGATGAGGGAGTTTATACCCCTAATGATTTAATGACATTAATCAAACATCAGGCGGTGGATGCGGTAAATGTTAAAATTTTAAAAACTGGATTGACGGGAGGAAAAAAAATCGTTGCAATTGCTGAATCAGCCGGTTTGCTTTGCCACTTAGGAAGTATGTTCGAGACTGGGATAGGTACGGCTGCAAGTGTTCACTTTGCGGCTTCTACCCCCGCTATTTCACAGACCAGCGAGTGTTTTTTTCCAACCATTCTGGAGGAAGATGTTGTGGAAGGTAACATTTACTCAACAATGCCGAAAAGTTGGGCTTGGGGGGTGCCCGAAAATAGTGGCTTGGGAGCTTTCCTTAAGCCTGATATCGATACCTTGCTAAATAATATGAATGAGAAGAAAAACAATGTTTGAAAAGATAGTGGGCGAGATTGAAAGCATTGGATTAGAGTTGATGACTCTGAATGAATCAATTTATGCAGAGCCAGAACTTGGTGAGAAAGAATTCAAATCGTGCTGTGCCCATATCAGATTTCTTCAGGAGCATGGGTTTCAGGTAGAATCCGAATACCTTGGTATCCCGACAGCTTTTAAGGCCACTTTGAATAGTCATAAGCCTGGTCCCACCATTGCGTACTTAGCTGAATACGATGCCTTACCTGAAATCGGACATGGATGCGGTCATAATCTTCTGGGGACGGTTAGTTCTGGTGCGGGTGTGGTTTTAGGCAGAGTATTGTCGGAAGTTGGTGGACGTGTCGTCGTTTTTGGGACTCCAGCTGAAGAGACCAATGGCTTCAAAGTAGATATGGCCGATCATGGCACCTTTGATGAGATTGATATTGCGATGATCGCACATCCTGGAGCGTGTCATCGTTGTAGCGGTGGGTCGCTGGCTATGGAAGCTTTGGAATTTAAGTTTTTGGGACAATCAGCTCATGCTGCAGAAAACCCTGAAGATGGGATTAATGCTCTGGATGCCGTCATCAACATGTTTAATAACGTTAACGCCCTTAGAGAGCATGTGAGGCCAGAGGCTAGATTCCACGGGATCATCAAGGAGGGAGGAGTGGCCGCTAATATTGTTCCAGACCTTGCGGTGGCTCATTTCTATGTCCGTGCAGGTAGTAAACAATATCTACAAGAGCTTGTACAAAAGATTAAGAATTGTGCCGAGGGAGCTTCTCTTGCTGCAGGCACCCAACTACAGGTGCAGAAGTATGAAAAATCTTATGACAACATGGTCACCAACTCAATGTTGTCAGAGACGTATTGTCGCAATTTGTTAAGCATGGGGGTAAAGACTATTGAAGATAGTTCAGTGAATGAACTTGGTTCTATCGATACTGGCAATGTCAGTCATAAGTGTCCGACAATCCATCCTTATTTTTGTATCACTGAAAAGCATATGAGTAAACATACGCGCGCGTTTGCTGAAGCGACTGTAACCCCTTTTGCCTACGGAGAAATGAAAAAAACTATTGGTGCTCTGGTTCTGACTGGCTTGGATACAGTTATGAACCCTGATCTCCTTAAAAAGATTAAAGCCGAATTTGATGTGACGGAGAAATGATTTCTGTGATGGATTTTTTAAGTAATATTGAAACATTAAAAAAAATCTGGTGGGGAGGGATAAGGGAGGTAGATGGCTTTAGGTGCACCAGTCATTTTCTTCATCGTGCTGAGGTGACGAAGCCAACACTTATCCTTTCTGTTGGCAAAGCAGCTGAACAGATGTATTTGGCTGCTGCTGAATATTATGGTTCTGATATCCCATATTTTGTCGCCACTAAATATGAACATATTCAGTCCCTCAATGGCGAGAATGTCATCTGTGCAGGTCACCCACTTCCGGATATGAACAGCATACGATCTGGTGAGGAATTGATGACTCGGATCAAAAAGTGTGGATACGATGATCATCTACTCTTCCTCGTCTCCGGCGGGGCTTCTGCAATCGCTGAACTGCCAGAACCATCCGTTATTCTTAAGGATATTGTTACAGAAAATAAACAGATGCTTTCATGTGGGATGGCGATTTCAGAAATCAATAGCCGTCGTATAATGCTGTCACAGATAAAGGGTGGCAAACTCCTCTCTCATTTTAAAGGTAAATCGATTCTTACACTGGGCTTATCTGATGTGGAAGGGAATGATATTTCGATTATTGGTTCTGGTATAGGTTCTCTGAGAAAACCCTATAATATTGAGTATCGCTGCGAAATTGTTGGCTCAAATAAGATTGCACGAAAAGCTGCAGAGCAAGTTGCCATTGATGCTGGGTTTGTGGTGCGTGCAAATTGTGAAAATCTGTACCAGGATGTTTATATCATCGCGAAAGAGATTGCTGCTAAATTGAAATCTGCTCTGCCTGGGGTCTGTATCTTCGGTGGCGAACCGACTATTTCTCTTCCTCAACACCATGGAAAAGGTGGACGCAATCAAAGCCTTGCCTTGGCTTTGGCGCGAGAAATTGCCGGATTGAAAAACATGACAATTCTTGTTGCCGGAAGTGATGGCACTGACGGACCAACTCATGCGGCTGGAGCAATTGTTGATGGTGATACGTGGGGGAGTAACCCTGGGGGAGAAAACGCTCTCCAAGCTGCTGATGCCTGGACTTGGTTTGATGAGCAGGGTGGTTTATTTATTACTGGTCCCACTGGAACCAACGTTATGGATCTGGTTATCGCGTATAAAAGTCATTAATTGGTGTCTGGGAGGAGTTTTAGTTACAGATGAATGTTCACATTATTGGGATTCCAATGGATCTTGGTCAGCAGCACAGGGGGGTTAATATGGGGCCAAGTGCTGTCAGGTACGCAGGTTTAGCTAAACGACTGCGGCAAATTGGGCATCATGTTACGGATCAAGGAAATATAGATATTCCGATTCGCGAAACAGTTATTGAAACTGGGGATGAAGATATTCTTCCAGCAATGGTTGCCGCGAATGAAAAAATCTATGCTGCGGCTCGGGTGGCTGTTGAATGTGGGAATGTTCCTATTTTTCTTGGGGGGGATCACTCCATTGCAATTGGTAGCATTGGCGGTGTAACCCATCAGGAATCGTGCGGGGTTATCTGGATTGATGCTCATGGTGATTATAACAATCCTGATATCTCAACATCGGGTAATATTCATGGCATGCCACTCTCTATTTTAATGGGCAATGGTTTTGATGAGCTTGTCAATATTGGCAGAACCGGAGCCAAACTGAGACCAGAGAATATCGTTCTTATTGGAATTCGTGACCTCGATGAAAAAGAGCGTCAAGCAATCAAAAAGAGCGGTATCCAAGTTTATACAATGCGTGATATTGATGAGCAGGGGATTAATAATGTTATCAAAAACTCCATGGAGAAGTTGTCTGCTGTTGACAGGATTCATGTAAGTCTTGATGTCGATGGGATTGACCCGCAATTTGCGCCAGGTGTGGGGACACCGGTGCCAGGTGGGCTGACCTCTCGGGAAGCGCACTTGCTTATGGAAACAATTGCCGATTCCAATAAGCTATTTTCAATGGATATTGTTGAAGTAAACCCGATGCTGGACAGATATAATGAAACAGCACAGCTTGCGATTGAAATAACCGCGTCACTTTTTGGTCAACATATTTATTGAACTTTTTTACACTTGGCTTGAGAGGCTCATTTTTGCTTTTTAAGCCTCAAAACAAACATACCGTGAAACAGGAGTCGTGTCATGCAACAGCGTGAGTTTATCGGATTGGAAGATCAATTTGGTGCCCATAATTACAAACCCCTTGATGTTGTCTTGTCGCGGGGTAAAGGAATTTGGGTCTGGGATGTCGATGGCAACAAATACCTCGATTGTCTCGCTGCCTATTCGGCGGTAAACCAGGGACATTGTCATCCTAAAATTATGCAGGCGATGATCGCCCAAGCAGAAAAGTTGACTTTAACTTCCCGTGCCTTTCGTAACGACCAGCTTGGCCCTTTCTATCAGGAGCTTTGTGAACTGACCAATTCACATAAGGTGCTGCCGATGAACAGTGGTGCTGAAGCGGTTGAAACCGCAATCAAAACTGTCCGCAAATGGGGCTACACGGTTAAGGGGGTTGCAGAAGGTCGGGCAGAAATCATCGTCTGCGATAATAATTTCCATGGTCGAACTATCAGTATTGTAAGTTTCAGCACCGATGAAAACGCTCGGGCAGGTTTTGGCCCTTTCACGCCAGGGTTCAAGCGCGTCCCCTTTGGTAACGTGGCAGCTTTTGAAGCAGCTATTACCGATAACACCGTTGCTTTTTTGGTTGAACCGATTCAAGGTGAAGCTGGAGTCCTGATTCCACCTGATGGTTATCTGAAGCAAGTTCGGGAAATCTGTGATCGTCACAATATTGTTCTGATTCTGGATGAAATTCAAACGGGTCTGGGACGAACCGGAAGGTTGTTGGCAGAAGAGCATGAGGGGATTGAAGCTGATTTGACCATTATTGGCAAAGCCTTGTCGGGCGGATTTTATCCTGTCTCCGCCGTATTATCAAATACCGAGGTGATGGATGTTCTCCAGCCAGGTGAGCATGGCAGTACTTTTGGTGGCAACCCTCTGGCATGTGCAGTCGCACGAGCAGCGCTACAGGTGCTGTTTGATGAAAAGCTGATTGAAAACTCAGATGAGCAGGGGGAATACTTCCTCAATGAATTAAAAAAAATATCCCATCCCCATATCAAGGAGGTTCGCGGTCGCGGGTTAATGCTGGCGATTGAGTTCTTTCCTGAGGTCGGTGGCGCACGAGCCTATTGTAATAAACTAAAAGAACAGGGTGTTCTGGCCAAGGATACCCATGAGAATATCGTCCGCTTTGCTCCACCATTGGTGATCAAGCGTGAAGAAGTGGATATGATTTTGAATGCCATCAAAAAGGTGTTGCCAATATTCTGATCTCTTCAGGACTTTTACTAAAAAGATGATTTGTGGGAATGGCTAAACCATGATCTGTCTGAGAGGTTCCATTGTCGTTATTTCAGGCTAGCTGATAACTTTAAATAGCGGCAAAGCTTATACCAATGGTGATGGGCAATTGTGCCGTATAATCCAGAGTGTCTGGGAGATGATATGTCTTTTCCCGTAATGGTTGCTGTTTTGTTTGCTGCGCTACTCCATGCTTCCTGGAATTTTCTGGTTAAAAGTACTACGGACAAACACCTCAGTATGACGGCGGTGGTTATCGGCCATGCACCTTTTGCGCTGATCATACTGGTGATTATGCCCTTGCCCAGTCTTGATTCTCTTCCCTATTTGCTGACAGGCGCAATGTTGCATGTCGGCTACCAGCTGTTTCTGTTGGCTTCTTACCGCATCGGTGATCTGAGCCAAGTTTATCCTTTGGCTCGTGGGGTTGCACCCCTGATTGTTGCTGGAATATCGGTTCTGTTGTTGGAAGTTCCGTTTTCCTGGATTGAATTGTGTGCTATCGCTGTTATTGGTGCCGGGATTATGAGTCTCACTTTGGTACGCCGCAGTGATGGTCAGCGTAATGCTCGTGCTGCAATATTGGCAATTATCACCGGAACATTTATTGCCGCCTATTCGTTGGTTGATGGTCTGGGGGCACGTGAAGCAGGAACAGCGCTCGGGTTTTACAGCTGGTTGTCTATCATTAATGTTATGGTTTTTGCGATTATCATGAATATTGTCAGGCCGGGAATTGTTCACAAAGTCGTGTGCCGTCACTGGCGACTTACCCTGATTGGTGGAACAGCATCATTTCTTGCCTACGGTATTGTCATCTGGGCTTTCACTCAAGCTCCCATTGCATTGGTGACAGCAGTCCGTGAGACCAGTATTATTTTTGCTCTGCTGCTCGGAGTTTTTATCCTTAAAGAACGACTTGATTTGATCAAAGTCGTTGCCGCAATGTTGACTGTGCTGGGGATCGGCTTGTTACGATCACAGCGGTAAAGCGGGATTCCAAAATGGTTTTGAGATTTTGAAATAGCCCGCCTTGCACTTTTACTAATCGGGTGTTGCTTCACCTAGAAGTTCACTTAAGTGCAATACCGGCTGTGGCATCTCTGCTTGTCGTAACCCCCAAGCCAACTGCAGGTGGCAACCTGGGTTTGCAGTTATTAGAACGTCCGCTTCAGTTTTTTTCACGTTATTCAACTTGCGATCCAGAATCTTCTGGCTCTCCTCGGTAAATTTTAAACTGAAGGTTGCTGCTGAGCCACAACACCAGCTCGATTCGTCCATTTCGCGCAATTCTATGCCGGGGATTGATTGAATTGCTTCACGCGGTTGTTTGGTAATTCCTTGAGCATGGCATAGATGACAGGGTTCGTGATAAGTCACGACCTTGTTGACCGGCTTCAGTCCTTCAGTACGAATACCAACTTCAACCAAAAATTCACTGATATCTTTGATCTTGTGGCGAAAATGTTCGAGGCGATTGTGATCCTGTCGTTCTGCGAGGATCTCTTCGTACTCTTTTAAGGCAGAACCGCACCCAGCACAGTCGGTAACAATAGCATCGACATCCAGTTTCATAAAAAGGTCAAGATTGTGGGTCGCCAAGGTTCGCGTTGTTTCTCGATCTCCTTCAGTCAGGTGGGGTGCTCCACAGCATTTCTGCTCTTTTGGAGTGATGACATCATAGCCTTGATGGTTCAGAACTCTGACTGTTTGGCGCGAGACTTCGGCATACATCAAGGTCATGACGCAACCAAGAAAAAATGCAACGGTTCCACGTTTTTCTGTCGTCGCCGGACTGAATTGAGGAATTTGCTGGCGTAAAGGTTGATGCATTTCTGGTATCATACCTTCAGCTTTATCGATCCACGCTGGAGCCAGCTTTAAGATCTTACTATTTCGCACCAGCCATTGGATGCCCAATTTCTGGTAGAGTCGTGCCGGCAGCATTGATGTTTCAAGTAGATCAGGGCTTGGTAGCATCTTTTGTAGGATGAAGTTGCGAAAAACGGACTGCCACTTTGGCAGAGGTTGCTGCTGGTGTGCTTGTGCACGACAAATTTCCATGACTTCACCGGCTTTGACACCTGATGGGCAAGCTGTCGTACAGGCGCGACAATCGAGGCAGAAATAGGCTTCCTCTTTCATGGCTTGATTGAATTCTAGTTTTCCTTCAGAAACGGCGCGTGCCAATGCCACTCGGCCTCGTGGACTCGATCTTTCTCGACCGGTTAAGGAAAACGTTGGGCAAGTCGGCAGGCAAAAACCACAGCGCATACACTGAAGGACATCTCCGTATTCAGGAGCATCCTCAGGGGTAAAGTTCCCTAGTTGTTTTGTGCCCGTCATCTCAAGACTCCTGCTTTGACTCAAATATTTTGCCTGGATTGAGGATGCCTTGAGGATCAAAGGAATTCTTGACCCGCCTCATAACAGCGACTCCGCCGGCACCGATTTGACGGGCAAGGTAGTCTTTTTTTGCGATGCCGATTCCATGTTCTCCCGATACTGTACCGCCCCATTCAAGCACCTGCTCGTAGAGTTCATCATAAAAGGCATGTGCTCGTCTCATTTCGTCCTTATCCCGTTCGTCACACAGAACCGTCGGGTGAAGGTTTCCATCCCCGGCGTGGCCAAAGGTTCCGACTCTTAGATGGTACTTCTCAGCAAGTTTTTCTATCAGGGTGAATGTTTCCGGGAGCAGTGAGCGGGGCACGGTTGCATCTTCCAGTAACGTTGTCGGGCAGACACGTGCGAGTGCGGATAACGCTGTTCGGCGTGCTTCAGCGAGGCTTACTGCCTCTTCAGCGTCTTTAGCAATGTGGATCTCAGCCGCCCCGACTTGCTCCAGAATTTTATTAACAGCAATCGCTTCTTCAGCAACGACAGCTGGATGACCATCAACTTCAATGAGTAGCAGCGCGGCCATTTCACGAGGCAAGCCGATACTGACGTAATCTTCAACGCAGTTTATTGTTGCCTTATCCATAATTTCCATGGTCGATGGAATGATTTTAGCTGCAATAATTTTGGAAACAGCCTCTCCCGCCGTACGGATATCATCAAAGTAGGTCAAAAATGTCTTTTTATCCTGTGGTGGTGGAATTAACTTGACCGTGATTTCGGTGATAATCCCCAAAGTTCCTTCTGACCCAACCAGCAGATCCTTAAACGCATATCCGGCGACATCTTTGACACTTTTACCGCCTGTCGAAAGTAAGCTACCATCTGGAAGGACACATTTGAGAGCCATGACATAGTCACGTGTGACACCATATTTCAGACCACGCAGTCCTCCGGCATCCTCCATGACATTTCCACCCATGGTTGAAATTTTTTGAGAGCCCGGGTCGGGTGGATAAAATAAACCTTTTTCTGCTACAGCATTAAAGAGATCCAAAGTCACGACCCCGGCTTGGCAGGTGGCAGTTAGATTTTCTTCGTCTATCTCCAAAATTTTGTTCAGTTTATTCAGGCAAATAACGATACCCCCTTGGATGGGGATACTTCCTCCCGACAAACCGGTTCCACTACCACGTGGGGTGATTGCTATCCCTTCATCACGCGCAATGATCATGATATCGCGAACCTGCTCGCTGCTAACCGGATAGACAACAATGTCAGGCATTGCGTGTAAGCCGGGTGTCGAGTCATAACCAAGTACAAGTAGGTCTTCCTGTTCTGTTATGACGTTTTCTTTTGTTAATAACTGAACCAGTTTTGCGGTGATGTGCTCGGAAATCATATTTGCCTTCTTATGTAATAGCCCTATTTTGGCTGGAACTTATTTGAACTCTAAAAACCTTCTTCGTGAAATCCTTCCGGAATACGCACGACCATGACGGGTGTCGTGGTGCTATGTAGCACCTTGTTGGTTGTTGTCCCCAAAATCGCATCCCCAAGGGCTGTGTGCCGGTGTGAACCCATGATGATCAGATCCGGATTGATTTCCTTAGCGACTTTTAGTACGGCCTGCGCTGCTAAACCATCTTCGATGCGAATATCAACGAGTCGTTGTATGCACTGTTGATCATTATTGCATTCTTTTTCACAGAGTTGACTGATCCGCTTCTGTAGCTTCTCCTTGGAACTTTGATGCGCTTCATCATGAATGCTTTCCCGTTGCTCTGCTGGGATGTATGGCGCGACAAGGTTCTGGGCAAACTCAGATAATGTCTCTATGGCTGAGACGGCGATGATCTGGGCGTCATGTTGTTTAGCCATTGTCAGGGCATAGCGGAAAACATGTGGAGCACCTGCACCCATACCGGTTGCGTAGAGAATTGTCTTAATTTTTGGAAGCATATTCTATTTCCTTTCTGGATACTTAACGACCAAAGAATACATCTGGCAGATAGGTGATAATCTGTGGAAAGAATATCATCGATGCCAAAGCAATAATCTGTATCATAACAAAAGGAATAATCCCGCGATAGACATCGCCCATGCTATATTCTGGAGGTGCAACCCCTTTAAAGTAGAAGAGGGAATAGCCGAAAGGTGGTGTCAGGAAAGATGTTTGCAGGTTGATGCAAACCATCATGGCAAACCAGAGGGGATTAAATTCCAAGTCCATGGCGATCGGGGTGAAAATCGGCACCACCACCAGCAGAATTGCTGCCCAGTCGATGAACATGCCCATGAAGAAGACAACTGCCATCATAATTGCAAACACGAAATAACGGTTGACGTCCATGCCTAGCAGGACGTCTGCAACGACATCACCACCACCCATGCTCAGGAAGACAACTGAAAAGAACTTGCCGCCGATAAACAGAGCCATAATCATGGCAGTTGTGCGTGCGGTCGATATGCTCGCTTGGGTGATGACCTCCCAGTTGAGTTTGCGATTTACGAGGGCAAGGAACAGGGCGCCAATGCAACCCAGCGCTGCTGCTTCTGTCGGTGTTGCAACACCCGCCAGAATTGTCCCCATGACAGTGAGGATCAAACCAAAAGGGGGTACAAAATTTTTCATCGTCATGGTGATTTTTTCCATGGCGGTTGCGGTGCGATCTTCCGTAGGAATTGGTGGGCCAAGTTTCGGGTTCAGATAGCAGCGCACGCCAACATAGAGCAAGTACATGCCGGATAGCAGCAGGCCGGGCAGAATGGCGGCAGCAAACAGGTTGCCGACTGAGGTCTCTTTTTGTCCGGTCAGGCCGCCGTAGACAACCAGCATGATCGATGGCGGAATCAGGATACCGAGGGTTCCCGATGAGCAGATGATCCCTGCTGAGAGGGCTTTATCGTACCCTCTGCGTAGCAAAGCAGGCCCAGCCATCAGTCCCATGGCGACTACAGAAGCTCCGACGATGCCGGTGGTTGCAGCAAATACTGTGGATACAACGATGACTGCCATTCCCAGACCTCCGCGGAGACCGCCCAAGACACTGTAAAGTGCGTCGAACAGACCTTCGGAGACCTTGGATCGATCAAGAATCTGGGCCATGAAGATAAATAGTGGCACCGCGACCAAGGTGTAATTAAGGAAGATCCCCCAAGCATTGTTGGCAAATAGCCCAAGCAATCCGGCAAAATTAAAGCCGTTGTCAATGAGTCCGAACAGCGTTGCAACTGCTGCCAAGGTGACTGCAAGTGGATGCCCCATGGCAATGGAAGCCATCAGGGTCACGAACATGAGTATGGTTAAAACTTCTACGCTCATTGGTATCTTTTCTCCAGGATCAAGCCGGTTTTATGGGGTCTCTTTGAGGGCACTGATGTCTCGTATCAATTTGGCAAGCCCTTGCAGGAAGAAGAGGATAAAGCCGATCGCCATGAGCGACTTAAACGGATAGATCGCCGGAGCCCATGAGCTCGAAGCGTGTTCCCACTGTTGCCAGGAATTTACCGCCATAACGCAAACATGGTAGGTCAGCATGCCGATTGACGGAATAAACAACACTGCGTTAGTGACGATACGCAGGATCAGTCGGGGTCTGGCCGGAAGTCGGGCTTCGAGAACATCGATGGCAACGTGGGTGTTGTGTTTGTGGGCGTATGCCAGCGCAAAGCTGAAATGAACACCGTAGAGGAAAACGGTCAGTTCAAAGGCCCAGGATGTTGGTGTGTTGAATCCATAGCGCATGAGCACCTCCCAGACGACCACGACTATTAGTGGCAGGATCAGGTAGGAGGAATAAAATCCAAATTTTTCATTGAAGGCGTCGATCGCTCCAGCAATTTTGTCCATAGAAACCTCTTAAGCAGCAGCTGTTTGCTTTCGGGTGCGGGTTTGAAAGATGTGGGGCCCATGGACCCCACATCTTTTTTCTTATTGCTTGTGCTTACCGTTGACAAACTGCTCAGAGGGCCATGGTGCAATACCGCCACGCTCTTCACGCCAATCAGCAAAGTCAGCTTTGAATTGGTCCTGAGAGTCCAGAACTGTTTTGACATCAGGGTATTTTGTTTTTAACTCTTCAAGATATGTATGAGAAGCTGTTGCAAATTCAGTGATAGCCTTTTCATCCATGCGGACAAATTCAACCTTTTCTTTGAACATTTTTACCGCCTGAGCATTAAGATTTTCTGCCCATGCTGTTGACCAGAGTTGAGTTTCCTTGGCTGCAATGTCGACAATCCACTTCAGGTCAGCAGGCAATTTTTTGTAGGAATCCTGATTGATAAAGAAGGCACTCTGGCAAGAGGGCTGATGAACTCCAGGCTGGATAACGTATTTGGTGATATCATCAAAGCCCATTGGGTAGTTGATTGCAGGAGTGCTGAATTCAGCCGCATCGATAACGCCACGCTCCAGTGCAAGATAAACTTCGCCGCCAGGAAGAGGTGTTACGCTGGCACCGATGTTGGTTAGAATGTCCATATACCAACCTGCTGTTCTGACTCGCATGCCTTTGAAATCTTCCATAGTGGAAGCTTTTTTGTTGGAGAAGAGACCAAGTTCCTGGCCGACGTTACCGCCAGGTAAAGCAAACAGGTTGTAGCGGCCATACAATTCCTGCATCATCTCCAGACCACCACGTTCATATAGCCAGATATTGTAGCCTTCAGCATCCAGCCCCATTGGGACGGAAGCAAAAGCGACGAACGCTTCATTCTTGCCTTTCCAGTAGCCTGGCCAGTCGTGACCTATATCTGCCTGTCCTTTGCTGACGGCATCAAAGCTTTCCATGGCTCCGACGAGTTCTCCAGCAGAAAACAGTTTGATGTCAAGACGACCACCTGATGCAAGCTTTACCGAGTCGGCAAAATGCTGAGCAACATCGTAAAACAATAGCCCTTTGGACCACGGCATAACCATTTTCCATCGAAATTTATCCGTGGAAGGCTTGATGGTCCGCAGTTCTTTTTTTATCTCGGCACGACGGTCATCAGCACCAAATTTTTCACGTTTCGCAGCAAAGGCGTTGGGTGCCAGTGCTAGAGTTAGGATCAGAGCCAGACCGATGAACAGTTTTAGTTTTCTCATTCTTTCCTCCTTGGTCAGTGTTGGGTCGTATGGTTGGTGGAAGATCCACCAGAATTAACATGGTATTATATTTGTATGTCCACTTGTTTATTTAAATGGTAAGACCATTGTTTTGGTATGCTAGTTTTATGGTTTATCCATGTCAAGAAAATAAAACATTGTTACCTGTCAGCATTTTATTGAAATGAATTCTGGAGAATAAACCTCCTGTATTCACCGATGTTTTTTGTGGAGCAGGTCAATATTATTTTTCTCTTATGCTTTTTAGTTTACGGGCGGTGCTGGCTTGACTGATATCGAGTACCGCAGCAATTCTTCTTGTCGTCCGGTATTGTTCCTGAGCTTGTAGTAGGATTTCTTTCTCTCGCTCAGCAAGCATCTCTTTTAACCCGAGACCGCTGGGAATAGTGTTTTCCATTCCAGGAATCTGTACTTTTTCCCAACTGATGAAATCTCCTGGTGTGGTGACGATGCTACGCTCAACAACATTTTCAAGTTCGCGGATATTGCCTTTCCATGGCATGCTCACCATTTGGTTAATCAAATTTTCAGAGAATTTTTTGTAGCTGTTGTATTTGTGATTGTATTTATCAGTAAAGTGTTGAATCAGTGTTGGAATATCTTCTTTGCGTTCCCGAAGAGCGGGGAGAGGTATTGGAACGACATTCAGGCGGTAATAGAGGTCTTCACGAAATTGCCCCTCACTGACAAGCTTGATTAGGTCCTTGTTGGTTGCGGCAATCAGACGAATATCGGTTTGTTGAGCTTCTCTCCCACCGACTCGATAAAATTCTTTTTCTTGAATGACCCCGAGAAGTTTAGATTGCAAGTGCAAAGGGAGTTCGGAGATTTCATCGAGAAAAACTGTGCCGCCCTTGGCTGTTTCTAGTAAGCCAGCTTTGCCTCTATTGTCAGCACCGGTAAATGCTCCCCCTTCATAACCGAAAAGTTCTGCTTCTATTAATGATTCTGGAATTGCAGCACAATTGATTTTCATCAGAACGTTATGTTTGCGTTCGCTGGAGCGATGAATCGTTTTGGCGAGCAGGCTTTTCCCAACCCCAGATTCACCTGTGAGTAATATGGTTGAATCTGTTTCTGCCACCCGCAAAGCCAGATCAATGACCGATGACATCTTTTCGCTGCAGGTCACTAGATCGTCCTCACTTAAGAGATGACTTCTTGCCGTGTCAGCATCAATTTGTTGGTTGTAGTGGACGACTGTAAGATCCCATATGGTATTAATGATATATTCAATTTCGCCCTGGGGATTAAAGATAGGTCTGCCCTTGACCAGAAGTTTTCGGTTGGTGCTGGTGGAGTAGGTTGCTGTAACCGGACATTTGCGTTCCAGAACCAAAAGGCTGGCCGACCCGGAGAAATAATTATCTTTACCGACTAAGTCGTAAAGGCTTTTCCCTGCCAGCTCTTTATTACTAAATCCCGACATTTCTTCAAAGGTTTTGTTGACACCGATAGTTATCCCTTTGCCATCAACGACATAGATGCCGTTGTAGAGGTTGTCAAAGACGATTTCCAGAAGTTTTTTATCCATAATATCCACACATTTGTTGTTCCATCGCTCCTTTGGTTTCAGCGGGAGCAACGAAGCTGTGAGTGATCTTAGTTGGCTGACCAGCCACAATCGATTGTCAATGAAACGCCTGTCATGCAGCGGGCAGAATCAGAGCAGAGATAGACAACGGCATCTCCCAGTTCCGAGGGCTCAACCATCTGCTTGATAGCCTGTTTTTTCAGGAGAACTGTTTCCAGGACTTCTTCTTTGCTGATTCCATGAGTTTTTGCCTGAGCTTCAATTTGGCCATCAACTAAAGGAGTTCTGACGTATCCAGGGCAAATGCTGTTGACCGTAATGCCAAAATTTGCACCTTCCAGAGCAGCTGTTTTGGTCAGGCCCATCATTCCGTGCTTGGCTGAAACGTAGGCTGATTTAAACTCAGATGCGCGGAGCCCGTGAACCGAATTCAGGTTGATAATCCGACCCCAGCCATTTTTTTTCATGGCAGGCCAGAAATATTTACAGAGTAAAAATGGAGCGGTCAGCATCAGGTTGATGATGAATTCCCATTTGTCTTCCGGAAATTCTTCAATGGGTGCGACATGTTGAATCCCTGCATTATTGACAAGAATATCGCAGCGACCATATTTTTCGAGAACCGCATCGGCGAGGGCACGACACCCTTGCGCTGTGCTTAGGTCGGCTTTGATGAAAGTTCCATCAATTATTTTTGCTTCGCTGATTCCCGCTTCTTCATTGATATCAGCCAAGACAACAGTGTCTCCATTGGCAGCCAGTGATTTGGCAACAGCAAGGCCAATTCCACTGGCTGCGCCAGTAACGACAGCAATACGTTCAGACATGAAAGTTCTCCTTAATGGGCTGGCTATTTAAGCTGCTCAGCAATGTTGAATGGGCAGGCCGTCTTCTCTTTGATCATATCCATACTTGATCCTGGTGCCAGTTCGGTTAGGGTTAGACCTTTTTTACTGTCAACATCAAAAACAGCAAGGTCAGTCACAATCATATCGACGACATTTTTTCCCGTTAGGGGCAGGGTGCAGGATTCCATTAATTTGGACGTTCCGTCTTTGGCGCAGTGATCCATCATGATAATGATTTTTTTGACTCCTGAAACAAGATCCATAGCTCCACCGGGACCTTTGATCATTGATCCTGGAATCATCCAGTTCGCCAGATCTCCATAACAAGAGACCTGCATGGCTCCAAGAACGGACAGATCAATATGGCCACCACGAACCATGGCAAAGGATTCTGAACTGTCAAAAAAAGCTGCGCCGGGTAACCAGGTGATGGTTTGTTTGCCTGCGTTGATAAGATCGGCATCTTCTTTTCCCTCTTCGGGGAAGGGGCCGACCCCAAGCAAACCGTTCTCGGCATGCAATGTTACGGTGATCTCTTCAGGGATATAGTTGGCAACCAAGGTTGGCATGCCGATACCCAGGTTGGCGTACATGCCATTTTTAAATTCCTGGCTGATGCGTTTGGCCTGCCATTCGCGAGCAGGGGAAAACCCTTTGAGAGTCATTTTTCCGGCTAGAGTGCGTTGTTCTATCGGCTTTTTAAAGTTATCGCAGACGACGATACGGTCGACATAGTTTCCGGGGATGTGGATCTGGTGCGGGTCGAGTTCGCCGATTTCAACAACCTCCTCGACTTCGGCTACGGTTATTCTTCCCGCTTTAGCGCAACCAGCATTAAAGTTGTTTGCTGTATAGCGAAAGATCAAGTTGCCTGCTTTGTCAGCCTTCCAGGCCTTAATTAGAGCGATATCGGTTGTGATACTTTCTTCCAGAACATATTCTTTGTCGTTGAAGGTTTGGGTTGGTTTGTTTTCTGCCAGCAAGGTGCCATAGCCGGTACGAGTAAAAAAAGCAGGGATTCCAGCACCACCAGCCCGAAGTTTTTCAGCGAGGGTTCCTTGTGGGGTCAGTTCCAGTTCAAGTTCACCACTTAAAAACTGCTTTTCAAAAATGGCATTTTCACCAACATAGGAAGAAATCATTTTTTTTATCTGCCGGGTTTGTAGCAATATGCCAAGTCCAAACTCATCAACACCAGCATTGTTACTTACGACAGTCAGCTCTTTTGCGCCACTATCGCGCAGGGCAGTAATCAGGTTTTCGGGAATGCCGCTGAGACCGAAGCCGCCAGCAGCAATAGTCATCCTATCGTGAGTCAGCCCCTCTAGTGCTTTAGAGGCATCAGTGAAAATTGGTTTCATCTCTATCTCCTATCAGGTTTTATACAAGTTCAAAAATAGCGGAAACGGCTTCTCCGCCACCAATACACAGCGTGGCTAAACCATATTTTTCATTACGTACTTTCATCTCACGTAACAGGGTGGCTACTAATCGTCCGCCACTGGCACCGATTGGGTGGCCGATCGATACGGCACCACCATTGACGTTAACTTTCTTTTGGTCGAGATCCAGTTCTTTTATCGCGACTTGGGGAACTGAAGAAAAGGCCTCATTGATTTCAAATAGCCCGATATCGCTCAGTTGTAATCCGGCTTTTGCGCAGCACTTTTGAATGGCACCCACTGGTGCTTCAGCGAATAATTCCGGGTGGATGCTGTGGGTACTGCTGGCAATTAATTTGGCAATTGGTTTGAGATTGTATTTGCTGACGGCTTCACCGCTGGCCAAGAGCGCTAGCCCAGCACCGTCATTAATGGTGGAAGCGTTACCTGCGGTGATTGTGCCATTTTTACGAAAGGCTGGACGCAACTCTGGAAGCTTGCTGATGTTGCCGCGCAGAGGTTCTTCGTCTTCGCTGAAGATGACTTCTCCTTTGCGGGTTTTGATGCTGACAGGGACAAGTTCTTCTTTGAAAGTGCCATTTTTGAGTGCGTCTTGTGAGCGCTGGTAGGAGCGGGCAGCATATTTGTCTTGATCTTCTCGAGTGAGACCATGACTTTCGACCCAATCTTCAGTGATGTCGCCCATATGTCTTCGGGAGTAGGGATCTAGTAGTCCATCCTGAAGAATGAGATCGACTACTTCCCCGTTTCCCAGTCGTTGACCAAGACGCGTTTTTGGCAGGGAGTAGGGGGTTTGAGACATATTCTCCATGCCTCCCGCAATGGCTATTTGGGTATCTCCAAGGCGGATTGAATTGGCAGCAAGCATAATTGCCTTCAACCCACTCCCGCAGACTTTATTAATGGTCATGGCATGTGTGCTGTCTGGTAGCCCGGCCATGCGCATCGCTTGTCGAGCCGGAGCTTGAGCCGAGCCCGCTTGGAGAACCTGACCGATGATGACTTCATCAACTTGTTCCTTCTTAAGGGTGGTGCGTTGTATGAGTTCACTGATCACTTGAGAGGCAAGCTCGGGAGCCGAGATGTCTGTGAGTGAACCACCAAATGAACCGAAGGGGGTACGGAGTGCAGACACGACAAAAACATTTTCCATGATGGGTCTCCTGTTGTGAGGAATGATGCTTCTTGTTAATAGCAAAGACTGTTCCAAATTATAAAAACGTTTTATTTTCAGGGGCTTATTCGTTCTAAGAATTAAGTTTTAAGTGCTTAATTGATTCATGTTTGGATCGCATAGTAACTAATCTAGTTTAAGTATCTAGAAATATACAATAATAATTTGATTCATGTGAGAATCAAAAAAACTATAAATGAGTGTCTGGTTTGTCCTGTTGTGTTCTCATAACAATGTTATTTTATAAATTGACATTTAAAATATGGTTATATAGGATCAGTGGTAAGACCAATTTGTTAAAAAGGAGAGGTGCTATGTCGGGAGCTCAACTCATAGATCAGTTTTCTACGGTGGCTGGTAATGCCGGATCAGAAGTCATTGCCGTAGATTCTGTTGCTGCTGCTGCTGCTTGTATTGCTGAGAAAATTGAAGGGTTTTTGTTGTTGCCATCTTTTTCTTCCGGGAGTCGATTCAAATTGAAGGCTGCCTTGAAGAAAGCTGGAGTGACTGTTGAGACCGACAACTTTCGATCTGTCGCCGCACAGGCAGAAGCCGGGATTACCGGCGTGAACTTTGCCATCGCCGACACCGGAACGCTGGTTTTGGAAAGTACTTCCGAGGATATCCGTCTGGCGACAACTCTACCACAAAAACAGTTTGCTCTCCTTGATCCGAAAAAGGTTCTTGCTGATGGTCTTAAAGCAGTGAAGCCGTTACGTCAACTGCATCAACGTGACCCCCGAAATTACATTGCCTATGTAACCGGGCCGAGTCGAACCGCCGATATAGAGCGGGTTTTGACCATCGGTGTACATGGTCCAAAGGAATTATTTATCCTGCTGGTACCGGGGCTGTCTGATGATTTTTTGGAGATGTGAGGAGTATTATCACGATGAATAAACAACGCAGTAAGGACTATCGTCAGCGGATTGATAAGGCTCTGGCCACCCCGAAGTTGCAGGAGGCTTTACATCAATTTGGGGATGCTTTTCTGATCTCCCGGGAAAAAGCCTTCACCGGGCATGACTTTGAGGAACTCCGTGGCAATATCGCAGTGATGAAGACTCAGGTGCGGGAAAATCATGCAGAGTTGTTGCAACAATTTATCGATAATGCTGAAGCTGCCGGAACGATTGTTTATAAAGCGAAAACGGCTGAGGATGCCAACCGTTATATTGCTGAGCTAGCGAAGAAAAAAGGAGCCAAGCTGGCAGTCAAAAGCAAAAGTATGGTCAGTGAAGAGACCCATCTGAGTGCAGCACTGGAAAAAGCCGGAACCCGGGCTCTGGAAACTGACTTGGGTGAGTGGATTGTTCAACTTGCAGGGCAACGGCCAAGCCATATGGTGATGCCTGCGATCCATATGTTTAAGGAAGAAATCGCCGATCTGTTTAGTAAGGAAACCGGGCAGCAGGAACCAGCTGAAATTGAGCATCTGGTTGAAGTCGCCCGAAAGCAATTACGGCAGAGCTACCTGGATGCCGAGATTGGTATTACCGGGGCTAACATTGCTGTTGCCGAGACCGGTGGTATTGCGTTGGTGACGAACGAGGGAAATGCCAGGTTAGCTTCAACTCTACCCAAGGTTCATGTGGCTTTGGTGGGGATTGAAAAACTAGTCCCAACTTTGGAAGATGCAGCCAGAATTATCCAAGTGTTGCCTAAAAATGCGACAGGTCAACTACTGACCTCCTACGTGACCTGGATTCGTGGTGCCGTTCCTTGTGATGGAGAAGAAAAAGAGCTCCATATCGTTCTGCTTGATAACGGACGCAGTGCGTTGGCCGAATCGCCGCAATGTCGTGATGCCCTTAATTGTATCCGCTGTGGAGCCTGTGCCAATGTCTGTCCGGTGTATCAGACGGTGGGAGGACATGTTTTTGGTCATGTCTATATTGGGGCAATCGGTATTATTCTGACAGCCTTTTATCATGGGTTGGATAACGCTGCAGAATTGGTCAAAGCATGCATTGGTTGCCGTTCTTGCGTTGCCGTTTGTCCAAGCAATATTGATCTGGAAGAGATTATTCTTCACCTGCGTGAAACTGTCGGTGATGAAGAGGGAATTGGCGCTGGAAAGGCGCTGGTTTTCCGTAAAGTGATGCAGAATCGTAAGCTTTTCCATACCATGATTCGGGCGGCCAGTTTATTACAAAAACCAGTGACCCGGGGTGAAAAGACGATTCGCCACCTGCCGTTATTTTTCTCCCCTCTGACTGAATGGCGCACATTACCGGCGGTTGCTGATAAGGCTTTGCGTGATTCATTCAGCCAGAAGGCACAGAGAGTTGACAAGCCGCGTTACCGGGTTTCCTTGTTTGGTGGTTGTGCCAATGATTTCCTTTATCCTGAGCTCGGTCTCGATCTTATTGAGGTTATGAATGCTCTGGATGTTGAGGTTTTTTATCCCCAGAAACAGAATTGTTGTGGAATTCCGGCTATCTATTCAGGTGACAAAGAAACGGCTGTAGAACTTGCCAAACAAAATATCACAGCATTGCTTGCAGATAATCCCGATTATGTTTTGACCACCTGCCCAACCTGCGCCATGGCGCTGAAGCATAATTTTGTCGAACATCTTAAAGATAATCCAGCTTGGGCAGAACGAGCAGAACAACTGTCTAAAATCACTATTGATGCGGCCAGCTTTGTCATGAATCAGCTAGATGGAGCCGAATTATTTACCAACCTTGCAAAACGTGAAAAAATTACTTATCACGATTCCTGTCATCTGAAGCGCGGTGTCGGGGTTTGGCAGGAACCACGTCAGTTGCTTGAGCATTCTGGACATGAATTGATTGAAATGGCTCACGCTGATCGTTGTTGCGGATTTGGTGGATCTTATTCGCTGACCAGTCACCCTGATATTTCGAAAAAGATTTTGCAGGATAAGGTTCACGATATCAAAGCATCGGGTGCAACTTGTGTGGCAATGGATTGTCCTGGCTGTATGATGCAAATTCGTGGCGGGCTTGAGAAGGCCGATGTCCCGGTTCGTGCCCAGCATACAATTGAACTTTTAGCTGAAGTACTGAGAAATAAAACAAATTAAATAGTTCAAACAGTTTTTACGTGAGACTCTCTCTCCCACGTTATTTGCCCCGTCAGGACCTCCTCCTTGGCGGGGTCTTTTTTTCTAATTAGTTGTTATCTGGTCAGAAAACTTGATTAAAATTGAAGACTATCTTATAAATGATTAGTTCATTATTATCGTTTAATTTTTATGCAACGCAAATGGTGTAACGATGAAAAATAAAATCAGTTTTATAAAATCGATTCGACTGTGGGTGGTTTTGCTCCTGCTGGGACTGGCGAGCGTTCTTATTATTATTGATGTTTCTAGAAGCTATCGTGATGCAAGGATGCGTGCCGATCAAATCCGTGCCGATTTTATTACGCAGCAGCGGCAGCGGATAAATTTTGAAGTTGAACGTGTTGTCAATTTGATCAATTTTGAGACGGAACATGTTCTTCGTTTGGAGCAGAATAAAATTAAAGAGCGAGTATATGAGGCTCATGCGATTGCTGAAAATATTTATCGAAAGTATAAAGCGACTAAAAATACTGCAGAAATTCGTGAAATTATCATTGATGCAATTAGACCAATCCGTTTTGATCAAGGCAGGGGGTACTATTTTATTAACGGGTTGGATGGTGTTGCTCATCTTTTTGCGGATCGCCCTGATTTTGAAGGTACCAGTATGCTGGAGGTTCAGGATGGGCATGGGCAATATGCTATTAGGGACATGATCAATATTGTTACCCAGTCTGATGAGGGGTTTTATCGCTATTCTTGGACAAAACCCAGCAATACGAAGGGGGGATTTTCAAAAATTTCGTTTGTTAAACACTTTGAGCCGTTAGACTGGCTTATCGGTGCGGGTGTTTATTTTGATGCTATCGAAACATCGATGCAAAAAATTATTTCTCAATATATTGAAAACCATCGCTTTGGACCAAACCGTCTGGGGTATGTTTTTATTCTGGATCTGCAGGATATTCAGGGTGGGGATAAATTTGCCATTATGTATGCTAACCCCAATCGCCCTGATCTGATTGGAAAATATATCTCCGATGATTTGCAGGATGCCAAAGGGAAAATGTTCCGTAAAGAATTCCTTCAGGGGTTGCGTGAGCATGGTGAATGTTATGTCGATTACTGGTATAAAAAATTTGAAAAACCGGAACCCAGCCCGAAAACCAGCTTTTTCAAGTTAACTGAGAATGGGCGCTTTATTGTCGCTGCTGGGGTGTATCTTGATGATGTAGAGGAGAAAATCCTCAACATGCAGATCGAACTAAACAGAGAAATTTGGTCAAATGTACAGCTGTATACTTTTGTGGTTATTGTTACTATTTTAAGTTTTATTCTGCTGTGGAATTGGTTGAGCCGTCGACTGAAGAATGATTTTAGTTTGTTTGCCGATTTCTTCAATCAGGCCGCCCATTCATCTGCATCAATCAGTCGAGATCTGGTCAAGTTTGTTGAGTTGGATCAGATGGCTGAAACTGCCAATCAAATGCTGAATGACAAGGCTTTGGCAGAAAAGGCTCTCATTGATGAGCGAGAGCAACTGCTGGTCACCCTGCATTCAATTGTTGATGGGGTTATCACCACTGACATCAATGGCCATGTCGAATTGCTGAATAAAGTTGCAGAGAACTTGACCGGTTGGGCTCAGGTTGATGCCTCCGGTAGAGCAATAGAAGAGATTTTTATCCTTAAGGACGGAGAAGACATTCAAGATACAGATAAGGACTTTGCCGCCGGTCAGCCCAAAGAATCTATTGTGATATCGGAACTTAAAGCATTATTGGTTGCAAGAGACGGAAGCGAATACCGGATTGTGACCAGTACTGCTCCCATTTGCGGAACCCATGGTGAGGTTCGTGGACAAGTTATTGTCTTTCGTGATGAAACAGAAAGGTTGAAAACCGAAGAAGAGTTATTTAAAGCAAAAAAACTGGAATCGGTTGGGTTGTTGGCAGGTGGAATTGCCCACGATTTCAATAATATTCTGGCTGGTTTGTTTGGGAATATAGAATTGGCAAAAAGAAAAATCTCCGAAGACCATCCCGCATATTCATATATGCAGGTTGCCCATCAGGCTCTGGAACGAGCAACCAACTTGACCAAGCAGTTGCTGACATTTGCCAAAGGTGGAGAACCCTTGCTTGAAGCAGTTAGTGTTCAGCAGGTCATCAATGACGTTGTTCAGTTTAATTTGAGTGGTAGCCCGGTGAAAGCAACTATGACCCTTCCCGCTAACCTCTGGCCAGTGAAGGCCGATAAAGGACAGTTTGGGCAGGTGTTTGCAAATTTGACGATTAATGCCAAGCATGCCATGCCGATGGGGGGAACTCTTGCTATTACAGCAGAAAACATCCCTTTTGGAGAAGTGAGTGTTCCGACTATCATGCCTTGCGATTGTATTAAATTGATTGTCAAGGATGAGGGTGTCGGGATGACTGCTGATCTTCTGGACAAGATTTTCGATCCTTATTTCAGCACTAAACAAACCGGGAGTGGTCTTGGCTTGGCAACGGTTAGAAGTATTATTGAAAAACATAATGGCCAAATCAGTGTGGAATCAGAGCCGGCTGGTGGGACAACTTTTACCATCTACCTCCCCGCAGAAAAAGCGTCTCAAAGTTGTGTGATTGATATCACTCCACGTGTCATCGGCTCTGCAAAAGTTGGTGGAAAAATATTGGTTGTGGATGATGAGGAAATTGTTCGTAAGGTTCTGGCAGAAATGTTGGATATTAGTGGTTACGTTGTTGATACAGCAGATGAAGGTGAAATGGGTAGAAAAAAATATCTGACGGCGAAAAATAGCGGAAATCCCTATGCTCTGGTGATTATGGATCTGACAATCCCTGGAGGAATGGGTGGAAAAGAGGCCGTTGAAAAGATTCTTGATATCGATTCTACTGCCAAAGTCATTGCTTCCAGTGGGTACTCAACAGATCCAATTATGGCCAGGTACCAAGATTATGGATTTAAGGGGAGGATTTTAAAACCATTTAGATTAGAGGAGTTGCAAGCCGAAATATTCCGAGTTCTCAATGGTTAAAATGAAAGGAGAAATCATGAGTCATTTGCATGTTGTGTGTCCCTATTGCAACGCTGTAAATCGTATTCCTGTGGAGCGTCTGGTTGCACATCCCAAATGTGGCAAATGTGGTCAGGTTTTATTTTTTGGCAAGCCGGTTGACCTGACGCAATCCAGTTTTCAAAAACATCTGCAAAAAAATGATATTCCCCTGTTGGTTGATTTCTGGGCACCCTGGTGTGGGCCATGCAAAATGATGAGTCCAGCTTTTGCGGAAGCGGCAACGCAGTTGGAACCACGCATGCGGCTGGGCAAGGTAAACACCGAAGTGGAACAAAACCTTGGTGCTCAGCTGAATATTCGTTCAATCCCAACGATAGTTCTTTTTCAAAATGGTGTAGAAACCTCACGTCAATCTGGCGCAATGAACAGTGCTGGAATCATTCAATGGGTAAATAGTCAATTGTAAATTTTAATTGCAAAAAATGGAGACAAGGAGAGATGATTGATTTTTCTCTAGCTTGTGAGGATGTTGTTTGGTCATCTGGAGGGGCTGATGAGATGTTAAACGAAAAATGCATATTTAAGCCGTAAGTACCATTAGGTGCGTGCGGCTTTTTATTCAAGAGTGGTCTTTTAAATAAATAAAAAAACAAATTATTTTATCTCAATAGACAAATTAATTCGTCTTCAGGGCGGTAATAACAACGTGTGGTTTTACCACGAATGCTCAGAAACATATTATGGGCCAAACTACACATCACCAGCACCCCGAGAACACGTAGCAGCGGTCTTTCTCGTTGGTAAATAGTTAACAAACCAATGTCTTTAGGCTATTAGTCAATCATTCTTTCATAAGTGAAGAAACCTCTTAATTTAGCTAGGGATCACATAAAATAAAATTGCAAAAAAGTGGAGACAGCTACCTGCCATGACAAATAAATGCCAGATGGCATGGCTGTAGGGCAATTTTTTCCAGGCATAGAAAACGACCCCACCAGTGTAGGCCAGCCCACCGAACAGTAATAACTCCAATCCACCTCGGTCGAGAACAGCAAGCATTGGTTTGAGAGCGATAATAACAATCCAGCTCATTGCCAGATAGAAGCAAAGAGAGATTCTTGGTCGTCTGCCAAAAGATGTTGTTTTAAGGAGAATTCCTACGAGAGCGATTCCCCAGATGGTACCAAATAACGACCAACCCCATGGTCCACGCAGATTAACCAGCATGAACGGAGTATAGGTTCCGGCAATCAGAAGATAGATCGCTGAGTGGTCAATTGTTCGGAGAATCCCTTTAATCTTGGGCAAGGGGATACTGTGGTAAAGGGTTGAAGCGACATATAGGAGTATTAAGGTGCTGCCAAATATGCTGCAACTGGTGATGTGCCAGGCGTTACCACGCAAGCTGGCAAAACCAACCAGAACCGCCAATCCACTGATTGATAGAAGCGCGCCAATGCCATGGGTAATGCTGTTGGCGATTTCTTCACCAACACTGTAAGTTGTTGTTTCAGCCCATTCTGCCATTTTATTTCTCCTGCTTGAATCTTTGGTATGACTTGATGTAGGCATTATGACATGAACGTAAAGGGAAGGGGTGGTGCAGCCGCTGGTTTTACGAAACTATTACCTGCATTTGTGGTTATACAGTAAAAAAACAAAAGATAACAAAAAAAGTTATATTTATTGTTGACAATGTTTACCGATTTAGTTATAAATGAATCATCAACGAATTGTTGTGGCAGGCGAAACGTTGATAAACAAAATAAATATCTTTAAAGAAACCTCTCGAAATGTTGCCCCGCGATCCCCCTCCTGGTCGTGGGGCTTTTTTTGTTCTATCGATTTTAGTCGTCTGGATGATTTACTCCTTCTCCCGCAATGTTCAGCATATTGGTCTGGTCTGTATCCTCTCAGGTAGTGTGGTTTTTCTTGTGTTGTTAGTCTGGGAAGAATGTGAATGTAGATTTGGCATGTTTAAGCTGACCGGATCAGGTGGTTTATGTTATATCGATAGACATTTGAGTCTTTCATCCTTTCCGAAGATCTGTACAGATTATGTATAAAGAATATTTTGGTCTCAAGGAAGACCCCTTCTCCATTGCCCCTGATCCTCAGTTCCTCTATATGAGTGATCGTCATCGCGAAGCGTTGGCACACCTGATCTATGGGATGAAGGCCGATAGTGGATTCGTTCTGTTAACTGGTGAAGTGGGAACAGGAAAGACAACTGTTTGCCGGTGTTTGCTTAGACAAATTCCAGAAAATTCAGAAATTGCTTTCATTCTCAATCCCAAGCTGAGTGTTATCGAATTACTGGCAACCATTTGTGATGAGCTGGGGATTTCTTATCCGTCAGGTCATTCTAGCATTAAAGTTTTTATTGACCGGATTAACAACTACCTTCTTGAAGCGCACGGACAAGGAAAACAGACGGTTCTGATCATTGATGAGGCACAGAATCTGAGCGTTGATGTGCTGGAACAGATTCGTCTCTTGACCAATCTGGAGACCGATAAGCGAAAACTATTACAAGTAATTATGCTTGGTCAGCCCGAACTTAACTGGATGCTGGAACGATCCGAGTTGCGACAATTGGCGCAGCGGGTGACGGCACGTTATCATCTGGAACCTCTTTCCAGAGACGAAATAGACGGTTACCTGAGTCACCGTCTGGCGGTGGCTGGAGTAGAGCGGCCACTCTTTCCGGTAAAGACAATCAACAAACTCTACCGTTTGACTGGAGGAGTGCCACGTGTCATCAATCTGCTCTGTGATCGTGCCTTACTTGGTGCCTATGTAAAGGGGGAGAATATTGTTAGCCCAATACTTCTTTCTGAGGCTGCCAGTGAAGTCTTTGGAAAAAAGGGGGTTGGAAGTTCATCTGGAAAAAATTATTGGCAATGGTTGCTGACAGCGTTGTTGAGTTTGCTTCTGCTGGGCGGTGTTATTTTTTTGGTGCTGATGATCAAACAGCCCTCTTTGGAAAAAGTGGATGAGATACAAGAGTCGATGGAAAAAATTAAGACTATATCAACAGATAAAAATAGTGGGTCATGAACGATGTCGTTTATTCTTGATGCACTGAAAAAATCGGAAAATAGACGCAGGAGGAAAAGTGGTCAGAGTCCTCGTACGATTCTTGAACCAATTTCGCGTAATAATCTCAGGTCGCGTCCTTGGATACTGGGGATATCGTCTCTTCTAGTGGTTAATGCTGCTCTATTGATCTGGCTTTTTGGCCCCTGGCAGCAGTCATCGTCACAAACAACGGAGATTCTATCAGCTGACGTGACTCCAATAAAGGTTGATATAAAAAAATCTGTCGTTCCTCAGGCAATTTTTTCTGCCACACAACAAAATACTGAACCAGTTGTTGCGGTCACACCGAAACAGCAACCAGTTGCAAAGGCTCTTACCGTTCCACGTAGTGAAAAGAAAATTTATAACTTTATGCAGCTTCCAGTTGCGATCCAAAGACAAATTCCACCGCTACAGATGTCATTACATGCTTATAATCGGGATGATTCTGCTGCAAGTCTGGTACAGCTGAACGAGCAGATTATGCGAGCAGGGGATATGGTTGCTGACAATATTCGCCTTGAACAGATTACTGCTGATGGGGCGGTATTGTATTATGATGGCTATCGGTTTTTATTGCCCCGACGAGGAAACTAGAATAAGGTTTGACAAAACTAATAAACAGTATATGGTTGTGATGTCGTTGTATTGGTGGGGGGGTGCTAAATTGTTTCTCAATAGGCCTACTAATAAGGATGTCAGGTTTATGCTGAATAAGCCTTCTATTACCTTTCCTATCGCAATTGTTTTGTCTATCCTCTGCATGATGCTTTTGTTTGCAGATCCTGCTGAATCCTACACGCCAGCGCTTGATCTCTCCGTTGATGAAATTGCCTGGTTGGACGAACATCCTGTTGTTCGTATTGCTCCTGATCCCGATTTTCCCCCGATTGAATTTTTGGATAAGCAGGGTGTTTACCGTGGAATAACCGCTGATTTTATCCATCTCCTTGAAAGTAAGTTGTCGCTAAAGTTTGAGATCGTCTCTCTCAACAGCTGGGATGAAGTGATCGAATCCGCAAAAACCCGTCAGATCGATATGTTTGGTGCCGCTGTTCCTACTCCGGAGCGTCTTACGTATATGCGTTTTACCAGGCCTTATGTTGAGTTTCCTGCTGTTGTTCTGGTTCGGGATTCTGCTACTGATTTTCCGAATTTATCGGAATTGAAAGGTAAAAGTGTTGCAGTTGTTTCTAGCTATGCCGATCATGAGTATATGGTGAGAGCTTACCCGGAGATCCCTCTGGAGATTATGCCAGATATCTCTTCAGGGTTGCGTCAGGTGTCCTTTGGGAAGATCGATGCCATGGTTCTTAATATTGCCTCGGCAGCATACTATATTCAAAAGGATGGGATTAATAACCTTCGGGTGACTCAAGATACCGATTTTGTGTTTGATCTTTCATTTGCTGCCCGTAGTGATTGGCCGATTTTGATTTCAATTCTTGAAAAAGGGATGGCAACAATTACCGAAAAAGAAAAAAAAGCAATTTTCGATAAGTGGATTTCACTGGGAGAAAAAAACTGGACTCCTTCGCCATTGTTTCTGACAACGACAACCGCTGTTTTTCTGTTGTTAATTCTTTTTATTATTCTGCAATGGAATCGAACGCTGCAGCGACAAGTCCTGGAAAGAACAGCAGATTTGGAAGAAGAGCTAGGCGAGAGAATTCAGGCGGAACAGGAAAAGGAAATACTTCAACAAGAGGTGTATAGTGCTAAAAAGATGGAAGCTCTTGGACTATTAGCAGGAGGCGTTGCTCATGATCTGAATAATATCCTGGCTGGCTCGGTTGGATATTCAGATTTACTTATGAGTAAAGTTCCGGCTGAGAGTCCATTACGGAATTATTTACAGGAAATTCGCGAGTCGGGTCGGCGGGCAGCGGCAGTCGTGGCCGATTTATTGACAATTTCCAGAGATGCAGCCTCTGATCGGAATGTTGTCAATCTGAACTGCATTGTTGAAGAGTATATGGGCTCACCAGAACAACATACCCTTTCAGAGCGCTTTACGAACATCACATTCAAAGTTGAGTTGGAACCAGAACTTTTCAATATGTCCTGCTCTGAGACGCATATGAAAAAAAGCATTATGAATCTTGTCATAAATGCTGCCGAGGCGACTCAGTCGGGAGTTGTGACAATCAAAACGGAAAACAGGTGTATAGATGATCCCCAGGATAACCATGAGTTTATCAAACCTGGGGAATATATATTGTTGTCAGTCACTGACTCTGGAGCAGGAATTTCGCAGGAAGATCGTGAACATATTTTTGAACCGTTTTTCACCAAGAAAAAATTTGGGCATAGTGGTACTGGATTGGGGTTAGCTGTTGTATGGAATACCGTTCAGGAACATCAGGGAACGATTGAGGTTGAACAACCGGGGGTGGGGAGCCGCTTTGTCCTTTGTTTTCCGGCGACAGAAGATAACATTGTCAATCCGGTTGCGCACCTGGAGGGTGAGGGGCTTCAAGGGCATGGTGAACATATTCTGGTTGTTGATGATGAAAAAAATATCCAGGTTATGGCAGAAAAGTTACTTGCCCATTTAGGTTACCGGGTTTCTGTCGTATCGAGTGGCGAGGAAGCTGTTGATTTTTTACGCGACCATACGGTTGATTTGTTGTTGTTGGATATGCTCATGGAACCGGGGATAAATGGTTATCAGACCTTTAAGCAGATAGTTGACTTACACCCCGGACAAAAAGCTTTAATTGCCAGCGGATTTTCTGAAAGCGATGACGTTAAAAAGACTCAGAGTTTAGGTGCCGGTGCTTATATCAAGAAGCCCTATACTCTTCAGGAGCTTGGTTTGGCAATCAAAAAAGAGTTGCATGGATAGCCGTCTGTTGATCTATATAAAAATCTGTCTTAGAGGCGTTGATTTTTTGCTATGATTTGCAAGATACAAAAGGGGTTTCTTACTTGATCATCTGGTTGGGCAAAAACAGAACCAGATCGGGGAAGATTGCTAACAAAACCACCATCAGGATCATAATTATCAGGAACGGCAGGGTTGACCTGATAATGTAGCTGACCGGTTCGTAGGAAATGCCCTGGATGACAAAGAGACTGAAACCGACTGGTGGGGTGATCTGGGAGAGTTCCACCATAATAACCAGATAAATTCCAAACCAGAGTGGATCAAATCCGGCGGCCAGGACAATCGGCAGGACAATCGGCAGGGTCATGACGACTATGGAAATCCCATCCAGAATCATTCCCAGTAACAAATACATCAATCCCAATACCACCAGTAGCAGGTACGGTGACATATTCAGACTGGCAATATAAGTACTGATTCCCCGTGCAATTCCAACAAAACCAACCACTTGGGCTAGAAATGCTGCCCCGGCAATAATCAGGCAAATCATGCAGGACGTCTGTACCGCCTGTAATAAAGCTTCGTGGAATTTTTTCCATGAAAGGTTGCGGTAGGCCAGCGCCAGAACCAGCGCACCAAGGACTCCAATTGCTGCAGCCTCTGTTGGTGTTGTGATCCCAAGATAAATACCTCCCAAGACAACCAGAATCAACCCCAGAACTGGCATTAAATCTTTCAATGCTTTTAACTTTTCTGTAAAGCTATACTTTTTGTCAGAAGCGGGAACAAGTGAAGGATCCATTTTTGTTCGAATACCGATATATATAGAGTAAAAGCTCGCTAACAGTAAGCCGGGGATAATACCGCCAGAGAACAGTTTACCAATTGAAGTGTCCGATAAGACACCGTAGATAATCATGATCAGACTGGGTGGAATCAGAAAGCCGAGGGTTCCTGCTCCAGCCAGGGAACCAATTGCCAGGGATCTGTCATAGCCACGTTTTGACAAGTCATCCAGAGTGATTTTACCGACAGTCGCAGTTGTAGCTGCGCTGGAACCAGAGACGGCGGCAAACAGTGAACATGCAACGACATTAATGTGTAACAGTCGACCTGGGATATTGGAGAGCCAGGGAACCAGACCGTTCAGTAACTTGGTCGAGATGGAAGTTCTGAACAGAATTTCTCCCATCAGAATAAATAGGGGCAGGGCAGTCAGTGCCCAGGAGTTCATACTGTTCCAAACCGAATTAGCCAATAATCCACCGATTTTATCCCAGATGGAGATAACCGGTGGCAGATTGGTTTTGTGCAGCAACATTCCGGTGATACCGACAAGGAACAGGGAAAAGCCAATCCATAGCCCTGAGAGTAGATAAAGAAACAGGAAGCCGAATAGCACCAAGCTGAGGATCAATGGGTCGGTGAAGATAGCAGCCTCCGTAAAAAGTGAGCGACAAGTTGCAATTCCAATAAAAAAAATCCAAGCGGAATCATAACCTGTGGGATATATAGCGGCGTCTCCGCAATTGAGTCCGCAAGGATTCTATAGCTGAAAGTGTCCTGTACCATCCAGAGTGAGTGGTACAAGGCATAGCTGCATAGTGTCAGAGCTGTAAAGGTGACAATTAAATCAAGTCCTTGCGCCAGTCGTCCGTGCAAACGTTCAGTAATAATGGTGATACGGATATGCGAACCCTCAGCAAAGGTGTAACTTAAACCCGCCATGATCAGGGTCACCATCAGGTAGCCGCTATATTCGTCAGAGATCAAGGTTGATGTTTTGAACAGGGTGCGTAAGACAATCTCAACCAAAATCAAGCCGACAATCGACAGCATAGCAATGGAGGATAGATACGCGCCCAGTTTTGAACAGGCATCTATCCTCCGGAGCAGTCGTTCCATCAGTCTGTGTACTTTTTCAATACAGCCTGAATATCTTTTGTTGCTTTTGCTTGGTATTCAGTGACTAGCTGTTTGGCAGCCTGGTTCATGTCTTTTGATAATTCTGCAGAGACATCAGTGACAGCAATGCCATTTTCTTGAATCACTTTGAGGGAGTCAACGTGACGTTGCTCTGATGCTGCCCATTGGCTTTCTTCTGTTTCGACAGCCGCTTTTAGTATTGCTTGTTGCTGATCTTGACTCAGGGTCTTCCAGTAGTCCATGTTGATAGTCAGCATATTCAGTGGAAATGCATAGTTTATTGGCTTGAAGGCACCGAGAACTTCCCAGAATTTGCCGTTTTTGGTTGATTCTGCTGAAGTTAGAACTGAATCAATCATTCCGGTACGCAGTGAAGAATAGACTTCACCCCAAGGTAGTGACAAGGGCGAGCCACCCAGGATACGCAGGAATGCAGCACCATTTTTGTCATAAGTCCGGGTTTTCAGGTTGGCAAGGTCAGCTTTGCCGGTAACAGTTTTTTTGGTGACTAATCCACTTGGAGGCCATGGTGCAGCATAAAGGAATTTTTGGTTCCATTTTGCCGCAGCCTTTTCATACAGCGGACGGCTGTCGTTGTAGAGACTCTTTGCTTTGTCAAAGGTTGGAACCAGGCGAGGCAAGGAGCTGATTCCGAAGACATGCTCACTACCAGCAACGACACCCATCAGGATGTCGGCCATTGGAACCTGGGCATCTTTGACAACTTTCAAAAGTTCCGGTCCTTTGAATCCAAGGCTGCCGCCGGGATGAACCGTAATATCAACACTACCGCTGCTGTAGTGCTTAACCAGTTCTGCAAATTTTGTTGCTCCCTGGGTGTGGAAACTTGTAGCACCATAACTGGCATGTAAATCCATCTTGATTGTGGCTGCGCTGGCTGGTAGTGCCATGACGAGCAGAATGGCCATTATTCCTAAAACTCTCTTCAACATCTTTTTTCTCCTTTATCCTGTTGGGGGTGAGTAGGGCTTAACGATATTAGTTACTTCTTCTTGGCTGGTGGAGTTGTTCCGTAACCACCGCCACCAGGGGTTTCGATCCTGACAACATCTCCCTTGTTAAGTTGTTCAGAAAATTTACCTGCCATTTGTTGCTTTTTGGAGTCTCGATAAATTAAATTATTCCCAACCTTACCTGGTTTCCCACCGAACAAACCGTAAGGGGGGAGCATCCGTCGTTCGGAAAGAACGGTCACTTCTGCATCGGAGAGCAAGCGAATTTCACGTACCAGGCCATCTCCACCATTGAAGCGACCTTTGCCACCGGAGTTTTTTCGAATGGAATATTCGGTTACCTGGAAAGGATAACTGTACTCTAGTGCCTCTATCGGCGTGTTTAATGTATTGGTCATATGTGAATGAACCGCAGATTCACCGTGGTTGCGGGCGGTTCCCCCAACACCTCCGGCCAGGGTTTCATAATAGGTGAAGGGGCGTCCGGTACGTTCATCCATGCCGCCAATAGTTGTATTGTTCATGGTTCCTTGTCCTGCGGCTGGGACGATTTCGGGGAGTGCTTTTGCAAGGGCTCCAAGAACGACATCGACGATACGTTGTGAGGTCTCAACATTGCCTCCCGCAACGGCAGCTGGAAAATTGGCATCGATAAGGCTACCTTTGTGGGTGACGACCTTCAGAGGCCGTAGGCAGCCAGCGTTGGTCGGGATATCTTCTTCAACAAGAGAGCGGAAAACATATAGGACTGCCGAAAGGGTGATGGCATAAACGGCATTGATGCTACCTCTCACCTGTGCATCACAGCCGGCGAAGTGCAACAAGGCTTCATCTCCTACTATTTCCAGTCGAACTGCAATTTTGATTTTCTCCTGACCAACACCATCACTATCCATGAAATCTTCAAATTCATATTCTCCATCCGGGATCATTGCAATAGCGCTGCGGGTGACTTTTTCAGAATAGTCATTCAGACTACTGGCATAAAGGTTGACCATCGCAATTCCATACTTTTCGATCAGTTCACGGCTGCGTTGTGCACCGGTCAAGTTGGCCATAATCTGGGCAGAAAAATCTCCTTCACGCTCTAATGGGGTGCGAACATTGGTCAGGAAAAAATCCATCAAATTTCGATCAACTTCTCCATTTGCAACGATCTTCAGTGGAGGGATAATGACCCCTTCTTGATAGATTGAAGTTGATAGAGGCATGGAACCAGCTGTCATCCCACCGACATCAGAGTGGTGTGCCCGATTGGCGACGTAGAAGGACGGTTTTGCTTCACCGGTGTAGACCGGAGCCACCAGGGTAATATCCGGCAGGTGAGTGCCGCCCTGGAAGGGGTTGTTCAGCATGATCATGTCGCCATCCTGCATGTCACAGCTATCGATAGCTGCTTTGACAGATAGCGGCATCGAGCCGAGATGAACTGGAATGTGTGCTGCCTGGGCGATCATGTCACCAGCCTGGTCAAAAATTGCACAGGAGAAATCTCGTCGTTCCTTAATGTTTGGAGAAAACGCGGTTCGATTAAGGGTCACCCCCATTTCTTCAGCAATGGCGGCGAAACGATTTTTAAAAACCTGCATCAGAACAGGATTAACACTCATAGGGAATTCCTTTGATCATTGATGGTAAGGACAATATTACCAAACTCGTCCACACGTGCTGAGGCAAAGGGCGGGATAACGATTGTTGATGAGTACTCAATCAGAATCGCAGGACCATCAAACAAATTTCCGTTCTGAAGTTTTTCACGGCTGATAATTTTAGTTTGTTCGCTGATCCCGTCAAAGACAACATTGCGTTCATCCAATAGCGCTTCTGGAGCCAGTTTTTCCCCTTTGAATGGTAGCCTTGGGAATTCCGGTTTTTCCGGTTTGCCCAAGGCTCGCAGGCGGACATTAACCACTTCGATATCTTTATCGCGGTTGCAGTAGCCATAGGTTTTTTCATGAAGCAAATGAAATTGTTCGCGAAAATCTTGTGTGAAAGGAACCATGATTTCGTAAGATTGTCCCTGGTAGCGCATGTCAAGATAACGTTCTAACTCAATCCGTTCTGCTGCGACTCCTTCTTCCAGCAAATCTTCCTGTCCTCGGTTTTCCAGCGGATCGAAATGTAACTCTAATGCTTCTCGAACTATCTCGTTTTCACTGAGCATCACGGTTTGCGAATAGTCCTTGATGACGTCAGACATCAGCATGCCAGTTGCTGATAAAATTCCCGGATTGCAGGGAATAAAAACCTGAGACATGTTCAGATCCCGCGCCAGATAGGCCGCATGCAGACCTCCGGCTCCGCCGAATGAGAACAGGGTAAATTCACGTGGGTCAAAGCCGCGTTCTACGGAAATCACCTTGATGGCGCGTTCCATCGTTGTGTTGGCGACGCTCAGAACTCCTTCTGCAAGTTCGGTCGGGGTCAATTCAAGTTGACTTGCCAGAGTTTCAAAGTGACTTTTAAGGGTCGATGCTTTCAAATCCATGGCTCCGCCAAGAAAATGATCTGGAATCAGGCGGCCGAGGAACAAGTTGGCATCCGTGACGGTGATATCGGATCCTTTACCGTAACAGATCGGCCCTGGATCCGCTCCAGCACTTTCCGGCCCGACTTTGAGAGAGCCCCCAGCATCAACGTTCGCAATGGAGCCGCCGCCAGCACCTACCGTGTGGATGTTGATCATTGGCACCTTGACGGGATAATCGGCAATACTCGATTCCATAGTCAGTGGCAGATTATTATCGATCAGTGCGACATCGGTTGATGTTCCGCCCATATCAAAGGTGATCAAGCGTGGAAAGCCAGCTATTTTTCCAAGTTCAAAGGCTCCTACAGCACCACCAGCTGGACCGGAGAGGATGGTACGAACCGATTCACGCATCGCTGTTGCGGCAGAAATACTACCACCGTTAGATTGCATGATACGGAACGGCTGTTCACCAATCCGTTCAATCAAATAAGTGATATAGCGGCGCATTTTTGGAGAAACATAGGCGTTGATGACGGTAGTTGAGGTTCGTTCATATTCGCGAAACTCTGAAAGGGTTTCGTGGGACAATGAGATAGGAACTCCCAACCGGGAAAGAACTTTGCGGACTTTTTGCTCGTGTTTCGGGTTCGTGAAGGAGAAAAGGAACGAAACGGCAATCGATTCAACTTGTGCTGCGGTCAGAGGCTCAAGCAGGGTTTCTATGTCGGCTTCTGTTAGTTCGTCAATAATTTCCCCGGCTTGATTCACCCGACCCGGTAGGCCGAAACGCAGTTCACGTGGAATTAGTGGGGGGTTCTTCCGGTAGAAAAAATTGTACAGTTCGCCACGATTCTGTCGAGCAATTTCGATGACATCTTCAAAGTTTTGATTCGTTACCAGCGCAGTCAGAGCTCCACGTTTCTCCAGAATTGCATTGGTGGCAACAGTGGAACCATGAACCAGAGTATAACTGCGGTTAGCTGCTATATGTTGAATTCCTGCCAGCACTGCCTCAGCTGGGTTGGTTGGAGTTGAAAGTAACTTATATTCACCCCACTGGTCGCCATCTTTCCAAATGAAATCGGTAAAAGTTCCACCGGTATCGACACCGATTGTAAGCATGTATCGTCCTCCTGTCTCTACTCGCAGATGGTTAAACCATCCTAGATGAGACTGCGAATCTGGTTTAATCCCTCTTCGTCGTGAAATCTGTTGTAGGTTACAATCTTCGGGATATGCTGAAACAGTTCTTCATTTTCCCGATAGGTTTGTTTGAATGTCAGTAGAATCTGAGTTTTCTTTATTAATTTAGAATCGTTCAGAATTTCACCCAAAGTGTAAATCCTGAAATTGGTGAAATCTTTCACAATGTTTGGATATGTCTGGCCAATCCGTTCGCGGATATGTTCCGAAATAACTGCCAGGGTTATTTCGGTGTCACGTGGAATCAACGCAAAATTGAGCAGTTGTTCCATTGGGGGGGTGATTCGTAACGGAATCAATGGACAATTGATTCCTGCATCACGAAGCCTTTTTTCACAGAAAAAGGTTGTGATGATCAGGTCGGCTTTTAACTGCCCGGTTTGCAGTTGTTCGATGACGTCGTCGATATAGCGCGGTGTCACTGGGACTTCAAGGGCAAGCTCCAACTCTTGCTTGCCGATTTCCAGTTCATAGAAATTTTTCTCGGTGTAAATAATGCGACCGTCACCACTTGAATATTCAACAAGAGAGCCCATCAGAAGGGCAATCAGTTCATTGGCAGAAAAACCGGCCAGATTCAGGGTCTGGAGTTGGGTGGTTACTTTTTGCTTGGCGTTGCGGTAGGCATCAACCTGCTCAGGTGAAAAGTTCCTGATAATTCGACTTCCCGATTTTCGTTTGGTTTCAATGTAGTTCTGTTTGGCCAAAGCGCCGTAGACATTTTTGATGGTGTTAACATTCACCTGCTTGAGTTTGGCAGCCTCTTCGGTTAGCGGAAGTTGTAAGACTTCAGCTCCGATAATCTGGTCAATTATCTCAAAATAGAGCCGTTTGTTTTTGGTTAAAAATAGATCCGGATGGGTTGCCATTTTTCTCATGAGAAGATTAGCGCACAGGACACGATGGTGGCGCAAGAAAAAAGCCATAAAATTGTTTTAAATTGAGGAAGTGGGAACCATTTAGATAATGCTCTAGTTCTCTTTTTGACCGATAAGACTAGTGACGTAGCTATAAATAATATCAATCATTTTTCCTGATGTTGCTGGGCTGAAAAGTTTTTCTTGCTCAAGCCTGTTCTTCATGTTACCAGAACAGGATTTTTTCTTGCGAGGCCAATTATGATTCATCTGACAAATATCACCAAGCAACACGGTAATCGGGTGTTGTTCAAAAATGCTGGATTTCAAATTCTTCCGGGCAGTCGAACCGGATTGGTTGGTCCAAACGGGGCTGGGAAGTCGACTATATTTCGCCTGATTACTGGTGAGGAAGGGTTGGATGGCGGCGAAATCTCTTGCGCCAAAAAAACTGTCGTCGGCTATTTCTCTCAGGATGTCGGAGATATGTCAGGCCGCAGTGCACTTGAAGAGGTGGTCGCCGCATCAGAAGCAACTGTGGCACTTGGGGAAGAGATTCGCAAGATGGAAATGCAGATGTGCGATCCGCTGTCGGACGATGAAATGGCACAGTTGCTGGAACGTTACGGCAATGTCCAGCAGGAATTTGAACATCGTGGGGGCTATGATTTGGAGTCGCGCGCTCAAGCTGTTCTCACCGGACTGGGAATTGGGCCAGATGATTATGATTGCCCGGTTGAGAGTTTTAGTGGTGGCTGGAAGATGCGGATTGCTCTGGCACAGATTTTGACACTGAATCCCGATGTTCTGCTGCTCGATGAGCCGACTAACCACCTTGATGTTGAGTCGATTGTTTGGTTGGAAAACTGGTTGGTGGATGAATATCAGGGGGCGCTGGCAATGACCAGCCATGACCGGGATTTTATGAATCGCCTGGTGTCCAAGATTGTTGAGGTTGGTAACGGAATGATTACCAGTTACGCTGGGAACTACGATTTCTATCTGCGTGAGCGAGAAATACGGCGCGAACAGTTGATCGCGAGTCATAAGCGACAACAAGAAATGCTTTCGAAAGAAGAAGAGTTTATCGCCAAGTTTGCTGCTCGGGCATCCCATGCGGCTCAGGTACAATCACGAGTGAAAAAACTGGAGAAGATCGAAAGAATTGAACTTCCTCCAGAGCAAAAAACTGTTAGGTTCGAATTTTCACCCCCACCACGCAGCGGTGATGATGTTGTCGCAATTCAATCCTTGGGGAAGGTTTGGTCACTCGATGGTGGAGCTGATAAAGCCGTTTTTTCAGGGATTTCAGGAATGGTCAAGCGTGGCGACAAAATTGCTGTGGTCGGGGTCAACGGAGCGGGGAAGTCAACTTTTCTCAAAACCCTCTCTGGTTTAACTGATCCTACTGAAGGCACCGTTACGATTGGTGCCAATGTCTTCTCTGGATATTTCAGCCAACATTCGATGGAAGTGCTTGATCCCAAGAAGACTGTTTTTGAGACGGTTCAGGATGCCCTGCCGCAGCAGACCATCGGTGTGCTACGCAACCTTTGTGCGGCATTTTTATTTCAGGGCGATGATGTCGACAAGCGGGTTGATAAACTTTCTGGTGGAGAGAAGTCGCGACTGGTATTGGCAACTTTGCTAGGTCGACCGTTGAACCTGCTGATTCTGGATGAACCAACTAACCACCTGGATATTCAGTCACGTGAAGTTCTTCTTGAGGCATTGCAAGGCTTTACAGGAACTTTGTTGTTAGTGAGTCACGACCGCCATTTTCTTCGTTCATTGGTTGAGCGGGTGTTCGAGATTGACCATGGTGTGATGATCCCTTATGAGGGAAATTATGAATACTATCTGGACAAAACCGGGCATGAGCATAAAGCAATATAATTGGTGTTTTCTTGATGCCTTCATCTCCAAGATCAATCTCTTTTATTTAATGGTGGTGTTTTGAGAAGTTAGTTTCGTCTCAAGATGTGGATCTTGTAGAAAGGGTTGCGTACAAAGCTGGATATCGATACCAATGAACACGGGAAATTGTTTTTTTGGTTTTGCTACAGTTAAAAACGGGGTGAAGTCGTTGAACTCCACCCCGCTCAGAAAATGGTTGAGAGGCTGAACTTTTACCAACATCAGTCCGACAAGGCAGATGTTGTTCTTATTTCAATATTCAACCTTGCCGCTTTTAGGTCCTTTCCAATCAAATGAAACAATCTTTCCGTCTTTCCATCCAATATCAAAAGTCCTGACTGTGCCTGTAGCTGTTTCAGACTTCTCACAGCTTTCGACGGTTACTTCAGCCGTATAGAGAACCGTTCCACCCTTCTTATCCGTGTTTGTAATTTTAGACGCTCCTAGATTACAGGCTTGCAAGGACTCAGGCACGACTCCCGGTGCTGAAGAGTACTTGTTCACAACCGTTGCAATTTTTTCTTGTGAGCTCAGAGCTCCCATGAATTCTTTCATTTCTGGGGCAACGGAGTTACTACATCCGGTTAAAAATAGAAAGAGGACTATACTTGTTAAAAGTTTTCTCATGCTATTCCTCCTGTAGTTTGTGTTTTTATTGGGGCTTCTAAACCCATAATGATGTTGTCATTTTTTTACAATCCATTTGAAATAGCCTGTTGAGTTGTCGTATCGATCAGGCTGCGGTCACCTCCAGCAGTGGCTGTGCGTTTTTTTCAATGTCCTCACCAATGATGACCAGAAAATTTTCCCCAGGGAGTTCTTCGGCTGTCGGGGTCAGGTTGTGAGATCCAGGTACATATTGATAATAGTAGCGATCTTCGTTGTCTGTGAATTGCATGACTCCCTTAATCCTAAGAACTTTTTCTGACAACTGTGTTGCTTTTGTAAGAAACAGGTCTTTATCCAGAGGAGCCTTCAATTCAACTAGAATGCTGGAGATATTTTGACTGCCATGAGTATGGTGCTTCGTCGTCTTGATTCGCTTAAGGCTATCTGTAAGTTGGATGTTTCCGGTCAGGTTGACACCGTACAGTTGTGGTGCTGAGAAGTCCCCATGGTTGCCATGATGAATTTTTGCAAGGGGATTCAGGGTTTGAATTTCCTCTGTTAGATTGTTGAGTTTAGCCGCCGGGATGCCTTCAGTTTTGTTCATCAGGATCACATCTGCAAGGATAACTTGTTCTCTGGCAACACCGTACTTTTGTAAAGCTACAAATCCCTGCGTAGCATCGATGACGGTTGTGATCGAGCAGAAGTCGAGTTGGTCTTCCAGTTCGGACACTTCATTTAGAAAATTGGCGGGATTTGCCAGCCCGGTTGTTTCAACAACGACAAAGTCAGGCTGAAAACCGGAAATAATTTCTGACAGTGCCAGCTTCAAACTTCCAGACAGTGTGCAGCAGATACATCCTTCATCCATTTCGGTCACAGCGTAATGCTGGCCGATCAGGTGGGTATCAAGGCTTTTCGCTCCAATTTCATTTTGAACTATAGCGACGAAGGCATTACGCTCGGCCTGATATTCAATAAAATGATTAAGGAAACTGGTTTTACCTGAGCCGAGAAAGCCAGTCAGTATGATTAATTTCGGACGTTCAGTGATGCCCATCGTATTTTTATCAACACTGAAACGGGCTCCAGGAACTTGCGCCTGCCACCAAGCCTCATCTGCATATTCAAGCGGTTTTGAAGTGGGTGAGTGCCACAGGATATCGGTTTGTAAATCATCGCTATCAGGTTGTGGTAACGGGCTATTTCTCCCCCAGGTTAATGCGAGGTTGATGACTTTGACATCTGGATGTTGTTTCTGTTGGAGGCGCTGGTCATGGTGATATATATAATGATGGCCAACCCGATAACTGCGTTTTAGGTGTCTTGGTGCCTCTTCAAGGCAGAAACTGAACGAAGTGGCAATGACCCTAAAAAAATTGAGAGCAAGAGAGAAAGAGGCGAGATTCTGATCAACCTCACCGGGAGCAACGACCTGATTCTGTCGATTTTCTCTGGTTATGGTCACGCCATCTGCACTGATCAGGATTAGTTGATCCGCCGCCACAAGCGAAAGTTCTACTGCTTTGTTTTCAGAGTCGAAAGTCAGCTTGAACTGACCGATATGAAAGAGCGTTTTTAGGGTTTCATGAGTTGTAAATTCACGGACATGATGCAGGTAGTCAGGTTGCAGGGCTGCGATACAGGCCGCGACAGAGAATGATTCCAGCCACTCTTCCTCTGGTGAAGGGAAATAATACAGGTCGAATGTGGCATGAGCCTGTCCGTGTTGTTGTGTTGCCCCCACAAGGTTGAGCCCAAAAACGCCCTCCTGCTCGGCGATTTTAACACTGAAGCCATTATTCGGACATTCTTTAACTCCACGCCAGCCAAGACGTTGTCTTACTCCCGGAATGAAATTAGCGCGTAACATAACGACCGGCAGTAGTTTTGTGGCAACCAGCTTCGCATCAGCAAGGACGGCTGGTGGCAGAATTGTGTTCAGTCGTCTTAACATGGCTCTCGCTCCTATAATCCTATGGTGTGCAGTTGGGCTGTCCTTCAAGGACAGCCCAACATTTCACTTGTGATCTGTAGCGTGTCCAAGTTAGCCGAATGTTATGATATCTCCATTGCCTAAATAAGCCTTATCTTTGGAGCGGTGTTGAGCCGTCCCTTCTATGACCGGATAACCTGCTGTGATAAATTTCTTGGCGCACAGAACTCCGGTACAATGGTTACAACCGATTCGATCAAAGTCATAGTTGCGCAGGGAAATTACCAGATCGTCATACTTGGGATCCCAGTCGTCAAATGGCGAAATGTGGAGTCCGCCATAGATTCCGTGGAAATTATCGTTTTCGTATTTGATTTCTTTGTATGCGGTTTCGGCAAATTGGATGATCCCCTGGTGACAACAACCGGTGACGCTGACCAAGCCTTTGTCGACGACGTTGAAATACATCGATTGTTCACCGTAAACTCGGCAGATGATTGGGATATCGAAAACAAATGTCGCCATGCCTGGAATGTGTGGATTCAATCCTATCGGTACGGTGACAACCTTCCCTGTGTGGCCACAATCCTTGATGTACTGCAATCCTTCCGAATAAAATCCTTCAGGAATATAGAGGGTGATGGTCGGGTCATATTTGAGTGTGACTGGCAGACCCCAGAAGTGATCGAAGTGTTCGTGAGAGATGAACAATGCTTCAATCTCTCGGTTGAGAAGCATCTTGTCGATCCCTTCACGTTTGAAGCATTCGTGAGTCCAGGCATAACTCCAGCCTGTATCGAGCAAAAACTTCCGTTTTTTTCCAGACATTTCTTCAACTTCGACCAATGCGGCAAAACCACCGGCATTTTCTGGATGGACACAATTCTTGACACAAATATCCCAGGCCTCATCAACTTTGTCGGGCAGCAGGTGTTTAATTTTATCCATTCCATCCTGGTAGCTGCCCTTTCCCAACCCTTGTCCGTTGCCGAATGGAGGCCAATTATAGTCGTACTGGTTAACCAGTAATCCGCCGGCCCCCTTGATGTCACCCATCAGAACAGAATTTTCAAACCAGCTGGTTTCGCTGACATTGGTCACCTTGACACTTTTGCAGACACCAATATCGGTCATCTTCCGGACGGTTTCCGGGAAGTATTTTTTTCTTAAGGGCGAATAGGAGTAGACTCCCATTGCTCCCAACATTCCGAGCCCCACTCCGGTTGTTGCTCCTTTAAGAAAATCGCGGCGTTTTATATTGTCTGACATAGGAACCTCCTACACTATTTAATAAGGTCGATTGACTGATAGAAAAAGGGGAGTGCCCAGACTGTGACAAAAAAGAAAACAACCCCCATAATTGTGCCGGCTCCAAGTCCTAAACCGAACCTTGGTGTTGGCTTGATTTCATCAATTTGAGCTTGGTGCGTGACATGGTCTGCGGCAATTTCTTCTGCTGTTTTCGGCACCAGCTTCCAGCCCGGCCAGTTATCCATAAACCAATGCTGAACCAACATTAGGTTGACTAGCCAAATCATTGGAATCATTGGAAATTGTTGCGGATGGGAAATCCCTTTCTGAGTGCCAAGGAAAAGGTGAGACGTGCGGTAATAAACGATGTACAGTAGCACCGCACCAACAATTGTAATCAGAGTTCGGATTGTGACATTGACGGGCATGCTGAATTTACGTGGCCAGTTGCCAAAGTAAAAATTCAGGAACAATGCTGGCACCAATAGGAAAATTGCCATTTCACCAACGTGCAACCAGCGCCAGTCTGGAGCAAATCCACGGCGGGTGCCTCGAATTGCCTCACCAAAGGTCAATTCTTGAGCAAAATAGAAGAAGAAATGCATAGCCAGAGCAATTGCGATAATTCCAAAGAAAGCAGCGAATCGACGAGTCCAGTCGTGTTTAATTAGGTTGAACGGGTAGCGCTCCCAAATTGTTTCAACGAGCCAGACGACAACGGTACAGCACATGATCCAGCCAACGTGGAAGTTTCCAGAGACGGTATCAGCAAACTCTTCCCAGTATGGGGGGGCAATTGAAGTGAAATATTGCCAGGGGTGATAGAGGATCCCCATGTGTGGATGCATGGTGACAAAATAGATTAAGGTGGAAAGGAAGAATGTCAGCATCAGGATTGAAAATCCCTTGGCGGGCTGCTTCATTTTTTCCCAGGGAGCTTCTTCAAATGCGACAACCCAGGCTGGCGACAACCACGAAGCTATCGCTGCAAACATCAGTATTGCAAGGGAAGCATATTCGATTGCAAAGAAACTGGTAATTCCGGGAAGTTTTTCCAGCTGCTCGGGGTTGAAGTAGGCCAACCCGTAATTCCCCAGGAATCCTTCGAAGAAGCCTTTGACAAGAAGAAGCAATATTCCGACAGACACCGCCGTTAGGGCAATGCCTTTGTAGAGTGGATGCGCTGATTCCAGCCAACTTCTCTTGAAAGGCCAATAGTTGAAAATATAGACCATCCAGATCATCATGATCAGCCACCAGCGGCAGTACATGTAACCGACATAGGGGGTGTACATACGCATGTAGCCGCGTGGATCCTGAAAAATCCACCAGGTAGCATAAAAAACTGCAAACAGTGAAACGATACTTATTAGGGCCGGAACCGGTCCTGACCACCGTTTTACTAGCTTGCGTTCCTCAAGGAATCCCTCACCGAATCTTTCCATAGTTTCCTCCCTGTAGCCTGTGTTTTCCCTCCTGTTGGGTGACAGTACAGCTAATATGAAATCGATTTTTTAACTTTTTGGTGGTTTTAGTTTTTCAGCAATGGCAGCGAGAACTTCCTCCCTGTTATACGGATCCAGACCCATGTTTTTTGCTTCCTCGGCCAGTAACTCTTGGGGGAAATCAGCTTCGAAGGCGTATTGCACTGGTTCTTGCTTGTTCATCAGGGAGGGACTGAGCGTTTGTGTTAATTCCGCTGTGACTTGTGCTGCCTGAAATAGGGCTGTCTGGAAAAATTGTTTTCGACTCATTGTTCCTGCCATCAATACCTCCTCTGTTGCTATGAAGCCTTTCGTCTGGCGGCCTCAATTGTCTGTGGAAGCTGAATCTTTTTAAGTTCAGAAAGTGCGACGCTGGTGTTAATGATCTTCTCCTTAGTGCGTTGCACAGACTCTTGAACATCTCTGTTATTCATTGCGTTAAAAATCAGGACGTAGTCGGCGAATATTTTTTGTTGTTGGACTTCGGCAAAAGAAAAAAAATCTGGAAACATCAAAGAAGAGCTTGCGCAAAAGGATGAAACAACTTCTTCAATAATTTGGTTTTCAGTGCTTGCCGCAATAATCTGGAAAAAGGACCTTGCTTGTTTCTTGAATTCCCCAATATTGCGACTAAAGATGGCTCGGCTTAGATTTACAGTGCATTCTTCAAGTTCAGCTAGTGACAGATTGGATATGTTGACCGTTGCAATAGAAACGACTCCAGGCAAAAACAAATATGCAGCTTCAAGCCGTGCCATAATTCTTTCGTAGGATTCCTCACCAGGTGAGTTGTCGGAATTGTTGATCAGGTATGTGGATTTTAAGTAGTAGCCACTTCCTCTTTTTGAGACAATCAATCCTTTTGTCTCGATCCGTCGCAGCGCTCCCCTTAAAGTATTTCTGCTGACCTCGAATTCCTCTGCTAGTTGTCGTTCGGTCGGCAGTCGATCTCCAATTGCCCAGACATTTGCTAAAATTTTCTTCAATAGCAAGTTTTCAAACCACTCTTCCTTGTTTGATGTGTTGTTGTTTATTGGTGGTGCCAATTTATCCATTTATTAATCCATATATTGTTTTTTATGTGATGGCAATTTCACCTTAAAAACTAATGCTATAATTGCTTTAAACTATAATTCAACTTATCGATAAAGTCAACAAAGGGTCTTAATTCTTGATATTGGTACTACCAATTTATTGATTGGTCTTTTGAATATGGTTTAGTTGGAAGAAAATGTGGAGAGATGGAAGATGGTTCAGGAAGAACCGAAAAGCTGACTATTTCTTTAAGGAATGCCGCTAAAATTGATAAAACGTGGAAGTTTTGAGGTGATTGACTGGCTTGATTTCCGTAGAAGCTACTGGTATATCACAAAAAATAACTGTGCTTAGGTAGCACGAAAAGGAAAGCAGACACAGAAGTAGCGGTATGGCATACAATAATCGAAGCCGATTATAGCTCCCGGAATCTTCAGGATTGAACTTGTCCTACACGGCTATGTTACCCCAAATTTCTTCAATATTTCGGGAGGAGTTTGATCGAAGTGGGAAAACTCCATGGTGAAGTTTCCTTGACCTTTGGTGGCACTGCGCAGTTCGGTCATATAGCCAAACATTTCTAGTAGCGGCACGGTAGCGCGGATGAGATCTTGCCCTGGTCGCGATGTGATTCCCTCGACTTGCCCCCGCTTCTGGTTCAAACTGCTCATGACCCGACCGGTATAATCAGACGGAGCGATCAGTTCCAATGCCATGACCGGTTCCAGCAGAGTTGATTTGGCATTTTTCAGTGCTTGGGTGATGGCTTTATTTATTGCTGCGGAGATTCCAAGATCAGTTGTCTTGTTGCTGTTGTATGGAGCCTCAACCAAGCTGAGCTGTAGGTCTGTCAGTGGGTATCCGGCTATTTGTCCAGATTGACAGGCGGTGGTTAGTTTGTCCCTGATCAATTCTGCTAACTCTGTTGGCCAGTCTTCAAGTAATTGTTCCGGGATGTTAATGCTTGTGCCGCTCTTTCGTTCTGTTGGGTTGATTCTGATCCTGACTTCGCCGTGATGGATTTTTCCATCAATCTCGCGCTCAAATATTTCCTGTTGTTCGGTTGCACAGCAGACGGTTTCCCGGTAAACAACTTGTGGACGACCTGTCTGTGTTGCTACACCAAAGTCGGTTTTCAGGCGCTGAACGACAACTTCCAGGTGTAATTCTCCCATGCCGGTCAACAGGGTCTGCCCTGTTTCTGGATCTTCTGTGACTTTGAAAGTTGGATCTTCCCATTGCAATTTTGCCAATGCAAGTGGCAGCTTGTCCCGGTCATCAAGGGTCTTCGGTTCGACCGCCAGTGAAACAACCGGTTCTGGGTATTCAAGTCCTGCCAGCTGTAATGGTAGATCGGGGTTACTGATGGTATCTCCAGTCAGAACATTTTTTAGCCCGGTTGCGGTGACAATATCCCCGGCAATAGCTTGAGTGATCCGTTCCCGTTTGTGTGAATGCATACGGAATAACCTGGCAACTTTTTCAATACCTTGAGTACGGCTGTTGTAGACGGAATCCCCAGGTTTGAGACTGCCGGAATAAATACGCAGATAGCTCAGTTTCCGTCCTTCATCGGCAAGAACTTTGAAAGCTAAGACACAGAGATCACCTGTGGGATCTGTTGTTACTTGCCATGCTTCCTGTTTGTCGAGTCGGATTGCTGTTGACGGCGGTATGTCGAGTGGTGAGGGAAGCAGGGCGCAGATCATGTCGAGGAGGGGCTGAATTCCTTTGTTGCGTAGTGCTGAGCCTAGGAGCACCGGATATATTGCACAATCGACGACCCCCTTGCGTAAGGCGGGCAGAAGTCGCTGTGTTTCAATTGGATTGCCATCAAGAAAATCATGGAGGATGTCATCATCGTAGTCGGCAGCGGCTTCGATAATTTGTTCTCGTTGTTGACGGACTGTTTCTTGTAACTCTTCAGGGATTTCACCGGTTACCAAGGTTTGCCCCTGATCTTCCTCGCGGAACAGGATTGCTTTTTCTTCGATCAGGTCGATGACTCCATGGAAATTTTCTTCATTGCCCAATGGAAGTTGCAACAGAATCGGCTTAGCATCAAGCTTTTCGATCAGTGCTTCCAGTACCTGCTGATAGTTGGCACCAATCCGATCCATCTTATTAATCAAGCAGATGCGAGGAACCTGATAGCGATCAGCTTGTCGCCAGACCGATTCACTTTGTGGCTGAACTCCTTCAACAGCACTGAAGATGGCAACCGCACCATCCAGTGCACGCAGGGAGCGTTCAACTTCAATAGTAAAATCGATATGGCCGGGGGTGTCGATCAGGTTGAAAGTGTAGTTTTTCCAGTTGCAGTTGGTCGCCGTTGCGGTAATGGTGATACCGCGTTCTTGCTCTTGTTCCATCCAATCCATTACCGCCAGCCCATCATGGACTTCACCCATCTTGTGAATTTCTCCGGCGTAAAACAGAATTCGCTCCGATACAGTGGTCTTTCCGGCATCAATATGGGAGATAATGCCAAAATTGCGAATCTGTTGAAGGTCAGAGTTTGCCATGGGTTTTCCTCTCCAAAATTCAAATCAAGTCAAAATTGAAATGTTCCAGATCTGAGCTGTTGCAGGCGTTCTGGTTCGAGATGATTCAGGGTGAAATACTCCCGTTCCAGCTCTTCGATGTAAAAATGGTCAAGGCCACTGTTGGCTAAAAAATCATTTCGTAGATCAATATCATGGTTGGCGATAATTTTCGGAAGAAGTTGGCGCAGATACATTGCTTCCTTTTTGATGTCATGAACTACGGTTTGAAATAGTGTTGGATCAAGGGGAGTACTAATAATGCCACGCACCAGAAGCTCATCATTTAGTTCTTTGCAGAGCTCTTCTTGTTCAAATCTGGTATTGTAGCGTGAATAACGGGTACGGATGCGATCCTTGGCATGGCTAAGGACAATATTGTAAAGCTTCTCTTCACCATCGATCATTTTCAGCTCGGCTGTTAATCTCTTAACGCTAGAAACACCGGCAGCAACCTCATTCAGACCCTTTTTGAGACACAATAGTTTCTGCCGTCCAAACCGTCCCAGGTAGTGATTAACTATAATATCTTCAAAAAATAGCTTGTCAAAGAGCCCTTTTACTAATTTGCTAAATTCTTGACGGCTATCCAACAGGCTTCGGAGTAACTCTTCTGTTGGTCGGTAACTTTCCATGAAAGCGATCTGACTGATGTTGGTTGAGGTGCTATCGTAGCGGTCAAAAAATGTAATGATATAGGAAAAATCTTCCAGCAACGATAGTGGAGCTCCTTCGCGAATTTGTTCATCGAATAATTGTCCTGTTTCAAGCAGGAGCTTTTCAAAGCTGTGATCATGGTTGCGGCGGGCATGCTGCTTGGCAAAGAGCAGCTGAATCATGTCTCTCCTGCCAATTCCCTTACGCAACAGCAGATCATGCAGGATGTCTCTGGCAATTGCAGTGTATTCAGGCTCATGGACAATGCTGCAGACTTCAGCTTTTAATTTGTCATCTAGCGCTGATAACAAGGCTGAAGGGATTTCATTGCGTAGAGCAAGAGTTTTTAACCGAGTCAGCCGAGCATGTTGTTGCCGATCGATATCGCCCTGCTGATAACATTCAACCAACACCTTTTTATAGTCATCAATAATCCGATAATTGTCACGATGCTGATACATCACATCGATACAAACCCGTTCTCGTTGATAGGGATCGACCCCCAAATTGTCTGCAAGATCCTGAAGGGCTGTCTTGGTGTTTTGTGAAATTGAGCGATCTTGATAATAGAGAGTCTGAAACTCTTGTTGAAAATGCCGGTGATTAATGTCGGATAGCCGCACCAGGTAGATAGTGCAATATTCTGGCAGTTGATCAAGTAGAGATTCTGCCAGTTTGGAATCATCTTGACGGTTGAGGTTGGGTATCCGTTTAAGGGTTTTGCCGAGATAGCGAAGGATCTGTTCTTGACGCAAACGATGAGTTTCATCTGTTAATCCGTTGATAAAAAAGAAATAATTATCAACAGCGTGCCCTTTGAAAAAAATATCCTCATAGCTCTGTTCGGTATGGTTCAGTTTGTTGATTTCCAGCTGTCCTGATTGATTATAGCCAGCTCCAATGAGCATTAGGCGGTTGAAAATTCCTCCTTTACTTAGATCTGAGACTGGTTGATCCACACCAAACATATATTCACAAAATGTCCCACCTGTTCCAGCTTGGCGTAAACCGGTGGGGCTAAGAATAAGTTCGCTGCCTGGAGCAAAAAAACGCAAATGCTGATCTGTTACCTGAAAAAAATGGTGATGTGCGGTTCTGCAGCCAGCTGCGGTGGCAAAGTACTCAATTTTGTCATTTATTTTGCCATGTAGGCGTAACTCTGTGTTCATATCGCTATTTCATTATTGCAGGATTAATCTGAAGGTTGAATTGTTGGCCATCGTAGGCCAGGTTGATTCCGTCAGGAAGTTCCAAATCATGAACAGGGTGATCAACCTCATGACTAAGGTGGGTGAGTACAGTTTGTTTTGCTCCAATTTTTTGTGCCATTTTAACTGCCTGTGGAATGTTAAAATGGGTATTATGTGGAGTAAAGCGTAGCCCATCCAGAACCAATAGCTCCAAGTCGTTTAGAAGCGTCAGGGACGTTGGTGGTATATTATTGCAATCTGTCAGATAGGCAAAAGGGCCACAACGATAGCCGAAAGTTTCCATCTTCCCGTGCAACATAGGGATTGGGGTCATTTTCAGGTTGAATAGCTCAATTGACTTATTGACTGGATGTAATTCCAGCTGTGGAATGTAGCTGGCAGGCTCAGACTTATCAAAAATATAACTAAAACTATTTCTAACTGTAGATAAGGTTTGTTTCGAGCCGTAAAGTGGAATAGGTTTCTTTGAGCGCAGGTTGAAACCGCGCAGATCATCAATTCCATGGAGATGGTCAGCATGGCTGTGGGTATAGAAGACGGCATCAATCCTGTGAATATCCTCGCGTAACGCTTGTTGGCGTAGATCGGTTGAGGTATCGATCAGAATATTGTATTTTCCGTAACTGAGAAGAGTACTACAGCGCGTACGTTGGTTGTGGGGGTGGTCAGAATGGCAAACCGCACAGTGGCAGCCAATGACCGGGATGCCTGTACTGGTTCCAGAACCGAGAATGGTTATTTTTAAAGTATCTGCCTGCATTCTGAAGTTGTCCGGTGAAAAGTTGTAATTAGATTGCTAAACTACCATTTTAATTCAGTAGCAGACAACAATTGTTTAAATCTATGTCAGTGGGTAAAGGATAGCCATGACAGAAACGAATCGATCTGAGATTAACAAACTCTGTTCTCGCTGTATCCGGCAATGTAAGCAGCTGGACAGTATTGTTATGCTTGATTGTCCCCGGTTTCAACCTCGTCCGTTTAAATCAGAAAAATTAAAATTTGAGCAGATGGATTTGTTTGATAAGGGATAGGTGAACTTTACCTGTTTAGCTAAGAGCAATAATTTATAATTATGATGGTAGGGGGGGAATCAATCAAGCTGATCAAGAAATGTCTTAAGCAGGGGGATGTACTTTTCTGGTTCAACCAAAAAGGAATCGTGGCCATAGTCGGAATCGATTAGGTGGTAGTCGGCAGTTTTGTTCAGCCGTTGTAGTTCCGTTACCAGCTCCTCGGTTTGCTGGGGAGTGTAGAGCCAGTCAGAGCTGAAAGCAAACCAGAGTGATGGGCAATTGATTCTTTCCAGCGCTTCGCTCAAGGAGTCAAAATTCCAGGTAACATCATAAAGATCAAGGGCTTTTGCCAAATAGAGAAATGAGTTTGTATCGAACTGATCGACAAAATTCTTTCCATTGTAATCGAGATAGCGCTCAATTTCAAATTTGCCAAAGAAATCGAACATCCCGTCCCGTACTGAAAAACGCCGCTCAAATTTTAGCTGCATCGAAACATCTGATAAAAACGAAATATGCCCCACAGCTCGTGCCAGGGCGAGTCCGTCCGCAGGGGGGTGCTCGGGTTGATAGTTACCTTTTTTCCACAATGGATCATTAAATACTGCCTGTCGTGCCAAAGCGTTTAGGGAAATTGCCATGGGCGAAGTGCGTCCGGTTCCGGCAATGGGAACGATAGAGCGAACCATTTCTGGGAAATGGATAGCCCATTCGATGGCTTGCATTGCGCCCATGGAGCCGCCAACAATTGACAGTAGTGATTTAATTCCAAGGTGATCAAGTAGCAGTTTTTGTGCACGAACCATATCGCGAACCATAAGAACCGGAAAGCTGAGGCGATAGGGGCGTTGAGTGCGGGGGTTAATGCTGGTGGGGCCAGTTGAGCCCTTACAGGAGCCGATTGTGTTACTGCAGAGAATGTAATAACGATCGGTATCGAGAACTTTTCCCGGGCCGATCATGTTATCCCACCAGCCAGGCTTGCGGTCTTCTTCTGTGTGGAGTCCTGCCGCGTGAGCGTTTCCTGTCCATGCATGGGCAACCAGAATTACGTTAGATGCATCCTGGTTTAGTTTGCCGTAAGTTTCATAGGCTAAGGTCAGGGGGCCAAGCAGACGACCACTTTCAAGCCGGAGCTCAACATCAAAATCTACATATTTTGTAGTCACAATGCCGGTACTGTTATCCAACTCATATCCCCTATTGTATAGGCCAACAAAAAAAGCCCTTTCCAGTGTCAGGAAAGGGCCTTTTCGATACTTATAGTTAATCGTATCTCAGGCACCGTCCCCATCTGCCCCTGCGTTGATTTTGCAGCAGGGCAGGAATTGGCACCGACCCTTTTCTTTTAGAGACAAAGAATGTCGGTTGCCGTGGCTTCAAAGGGCCTTCTCCCTCCACCACTCTGGATAAAGACGTTGTTCTTTTTCGGTTGAAAACTGACTCTAGCTTACCCTCACGAGGTTTGTCAATTCTCTCGCAAGTTCGATCCCCTTTTACTTCACTTGATGGTCTGATTAAAAAAACAGCAGTCATGTTTATTTTATAGGCAAAATATTGAAATAGCTAAATAAATATATTTAAAAACCCATCCATGTAGGGATTTTCGATAACGGCACAGCAATTGAATAGAGCAGTGAAGTTTATCTAAGTTGATTAAAAATGATTCGGCGATGGTGCCGGGTTCAGGTGTCAGACGAGGAGGTTTGATCGATGGAAGCGTCACTTTTATCTCTGCAGCATGGTGGGGATGTTTTGTTTCTTTTACTGGGTGCAATTATGGTGTTTGCCATGCATGCAGGGTTTGCATTTCTTGAGGTTGGTACGGTTCGTCAGAAGAATCAGCTCAATGCTTTTGTCAAGATTCTTTCTGATTGGTCAGTATCGTGTGTTGTCTATTTTCTCATTGGTTATCCCATCTCTTATGGAATCCATTTTTATACCTCAGCCGCAGGGTTATTAGGCGATAATCAGGGATATGAATTAGTTCGATTCTTTTTTCTCCTTTGTTTTGCAGCCTGCATTCCAGCCATTATTTCGGGTGGTATTGCTGAACGTGCCAAATTCTGGCCGCAAGTTGTGGCAGGAGGCATTTTTGCCGGAATTTCATATCCGATATTCGAATCTTTGATTTGGGGGCAGAACAGTGCCGGGTTGCAAGGGTTCTTTGAATCGGCTTTTGGGGCTCAGTTTCACGATTTTGCCGGAAGTGTTGTCGTTCACTCAGTCGGCGGCTGGCTGGCCTTGCCGGCAATTCTCATTCTTGGACCGCGAATGGGACGTTTTGTCCGCGGTCGAAGCCGAGCTATTCCTGTTAGCAATATTCCTTTTTTGGCTTTGGGGAGCTGGATTCTTGCGGTCGGGTGGTTTGGTTTTAATGTGATGAGTGCCCAATCGTTAGAGGGCGTTTCTGGCTTGGTTGCGGTTAATTCCTTATTGGCAATGGTCGGTGGGGTGCTGTTTGCTCTGGTTGCAGGGAAGAATGACCCGGGATTTGTTCATAACGGTGCATTGGCTGGACTGATCGCCATTTGTGCCGGGTCTGACCTGATGCATCCTATTGGTGCTTTTTTTGTCGGTGGTATCGGTTCGCTGATTTTTGTCTATGGATTTCAGTTTGAACAAGAAAAGTTGAAGATCGATGATGTCCTTGGTGTCTGGCCTTTACATGGAGTCGTTGGCACTTGGGGGGGGATTGCGGCAGGTATTTTTGGTTCAACTGCTTTGGGTGGCCTAGGGGGGGTCTCCTTTATGTCTCAACTCGTTGGCAGTTTATTAGCTGTGGTCTACGCTCTGGTCACAAGCTATGTTGTTTATAAGGTGATTGACAAGGTCAGTGGATTTCGCTTGAATGAGGATCAGGAGTTTGCTGGAGCCGATCTGACAGTTCATCGAATCAATGCTTATCCGGAAGAAAATCTTAAATAGGGATTAATCCCTCTGGCATTTGACAGTCCCTTTTAACGTAGTAGAATTGATCTATAGAGAGATTCCTTTACAGAGGGCTGTGGCAGCCTTCTGTTTTACCCTGGATATCCTAATCCCTCCTGGACTCCAGGGTTTTTTTCTTTTAGGTGGATTTTGTTTTCGTTGCCTATGTCCTGAAAAGGGGAGCAACAGGTTTATTCTGTGCTCCCCTTCTTTTAACTAAAGTGTGAGAATTTTGTGATTTAAACAGTTGGATTTTTCAGAGAATCGAGCTTTGATTTTTCTTTGCGTACCAGATCAGCGATGCTGTGACGTTTAAGAACCTGAGACATTTCATATTGTGTTTCGTGCCAGACTTCGTGAGCAGAACAGTAATTGTTGCGAGCACAAAAATCGGTATCGACGAGACAGTGGTTTAGCTTCAGTTGTCCTTCTTCTGCTTGAAAAATGTCGAGCATTGTGATTTCAGCCGGGTCTTTGGCTAACAGGAAGCCACCACCAACACCACGCTGAGAACTGACAATTCCTGCTTTGATCAGTGGTTGTAGAATTTTTGTTAAAAAGGCGGGAGTGACTTCTTGAGTACGGCATATATCTTTCTTTAAAATAATGTCATTTTTTGGCTGTTGTGCCAAATAAATGACCGTTCTCACCGCATACTCTGTTGCTCGTGTTATAACCACTTCTGACCTCCTAAAGATAACTTTTATAGTGATGAATACACCGAAGCTGAATAGTTGTCAATGCTATCTTTGTTGTTATTGAGCAATCGAGGTACTTGACAGTTGGTTGCCCTAGCGGCATCATCGACCAATAATGGATAATCTGTTGAAATCTCTCAAACCAACCAATCGTGTTGTTGGTCGTTTTGCTCCAAGTCCGACCGGACCCCTTCATTTTGGAACCCTTTTAGCTGCATTGGGGAGCTATTTATTGGCAAAATGTTCAGGTGGTCACTGGTTTCTTCGGATTGAGGATCTTGATCCACCACGTGTCATTCCCGGTTCAGCAGATGCTATGCTGATCCTTCTGGGTCAATTAGGTTTTGAGTGGGATGGAGAAGTCGCTTATCAAAGCAATCGCTATGAACGTTACCAGCAAATATTAGAGCAGTTGCGCAGCCATGGGCAGGTTTTTGATTGTAGCTGTACCCGGCGCGAAATTCTAGCCAGCGCCCCACATCCAGGAGAAGAAGGTCCTATCTATCCGGGCACATGCAGAGGTGGAGCCCGTGGTAGTCGCCCCGAGTGTGCGGTGCGCTTGCGAGTGCCAGATAAAACTATCCAGTATTGTGATCGTATTTTAGGGGAGCAGCAGCAAAACCTGGGAAAAGAAATTGGGGATTTTGTTCTGCACCGAGTTGATGGTTTGTTTGCATATCAGCTGGCAGTTGTTGTTGATGATATTGATGCAGGGATTACACAGGTTGTTCGCGGTGCTGATTTACTCTCTTCTACACCTAGGCAAATCTATCTTTATCAGTGTTTGGGTGTCGTTTCTCCTGACTATTTCCATCTGCCACTGGCTTTTGGTTATAATGGTAAAAAACTGAGCAAGAGGAATGGTGATATCGGTTTGGTTACTGTAGAGAATGGTTCGAATATGCTTTGGCGGGCACTTGAGTTTCTGGGGCAGTCGCCACCTGAAGAATTATTTAATGCAACTCCGAGTAAGTTGCTTTGCTGGGGGCTGGAGAACTTTCAGGTGGCAACAATTCCAACAAAGAATCGCCAAGTCAAATTCAAATGACCTATGATTTTTGCGTGTTGCTATCTTTGCTCGGGGGTTTTGTGCATTAGCAAGAGCATGTTTTTTCTGCACCAGCATAGCTAACAAAAATTACAATGTCAGTTGACACGGAAAAGACAGGGTGGGATTTGAAAGATTATGGGTTGCGTGGTACTAACCCTTTCGTATCTGGGCGTCTTCTGTTCCTTTTCTTTATGGAATGCTGGAACAAATAATGAGAGTATAAAATTCAGGAGGTTTGAGATGAAAAGATGGGTTTTCAGTGTTTTATTGATTGTTTTTCTGGCTGGTTGCGGCAGTGGAAAGTTTCAGGTTCCGAAGCAGGAATATCAGACTCAGGTTCAGGTTTTGGGCGTTCTGCCTTTGCTGGTTGACTATAATAGTTCAATGAATTATCCACAGAAAGATAATTTATTCGATATTTTGGCACGTTCAGCTAATGGCAAGCATGAATTTCTAGTTGAACAGTTGAAGAAAAAGAAGGGTTATTTTGATGTTCGCCCACTTCCAGCTAATCCAGAATTGACAGCACTTTCACTTTTGGGTGCTGGAAGTCCTCACGATGAATTGGGGTGGCCACAGGGGTATGCTTTTGATGCTGCAACTGTGGCAGAGATAGCACGTACGAATGTCCTTGATGCTGTACTCGTGGTGGTTTTTTCTGGGGAACAGGTTGAAGAAACCCGGCGCTCACGGACAAAGCTTGAAACACTAAGGACCCAATATAGCGATATCCGAGCTACTGCAGCTGTTATTGATCGCAATGGGCAGGTTCTGTGGCAATTGGCAGGGACGGAGAGTTTCCAAGCGCTGGTTTTGCAATATGCAGATTTTGATGAGGCATATTTTAATCGAACCGATCTTGTTCGGGTTAAAGATATCAACTTATCTGGGATAGAGCGGGCACTCGATGAGAGCCCCGGTAAGGATGGAGCATCGCTCTTGCCAAAAATGTATGAAAATCTATTTTCCGAAATTGCTTCCGGAATAAGCCCTAGTTTGCTCGATTCTTTACGATAAGCGGGCGAGCGTTTGGATTTATTTACGCTTAAGGTTGACATGGAGAGATAAAGCGGGTAAAAGCGACGTTAGTGGAAACATAAAAGCGCCTACCCGCTCTATTTCCTGCAGGTGCAGGTTGGAAAACATAATTCCTCAAATATAAATTCTTATAAAACCATTCATATATAAATGCTGCCAAAAAAAGAGTTTAAAAGTTAACTATAGATATTATGCCTGCCTTATTTTTGACCTATTTCTGATGGATTGTGACAGTTTGTTTCCGCATGGGAAGCTAATTATTTTCAATTCATTGTGAAAGTAACTGAAATTATTTCCATTTTACTTGCATGTAGAGAACCTGTCAGGGTTTTTTATATGCCCTTAACTTCCGGGTTGGAGAACCTTTATGAATTTGAAAGACCTCAAAAAGACAAAAATGTCAGAACTAATTACCCTTGGCAAAGACCTTGACCTGGATGAAATCGGTGGAATGCGCCGTCAGGATCTAATTTATTCAATTCTTAAGGCGACTGCTGCACAGAAGAAAGCAATTTATGGAGAAGGGGTATTAGAGATTTTGCCAGATGGCTTTGGCTTTTTGCGGGCTCCAGATGCCAACTACCTACCAGGGCCAGATGATATCTATATCTCGCCATCCCAGATCCGCCGTTTTGCTCTGCGTACTGGAGACACTGTTGCTGGACAGATAAGACCACCTAAAGAAGGTGAGCGCTATTTTGCTCTGTTAAAGGTTGCAGAAGTCAATTTTGAAGATCCTTCAAAGATGCGGGAAAAAACGTTCTTTGATAATTTAACGCCGCTGTTTCCTGAGGAACGCCTCATTCTGGAAACAACTCCGGACAATCAAGCAACACGGGTCATTGATTTAGCCGCTCCAATTGGTAAAGGGCAGCGTGGTATTATCGTTGCACCACCACGAACCGGTAAAACGGTTCTGCTGCAGAATATTGCCAATTCTATCTCTACTAATCATCCAGAGGTTTATTTAATAGTTCTATTGATTGACGAACGTCCTGAAGAAGTCACTGATATGCTGCGTAATGTCGATGGTGAGGTCATATCCTCAACCTTTGATGAGCCGGCAAATCGCCATGTTCAGGTCGCTGAAATGGTCATCGAAAAAGCTCGCCGGTTGGTGGAGCATAAACGTGATGTGGTCATCCTGCTGGACTCCCTGACTCGTCTTGCCCGTGCTTATAATACAATTATTCCCTCTAGCGGCAAGATTCTCTCTGGTGGTGTCGATGCCCATGCATTGCATAAACCGAAACGTTTCTTTGGTGCAGCACGGAATATTGAAGAAGGGGGCAGTTTAACAATTATTGCAACTGCACTAATTGATACCGGCAGCAAAATGGATGAGGTTATCTTTGAAGAATTTAAAGGAACCGGCAATATGGAACTTCATCTGGACCGCCGTTTGGCAGATAAGCGGACTTTCCCGGCGATGGATATCAATCGTTCTGGAACCCGGAAAGAAGACCTTTTGCTTGATCCCGCTCAATTGCAACGTATCTGGCTGTTGCGGCGAGTTCTCTCTTCGATGAATACCGTTGACAGCATGGAATTTTTGCTGGAAAAAATGGCTGAATCGAAGACAAACCAGGATTTTCTTGATTCGATGAATCAATAATATGGCGTTGCCAAAATTGCACCCAGCGGCGTTGTCAAACACTTGCAAGACCTCGACATACATAAGTATGTCTTCGCCCTTGAAAGTGTTTGCTGCCTTGCTGGATACAATTTTGGCTTAGCCATGTGATGTTTGTCACATATAGAATATTTTTACTTGCTCAAAATAGCTATAAGTGCTATTTAGCTGGTTTGTTTGACGTCAATAGAAAAGGTCTGTACATCAAGCCAGACCGCTAAGGAGACATTGAAAATGAGAGAAGGTATCCATCCCAAGTATGAAGCCTGTTCAGTTCGCTGTGATTGCGGGAACACTTTTGAGACAAGCTCAACTCTTGGCAGAGAGATTCACACGGAAATTTGTTCTGCGTGCCACCCGTTTTATACGGGTAAGCAGAAGCTGATTGATACCGCTGGTCGGATCGAACGCTTCCGTAAAAAGTACGCCCAGAAATAATCGGGTAAAATTGAAAAAGGCGGCCCGATGGGGCCGCTTTTTTTTTGCTCAACATTTGAAAGATCGCCATGTTTACTAATTTGGAAGATGTTGTTGATCGTTTCCGTGAAGTTGAGGGGCTACTCTCTGATCCTGCAATTATTTCTGATCAGAAGCGCTACCGTGAACTTGCCAAAGAGCATGCGGACTTAACTGAAGTGGTATCGGTTTACGGCCAGTATAAACAAGTGTGTAGCGAGATTGATGGGAACCGGGAGTTGCTTCAGGATAGTGATCCTGAAATGAAGGAGCTGGCGAAAGCAGAGCTTCCTGATCTGGAGAAGCAACAGTCTGAGCTGGCAGAGCAGCTACGACTCCTGTTGATACCCAAGGATCCAAACGATGAAAAAAATATCATTCTGGAGATTCGCGCTGGAACAGGTGGCGATGAAGCTGCATTGTTCTCTGCAGACTTATTTCGCATGTATACTCGCTATGCCGACCAAAACCGTTGGAAGGTTGAAATAATGAGTGCCTCGGAAACTGATGGAGGTGGTTTCAAGGAAGTTATCGCCTTAATCAGTGGTGAACGAGTTTATTCTCGCCTTAAATTTGAAAGTGGAACCCACCGTGTTCAGCGAGTTCCAGATACCGAGACGCAAGGACGTATCCATACCTCCGCTTGCACTGTCGCTGTTCTTCCCGAAGTTGAAGATGTCGATATCGACATAAATCCTACCGATCTTCGTATTGACCTCTACCGTGCTTCTGGAGCCGGTGGTCAACATGTTAATAAGACTGAATCCGCAGTGCGCTTGACTCACATCCCAACCGGAGTCGTGGTCTCATGTCAGGATGGCAAATCGCAGCATAAGAATAAGGCGCAAGCACTGAAGGTTCTCAAGTCCCGGATCTATGATCAGATGTTGGCCGAGCAGCAAGCGGAAATGGCGGCTGACCGTAAAACTCAGGTTGGTAGTGGTGACCGAAGTGAACGAATCAGAACTTATAATTACCCGCAGGGACGCTGTACAGATCATCGTATCGGTTTAACCCTCTATAAGCTGGACGCGATCATGCAGGGGGATGTCGATGAAATCATTGAAGCTCTGATTACTGATCAGCAGGCTGCTCAAATGAGCCAACAGGAGGGCTAGTCCTTTGAGCGAAACCTGGACTCTGCTGAAACTCCTGCGGTGGATGACTGATTATTTTACCGAAAAAGGTATCGATAATCCGCGTCTGGACGCTGAACTGTTATTGGCGGATTCTCTGGAACTAGATCGGGTTGGGCTTTATCTCAATTATGATCGCCCCCTGCTAGCCGCAGAACTGAACGCGATTCGGCCACTGGTCAAGCGTCGTGGGCAGAGGGAGCCGCTGCAATATCTACTCGGCCACACCGAGTTCTGGTCGCTACGGTTTGATTTGACCCCCGATGTTTTGATTCCTCGTGCTGATACTGAAATTCTGGTGGAAGAGGCTCTTGCCAGAGCTGGAACTGAAGGACAGTTGTTGGACGTTGGAACCGGTAGTGGTGCTATTGTGGTGAGTCTGTCAAGTGAACGCCCAAACTGGCAAATGACGGGTTTAGATATTTCTGCGGCAGCATTGGCGATTGCACAACGTAATGTGGATAACAATCAGGTCTCCGGGCAAGTTCAATTACTACATGGAGATCTTGCCGAATTACCTCAACAGCAGTATGATCTGATCGTTTCAAATCCCCCTTATATTTCTCAGGATGAGTGGAAGGAACTGATGCCGGAAGTTCGCTGTTTTGAACCACAGGTTGCTCTGATGGCAAAAAATGATGGATTGGCTTGTTATCAACTCCTTGCTGCTCAGGCTCCAACTCGTCTTAATCTTGGGGGTTGGTTACTGGTCGAAATCGGCTGCGAACAAGCTGAGGAAGTTCAAGCCTTATTTTCACAAGCAGGACTTGATGATATTTTTGTACGAGAAGATTACTCCGGTCAACCACGTGTGGTTGGTGGGCAGCATAAATAAATAGAAAGCAGGTTTTTTTTGGAAAAGATAGTTATCAAGGGTGGGGTGACACTGAACGGAGAAGTTCAAGTCAGTGGTGCAAAAAACTCGGCACTCCCTTTGTTATTTGCCACTTTGCTGGCTGATGGAGTAAGTGAGATTTGCAATGTTCCCGACTTGCGGGATATCAATACAGCTGTAAAGCTACTGCGGGAACTTGGTGCGGAAGTTGAGTTGCAGGAAGGCTGTTACCAAATTAATACAAGAAAAATTCAAAGTGTTGAAGCTCCCTATGATTTGGTGAAAACGATGCGAGCTTCAGTGCTCGTCCTTGGACCATTGCTGGCTCGTTTTGGTCATGCTCGGGTCAGTCTTCCTGGTGGCTGTGCTATTGGTGCTCGTCCGATTAATCTGCATTTGAAGGGGCTGGAAGCACTTGGAGCCCATATCCACCTTGATCATGGTTATGTTGAGGCAACGACAGACGGGTTACGCGGGGCTAAAATATCTTTTGATCTGCCAACGGTTGGTGGGACTGAAAATCTTCTTATGGCAGCGTCTTTGGCTGAGGGTGAAACGGTACTGGAAAATGCTGCTCGTGAGCCCGAAATAGTGCAGTTGGCAGAAGCTCTCAACAGTATGGGAGCCAAAATTGAAGGCGCTGGGACAGCAGTAATCAATATTCAGGGGGTTGCAAGGTTGGAACCTCTTGAGTGTCAGGTGATTCCTGATCGAATTGAGGCCGGAACCTTTATGATCGCAGCAGCGATTACTGGCGGGAATGTTTTGATCCGCGGTGCCGTAAGGGAAGATCAAGAAGCATTGATCAGTAAATTGATTGAGACGGGGGCAGAGATTCGACCTGAAGCGGATGGATTAAGGGTTATCGGGCCGAAAAAGGTAGCTTCAGTTGATATTCGTACCAGTGTGTTTCCAGGTTTTCCAACCGACATGCAAGCTCAGTTCATGGCATTGATGACGGTGGCAGAGGGGACAAGTCGAATTTCAGAGACAGTTTTTGAAAATCGTTTTATGCATGTGTGTGAACTGCAACGAATGGGTGCTGATATCCAGATTGATGGACATAGTGCGATTATTCGCGGTGCCAATCAGATGACTGGAGCTCCAGTGATGGCAACCGATCTAAGGGCTAGCGCATCTTTAATTTTGGCTGGCTTGGCATCAGAAAATACCACCGAAGTTTCACGGATATATCATCTGGATCGTGGATATGAAAAAATAGAAGAGAAACTGGCAGCACTAGGAGCGCAAATTTGGCGTGAGCAGGAATAGTATCTCATGGTTGATTATTTAAAGAGGCATGAATGATGAGCGACTGGATCACCTTCGCCCTTCCCAAAGGGCGAATTATGCAGGATTCGATGGAGCTGTTTTCTAAAATCGGTATTACCTGCCCGGAAATAAATGAAAAAAGCCGCAAGTTGGTTTTTGAAAATTCGGAACATAAATTTAGATTTATGGCGGTGCGTGCTACCGATGTGCCGACATATGTTGAATATGGTTGTGCCGACCTAGGTGTGGTTGGAAAAGATACGCTATTAGAACAGGGGAAGAACTTCTACGAACCCCTCGATCTTAAGTTTGGTTATTGCCGGCTGGTGGTAGCAGAACCGAAGTCATTGCAAAAATCAGATAATCCACTGAATTGGTCAAACATTCGGGTTGCGACCAAATATCCCAACATTACTGAACGGTATTTCGCAGCTCGTGGAGTACAGGTAGAGCTGATCAAGCTTTATGGTTCTATTGAATTAGCACCTCTGGTTGGTTTGTCAGAGCGGATTGTTGATCTGGTTTCTACCGGAGGGACACTCAAGGCCAACAATATGATTGAGGTTGAAACTATTGCAGAAGTGACCAGCCGTCTGATCGTCAATCGCGCCAGTTTGAAAACAAAGCATGAGCGCATTAGTAAAATTATTGACGGTTTGGAAAAGGTGATTGGTGACGAAGTCAGGATTTCAGTATCCTGACTCATTGGGTAACCACTGATTCAGGACTATAGGTTGCGGAGCTTATTATGATGCGGATCTTAAAATTTAGTGATAGCGACTTTGCCGAACAGTTTAAGCGGATTGAACAACGAGCTGACGAGATTCCCGGTGATGTTGAGGAAACGGTCAAATCGATCATTGCTGCTGTCCGTCAAAGTGGTGATGCCGCATTGTTTGAGCTGAGTCGTAAATTTGACCGAATTGATTTGACGACTGATAATATCGAAGTCAATGAAACTGAAATGGTTGCTGCTATGGCTGCTGTCAGTGCTGAATCTTTGGCTGCATTGCAGCTGGCCGCTGACCGAATTGCTTCGTACCATGCTAAACAGAAACAGGAAACTTGGTTATCGACCGACGAGGATGATGTCCTTCTTGGACAACTGGTGCGCCCCCTTGACCGGGTTGGTATCTATGTCCCGGGGGGAAAAGCCGCTTATCCATCGTCGGTGCTGATGAATGCCGTTCCTGCTAAAGTTGCTGGTGTTGCCGAGGTGATTATGGTGGTGCCGATGCCGGGTGGTGAAGTTAATCCACATGTGCTGGCGGCGGCAAAAATTGCTGGAGTCGACCGGATTTTTAAACTCGGTGGTGCTCAGGCGATTGCGGCATTGGCCTATGGAACTGAATCGGTGCCACGGGTCGATAAGATTACCGGACCGGGAAATATCTATGTCGCAACGGCTAAGAAATTAGTCTTTGGACAGGTTGATATCGATATGATTGCTGGACCAAGCGAAATCCTGGTGATTAATGATGGCAGTGGCACGGCAGCGCATATTGCCGCCGATCTGTTGTCCCAGGCCGAACATGATGAACTTGCTTCGGCAGTATTGGTAACCAGTTCTGAAAAAATGGCAGTAGCTGTTCAGTCTGAAGTAGAAAAACAATTACAGCAACTCAGCCGTGAAACAATTGCACGCCAGTCGATTGAAGATTTCGGAGCGATTATTTTGGCAGAAAGTTTGGATGAAGCGATCGATTTTTCCAATCGGATTGCTCCTGAACACTTGGAGTTGGCAGTCGACGATCCCTTTGCGATTTTATCTGCAATCCGTCATGCTGGAGCAATCTTTATGGGGCACCATACCCCTGAAGCGGCAGGAGACTATCTGGCTGGACCGAATCATACTTTGCCGACGGGGGGAACTGCACGTTTCTTTTCTCCGCTGTCGCTGGACGATTTTGTCAAAAAATCGAGTATTCTTTCGTTTTCAGAAAATGGATTGCAGCGGTTGGGCAGTGAGATTGTCCAGATTGCCGAGTTGGAAGGCCTGGAAGCCCACGCCAAATCAGTTTCTATCCGGTTGGAGAAATAAATTATTCGTAGGGGCGCCGCTTGCTGCGCCCTGGGTTGGATCAAATGTTGAAGGGTGCAGCAAGCAGCGCCCCTACATTCGGAGGTTATATATGACTCGCACCGCAAAAATCAATCGCGAAACCAAAGAGACCAACATTAGTATTGAATTGAATCTTGATGGTTCTGGACAGCATCACATTGAAAGTCCGGTGCCATTTTTTAACCATATGCTTTCTGCTGTAGCACGACATGGTTTTTTTGATCTGACGGTAAAAGCAACAGGTGATACCGAAATTGACGCTCACCATACGGTTGAAGATCTTGGCATTGTTCTGGGTGAGGTATTTAAAAAAGCACTCGGTGACAAGGCCGGAGTAAAACGTTTCGGACGAGCAACCATGCCGATGCATGAGGCTCTGTCATCAGTGGTTATCGATTTTTCTGGCAGACCATTTCTGGTCTTCAATGTCGATCTTCCCAAAGCCAAAGTTGGTGAGTTTGATACCGAGTTGGTTGCAGAGTTTTTTGTCGCTTTCTGTAATCACTCCGGGGCAAATATTCACGTCAATTTGGCTTACGGTGATAATCTACACCATATCATTGAGGGGATATTTAAAGCTTTTGGCCGCGCATTAGATGAAGCGACTGGTTTTGACCCTCGTATCCAAGGGGTACTATCGACCAAAGGAAAACTTGAATAGATATGATTAATATTATTGATTACGAAATGGGCAATCTCCGCAGCGTCGAAAAAGCTTTTGAAAGCCTTGGCTTTGAGGTGCGTGTGAGTGCTGATCCAAATGATATAAAGAAAGCAGATAAAGTCGTATTGCCTGGAGTTGGAGCTTTTCGTGATTGCATTCGTAATTTGCGCAGTGGCGGTTTTGTTGATCCGTTGCTGGAGCACATCGATACGGGAAAACCGATGCTTGGTATCTGTGTCGGGATGCAGATGTTATTTGATGAGAGTGAAGAGTTCGGTCAGCACCAGGGGTTGGGATTGATTCCGGGCAAGGTGGTTCGGTTTCCCTCAGGGATGGTGGAGAATGGTGAACGCCTTAAGGTCCCGCACATGGGTTGGAACAATATAAATATCCAGCAGCAGTCTCCGCTGTTTAACGGCACTGAAGACGAGAGTTTTGTCTACTTTGTCCATTCCTATTATTGTAAAGCTGTCAACGACAATGATGTTGCTGCCAGTTGTCGTTATGGTGATGTGGAATTCAGTGCTTCTATATGGCGCAACAATATCATGGCAACGCAATTTCATCCCGAAAAGAGTCAAGCCGCTGGGCTGAATATTTTTAAAAATTTTGGAGAATTGTGATTAGATTGTGACTCACAGGATCATTGCAATGGAAGGATGGGGACAATAGATTACCGCCAATTCTATTTTTTGTGTTCATCAGGAATACGACATTAATTTATTCGGTATTTGTCTTGATATTTGGACGTGGTGCAACTGCGGCCGCTATAGTTGATTCATTGATTTCAGAAAGACTGCCCAATGCCTCAATTTGCCCTGAAGCTTCATTGATGATCTGATTATATAAAGATAGAACTCTTGGATCAAACCCCGGGGTATCATCTGCTGTCATTTTGAAGAGTTGCATCTGATTAAGGAAGTTGTTCAGGACATGATGCGTTGATGACATCATGGCTCTGTGTATTTTGATTTTTTCTAGATCAACTTTATGAGATTTTTGCCACTTTATGAAATCCAAGAATGCGAATACAAAAAAAATCATAAATGGGATAAAAAGTTCATCAATCTCATATTTTTCTAGATCTTCCAGGGTGAGCAACAATTGCTCAAAAAGATCCATATCGAAAACAATTGAGATTATCAAAAAACACACTGATACTAGTCCCCCAATGAATGTCAGTTTCAAGTTTTTCATGCTTTTCCCCATTGATTTCAACTGTTAATGTCCAAGTGTGTATGTTTATAACACTAACGCAGGGCATGGGTGGTCGCAAGAGCTATTTATAGGAACAAAAGAGTTTTTCTTAGTTACAGGATATCGTTATTTCTTCTGCATTGATAGTTTTGCTAGTTACCAAACTAGCTGACTTAAGATCTGGTCGCTAAAGATTTGTTATTCCGGGATTGCTCTGCGCAACAATAAAATTTATAGTTTGCCAGATATTCACAAGAATTTTGAAACTGATAAGAAAAGGAACAGCAAAGGATGATTATTTTACCCGCAATTGATTTGAAAGAAGGTCGTTGCGTTCGTTTAGAGCAGGGACTGATGGATAAAGACACAGTCTACAGCGATGATCCGGCAGCACAGGCGTTGCTGTGGCAGGAGCAGGGTGGGGAGTACCTTCATATTGTTGATTTGGATGGAGCTTTTGCAGGGGTGCCGAAAAATCAAGCTGCGATTGAAGCGATTGTTGCCGCTATTGAGATTCCTTCTGAATTGGGTGGTGGAATTCGTGATATGGAAACAATTGAAGCCTATCTTGATCTGGGAATTAATCGGGTGATCTTAGGTACCGTTGCTAAAGAGAACCCTACCTTGGTAAAGGAAGCGTGCCGTAAATTTCCCGGTCAGATTGTTGTTGGGATCGATGCCAAAGACGGTCTGGTGGCAGTGCGTGGGTGGGCCGATCTGACAGAAAAAAAAGCGACTGAGATGGCCAAAGAAATGGAAGATTTCGGTGTCGAGGCAATTATCTATACCGATATTGCTCGTGATGGAATGATGCAGGGGCCAAATATTGAAGCAACCAAGGCTTTGGCTGAATCAATCACGATACCAGTCATCGCTTCGGGTGGCTTGTCGACTTTGGATGATATCCGCAGACTGGTTGAAATCGAGGCTTCTGGGGTAACCGGTGTCATTACTGGAAAGGCGATTTATTCAGGAGCTATCGATCTTCGTGAAGCAGTTGCTTTGACCAAAGGAAGTAACTGATGTTGACCAAGCGAATCATTCCCTGTCTTGATGTTAAAGATGGTCGGGTTGTTAAGGGAGTTAACTTCGTTGGTTTGCGCGATGCCGGTGATCCTGTCGAGGCGGCTGAAGCTTATAGCGAACAGGGTGCAGACGAGCTGACTTTTCTCGATATTACCGCTAGTAGCGATAATCGCGGCATTATCCTCGATGTTGTTGCTAAGACTGCCGAACGGGTTTTTATGCCGCTGACGGTTGGGGGTGGAGTGCGAGAAGTTGCTGATATTCGCAATTTACTGAATGCCGGGGCCGATAAGGTATCAATCAATACGGCAGCAGTGCACCGCCCAGAATTTGTTCGTGAAGCGGCAGAGCGCTTTGGCAGTCAGTGTATTGTTGTCGCTATTGATGCACGTCGGGTGCCTGATGCGGAGCCTTTGGCTTGGGAGGTTTATACTCATGGTGGTCGTAAGGCGACTGGAATTGATGCTATAGCATGGGTGCAGCAAATGGAACGCTTGGGGTGCGGTGAAATTCTGTTGACTTCGATGGACTGTGACGGCACAAAAGATGGTTACGATATTGAGCTGACCCGTGCTGTCAGTGATGCGGTTGACATTCCAGTCATTGCCTCGGGTGGTGTTGGTAATCTGGAGCATATTCGCGAAGGTTTGGTCGAAGGTGGTGCCAGCGCAGCTTTAGCCGCCTCAATCTTCCATTTTAAGGAATACACCATCGCCGAATGTAAGGAATACCTGATGCAACATGGTGTCCCTGCACGTATTTAAAAGGGAGATTCAAGTGCTAAAGTCTGAACAAAAATCACCCATGGATCAAGATATTCTTGAGACGATTTACCTGATTATTCAGGAACGTAAACAACTGGGAGATGGCGAAAAGTCTTACGTTAAGTCGTTGTTCGACAAAGGTTTAGATAAAATACTCGGTAAAATTGGCGAGGAAGCAACAGAAACTGCAGTTGCGGGCAAAGGTGGTGACCAGGAAGAAATTGTTTCCGAGGTTGCCGATCTTTTCTTTCATGTTTTGGTTCTGCTTGGTTATTACGATTTGCCACCAGAGAAAGTATATGCTGAACTTCGCCGACGTTTTGGTGTGTCGGGGATTGAGGAAAAAGCGAGTCGGAAAAAATAGAATTAATTGCTGTAGCGACAGAGGTAATATCCTTTCCGAATTTTTAAAATGGAGATTTTATATGCTTACAATTCAAACAGATAACGTGACCGTAGAGATTAATCCCGAATCTCACTTTTCTATAATCAGGGGAGAGGAAGCCGAAGACCGTATCCGTATTGAGTGGAACGACTTGGAGGATTCTGCCGTGGCGAATCTCAATCAATTTGTTGAGATGATCGAAGGATCTCTTGGGATGATGTTGCCGGAGGAGGGGGCTTAACTCTAGTAACGCCCTAAAATCAATAATGAAAAAAGGCCGTTCCTTTATGGAACGGCCTTTTTGTTTTCAGTCGTGGACAATACGGTTATTTGTTGTGATCCGCCCGCATTTGTTTTGCCAGGTGCTTAATTTCACCCAGATCCTGGGTCATCATGTTCCAGCCGTACCAGTAAGCGTAGTCAGGGTTGACATGGAAGAATGCTTGGTAAGCACGCATCCGATGCTTGAAGAACATCTGTAGTAAGACTTGATCGATATAAGAAAATCCGTCCAAGTTCTCATCCCAGTTAGCACCATTGGTATGCATAAGTGCCAGGATGAATGGGTAGTTGAAGGGGTAGCCTTCTGGTTTTACGATAATGCCCTCTTTGTAGAGAGCAGCTACGGTCTCAATTGCTTCTGCCATCAGACGATCAGCTTTGGTCAGGATCGCATCACCGGCATCAAGTTGTTCTTTGGCATACTTGTAAGAGTGGCACTCAGTACAGGTATCGAGCATCTTGTTGCGCTCTTTTTCCCATGAAGCCTGATCAAGACGTGCCATATCAACGGCCTTTACGGCATCAAGAATTGGGGTTGGCTCACCAGTTTCAGGGTTCAATACGCCGAGTGCTTTCAGGATAGTAACCCGGTCAGCCGCTGCCTGAGGATCTTCCGGAAGAGGCAAACGTACTCCGAGGAAACCCCATGCAGTGTGGTTCTCGTGGGTTCCATCTGGCAGGTGGCAGGTTTGACAGGTTGGAGCGACAGCACCTTCAGGGAGATCACCGGCTTTTTTAGCAAAGTAACGAGCACCGTGCTTGGAGCTTGACCACATTTCCCACTGGGGATGATCGTAACCCATATGGCATTGTTGACAAGCTTTTGGATTGTTCGCTTCTTTTTTGGAGAAACTATGGCGGGTGTGGCATTCGTCGCAGGAGTTATTCTGATAACGATACCCTTTGGCTAACTGATCAGCCTTTTGCTCTTCGGTTTTGATGCCCATATTATGACAGCCACCGCAACCACGACCACCTTCGATCAATTCATCTGGGGCGTAGTGGGTTGCTGGAATAGCATTCAGGACAGTCCAGCCAAAGTTGTGTTTGCCATGAGAAAAAGAGGTGAATTGTTCTTCGTGACATTCGGCACAAACATGTTCGCTAGGCAGGACTGCTTTTTTGTAGTCAGCGGCATTTGTGTGTGCATCCCCGTGGCAGGTGTCGCAAGATACTCCAGCATCAGCGTGCTTGCTGGCTTCCCAGTCTTTCACTTGACCGGGTGAAATGTTGCTGTGGCAGTCGATACAGATATCGCCCGCCATGACTGTCCCAGCTAGGAACAATGTGCAGATTGCACAAGTCAAGATAGTCAAAAAACTCTTTCTCATGTGGTACCTCCCTTTTATTGCGGCAGAAATCAGCCAAACAGTTGGATATCAGCTGTCTGGTTTCCACGCTAAAATATTTTATAAGTGTATCAAAAAATGAAGACATATTTTTTGATCTAGATCAAAAAAGCGGACAAAAAAGGTTATTTTTTCTTATCTGCGGTCAGGTGCAGTTTGCAGTGGAAGCATTTGCGTACGGGACGGAACATGAAGCCATTCATATGAAAACAGTTTCCGCATTGGGGGCATCTGACCAGTGCCATCAGTGTTACAGCAATGACCAGAGAGAGAATCCAGACGACAAAGACAATTCCTATGGCCTGGTTAGGTTGTGAAGATTGGAGTGCAACCAGCATCGCTGGTAGATAAGCCATAATAACAATCCAGAAAAACCAGCGACGTCGGCGAATTTTCTGGAGCCCAGGCTTCAGTTCTTGAGGGTTAATATCTTCTATCTCATCCACTGTAACCTCCTGAGAATTGACAATATATATAGCAATTTTCAGAGATTACTTGGTTTGTGTTCCAAGAGCAACTTATTCCCTGTGTCTCTGAAGATTTAGGCTGTCATCGGTTTATTTTTTTGCATATTTTGCTTTTGGCGGTTCCGCTTCTGCGGCTCTTTTATCAGCGTTAACATGCAGTGCACAGTGGAGACAGCGGCGGAAGGGGAGAAAGGTTGGCCCGTGGGTATGAAAGCATTCTCCGCAACGTGGGCAACGGATAATGCAGGCAAAAACGACAGCAATGATAAGGAAAACAATCCAGGTGACAAAAACGATTGTGACCCAGGTTTTGTAGTCAGAGGAATCCAGCGCCACCATCATGGCTGGCAGGTACGCGAGAATAATACACCACAAAAACCAGCGGCGTTTGCGGATTTTTTGCAGGCTGGGTCGGTATGTAATTGGATCTATAAGGTTATTCTCTTCCATCGGCCTTGCTTTATCAGGGGGAGATTGTTGTTTTATGGAGGTGCGATACTACTGATTTTATTGCAAGAGATCAATGGCTTAGAAGTTGTGTTTGACTTAAGTAATCCTTTCTGTGGACTTGATTTTCTCTACGCATAAATAAAATATTTACGAGAATAAAAATATATATAATTTATATTTAGACAAATAGTCTAATTATTACAAATGGTTATACTTTTTATTGTTTGCAGCCTCTCTGTTTTGGTTCTTCTAACTGTATGTCTCTTTTATACATGGATATGCCTGGATAT
>JADGEB010000030.1:0-15827 GCA_016744595.1 Desulfuromusa sp.
GTTCTTGAACCGTCGCTTTTGCCGTACCAATATCCATTTGGCGATAAACTTGACGCGAATCAGCAGAAATAATTTCTAACGGAAATCTCTCTGTTAAAGAAAGAGCCAGGGAAGTTTTTCCCGATCCGGTCGGACCACAGATGACTAATACCGCTATTTTTTCAATTGTTGATTCAACCATTTTAAAAATCTCATACAAATCACAGCAACACCATCAGTGTCGCCTGAATAAGCGTTCAACTTCGAGCAGAGTCATGCGCTGCATCACCGGCCGACCATGAGGGCAATTCGCCTTAAAATCAATTTGATCAAGTTCTTGGAACAATGCTTTTATTTCAACAGTGGCAAGTGCCTGATTGGCACGTATTACACTATGACAGGCCATCAAAATAAGGATTTCATCAATCGACTCACGCAATTGACCAGTACGGCCAACCCGCTCGAGTTCTAATGCTACATCAACTACTAATTTAACAGCATCTTTGTTCTCTAATAACTGCGGAATTGCTTTCAATGCAAAGGATTTCCCCCCAAAAGGTTCAATTTCAAAACCTAGACTTGCCAGTTCCTGCAGATTATCACCAAGAGCCGTCGCACTATTAAAATCAAGTTCTAATACTTCTGGGAAAAGTAATGTCTGACTGGTTATGGTTCCAGCCGCATAAGCATGTCGCAGCTTTTCAAAGCCAACCCGCTCATGTGCAGCATGTTGATCAATCAAAATTAGATCAGCACCATCCTGACAAAGAAGATAACTCTGATGATACTGTCCAAGGATTTGCAACCCGGTGAAAAATCCCGTCGCTTCACTGCCTGGCAAAGTGTATTGGCTCTCTGATTGCACAAGCGGCTGACTAAAGTTGGTAAATTGCTGTTCAGCAGGTTTCGAGATGAATTGGTTTTGCTGGTGGCTCTTTAGGGGTTGCGAGTAATGACTTTCGAGCTCCCTGACAGAATCACCAACTTCCACTATCTGACCCTGTTTAACTGTCTGAACTTGTTGTTCTGATGAATAGTTATCTTTTTTTTCAGTGGATGTTTCTAGAGATGTTGCGGTTAACCATTCTGACGAGCGTAGCGTCTGTTGCAAACTTTTAGCAATAAAATCATGAACCATCGATTGTTCACGAAAACGCACTTCATGTTTGGTTGGATGAACGTTGACATCCACCTGCGCCGGGTCTATCTGTAAAAAAAGCACCACAACCGGATACCGCCCTTTCATCAATAAATGTCGGTAACCATCCATAACTGCATGCTGAACCACTCGATCTCTTATATATCGACCATTGATAAAAGTGTAGATATGGGAAGCTGCTGAACGAGTCAATTGCGGTTGGGAAATCAAACCTGTCAATTGAAGATCATTCCCACTCTGCCACTCTACAGGCAACATGTCAGGCAGTAATGATCTACCTAGCAAAGCAGCAACCCGTTCACGGACTCCTTTTTCACGCCGCAAATCTAGCATTTTGCGATCATTATGTTTCAAACGAAAACTGACTGTCGGATTAGCCAAGGCTTGTTTTGTAACGACATCTGCTGCATGCCCAAGCTCTGTCTGCTCTTTGCGCAGGAATTTTTTTCGAGCAGGTAAGTTAAAAAAAAGGTTTCTAACCTCTATATCTGTTCCACGGGGGAGTCCAACCTCATCAGCATTTTTAATCTTCCCCCCTTCAGCATAAATCTGTTGTCCAAGACCATTTTCGTTATCGCAAGTCTTTAGTTGCAGCCGAGAGACCGATGCAATAGACGCCAATGCTTCACCGCGAAAGCCAAGAGTTGTAAGGGCAAACAGATCAGTATCGGTACGAATCTTACTGGTGGCATGGCGTTCAAATGAGAGGAATGCATCCTGTCGATTCATACCACAACCATTATCTGTGATACGAATCAAACGCTTCCCACCTGCTTCTAACTCAATCAATATATCAGAAGCACCAGCATCCAGCGAGTTTTCAAGCAACTCTTTAACGATCGAAGAGGGACGCTCAACAACCTCACCAGCAGCAATTTTATTGCAGAGATCTTCAGGTAAAATATGTATTTTAGTTTCCATAAGAGCCATTATGTCTTTTCAGCTTAAAAAAAGATAGCGGCCGGAATATACCCGGCCGCCATTACAAACAATATCCACCCAACAAGAAAATAACTCTTGTACTATTTCTCTTCTAATCCATCAAAGATAATCTCAATATCATCCAGCTCGTCGTCCTGATCCTCTTGCTGAACGTTTTCTGACAACAAGGTTAAGCCAACCGTAGACAGACCAAGATCTTCAGCAACATTATTAACAATCGTTGCTGTCACTTCGGTTCCATGACGTAAAAAAGTTTCAAACAGAGCATTATCACAAATTGTATTAATCAGCCTTGGAACACCGCCAGAAAATTTATGGATCAAAGCCAATGAGTCAGACGTAAAGGGAGAATTTTCACAACCAACAACTTGCAATCGGTAATTGATATATTCGAGTGCCGCTTCAGAAGAAAGTGGCTTCAGAGTATATTTAAAAGCAACCCGTTGAGCTAAAGGCGCATCCAGTTTCATAATATCATCCAGTTCAGGTAACCCGAAAAAAATAATATTGAGCAATTTCTTATCTGGAATTTCTAAATTTAACAGGCCGCGAAACTCTTCCATTAATTCACGTGTTTGCAGCATTTGTGCTTCATCAATCAGAACAACTGCCTTTCGACCCTCCTTCTCAATGTCCAACAGTCGTTCATAGAGCTGCTTTAACATTTTCAGCGGACTAATATCTGGATTTTTCACCCCTAATTGCATACAGATACGGGACATAATCCACTCAGGAGTGATTGCAGAGTGGATCATCACCAACAATGAAGATTCATATTTATCAAAGGGAAGGTTGTCAAGCATGCGTCTTGCTAGTGTAGTTTTTCCGGTCCCCACTCCACCAACCAGGACAGCTAGACCCTTGTCAGTGTCTACAGAGTATTTTAACCGTAACAAAGCCTGATTGTGTTGTTCACTATCGAAATAAAACTTGTCGTTCGGTGCATTTGAAAATGGTTCGCGCTCAAAATTAAAGTGGTCAGTATAACCCATATAGACTCCACAGAAAAACTACAGGTTAAGCTTAGAAAGCTATCAAAATTTGCTAGAATCTACGGATGAACATCCTAGAGAAACGAAATCCGCTCTTTTTTCTCTTCCAGGGGAATCGAAGAATTATCTTCATCAATACCAAGAGTGTTTTTTAGTACGGAAATTTTCTCCCTGACATCTCGATAGTTATTATCTTGAGAAAAAACATCCTGGTAACTAATTAATGCATCACTAGAGCGTTCGGCACGCTCATAGAGTAAACCTAGTTCATAACCAAGATTCAGTCGCGGGATATCCTCCAAAAGGGAGGAATTGAGTGCTTGCGTGAACATCAACTCAGCATTTTCATAATCCGTTTTATCTGAGAAGCTGAGCCCTTTCAGTATTTGACAGTCTACGTAACGGGAAGGCTCTTTCTCAGCTTTTTCAAACTCACTGATTGCATCATCTAATAGCCCCATCTCTCGGTAAGCAATCCCCAGATTATAATGAGACTCCATATCATCAGCAGCAATTTGTTCATCTACATCAGTTTTAAAAATCTTTTTCTCAGCTGCTTCATCCGGTCGAAGGGAATCAAGATCAAAATCGCTATCAACACTATCGTCAAACGGAGAACTGGTTTTCATAACAACAACGGATTGCTCTTTCTCCCGGCTCAGTAAAGCTTCAATTTCTTCAAGCTTCTGGCGGCATTCTGCAGAATCAGGATCATAAGCCAAAATATCATTACATAATTTTTTTGCCTCTGCATACAGACCTTGCTGAATGTAAAATTCAGCTTCTTCTAAATCGGCCTGTAGATTATGTGCAACCTCTGGAACAACTTCCTGAGAATCTTCTTCCTCTAGGTCAAAAGAGAAATCCAGATCATTTCTGATTTCCTGATCCAGCACCAGACTACCATTAATATCCAGCTCTATAATTGCGTCTGCATCTGCACTTTCCTCTGTAAATCCACCATCAAGTGAAGATTCGAGTTGGAGGTCAACCGTGTCCTCCTCAACAATATCAAAAGTTAAATCATCGACTTCGTCAGTTAACTCAAGTTCAGCATCGGAAACCTCAATATCATCTTCAGCTAAACCAAGTAAAGAATCAGAAAGAGTTTCATCAATAATTATTTCATCAGGCTGATCTTCCTGTTCGGATATAATATCCAGCAGTTTGTCGCCCTCACCGGTTAACTCGTAAATAGAATCAAGTGTCTGATAAACGACACTGTTATCAACAAGCTGCACCTTAAGAATCTCATAATATTCTTTTAAATGATCTAAGCGATCCGCTTTAAAAAAAGCGTCTTTCCACTCCTCCAGTTCGGTCAAAGCGAGATCATATTGAGTGCTGTCAATTTGACACTTAATCAACGACTCCCGAATATCCAGATCCGTAGGATCCATAACCAAGAGTTGTTGGTAAACCCCACAAGACTTAGTCCAGTTTTTGAGATCAGAATATCCTCGTCCCAACAAGCGCAACAAATCGGGATCAGCAGGCTTATCCTTTAACAACTTCTCAAGTATTGTGACGCCTCTACTGAAATCGCCTTTTTCATAAAAAGCTAGCGACAGTCCCATCTGTAACTTCTTGTCATTTGGATAGAGGGGTAAAAACATTTTATAAAGTTTGAGTATTTTATCAAAATCACCCTTGTCCCCTAAAATTTCAAGAACAGATTCAAGCTCGGCATAACCTTCATCTTCACGCTCATTACGGGCAAAAACCTCTGCAAGTTTAACCCGAACATTCAAATTATTAAGGTCAAGATCACGCATTTTTTCCAGCGTTTTAATCTCATCGGCTATCATGCCGTTCCGACCGTAGTAATCGACTAGATTACGATACTCCGCCATAGCGTTACCAACCAGACCCTGTTTTTCATTTAGTTCTGCAAGACGATTAAACAAGGCGATCTGATCTGGATCAAGACGCTGCATCTGCTTATAGATTGCAATCGCTTTAAGATAAAAACCATTACTGGAAAAGAATTTAGCAACAGACTCATACTGTTCATAGGCGTCAGCATTTTTATTGGTACGAACGTACAACTCAGCCAACTTCTGGCGAGAACGGACATCAGCAGGATCCAGTTCTACAATCTTAGCGTAGTCTTTTATTGCCTTGGCAACCTGTTTTTTCTTCAGGTTTTTTTGTGCCGACTCAAGTAATTTATCTTTATTAGTTGCCAAAAAAAACTCCCAAAATCAATTACTTAAAGATATTTCAGCTTGAAAGATATGTAAAATACTCATTAAGTGTCAAGCTGAACGACCAGCGTAAGTTACAAACAGAAACTACATTCTAAAAACTATAAAATTAAGAATACCACATTTTAAAAACAAAGAACAATAATGAATATTAATTTATTTAGTGATTTTCAATTTTTGAATTTCACTATCCAATAAACATCGATATCGGCCTGGCATAACATCCTTCAAATCAAGAAACCCTAAACGAATACGCTTGAGTCTGACAACTGATAAGCCCAAAATTTCACACATTCGTCTCACTTGCCTATTTCTTCCTTCGTGAATTGTTAATTCAAACCAACAACTCGACCCAACGGTTCTAATCTTCTCAACTTTCGCAGGTGCTGTTTTGCCATCATCAAGCTCGACACCACGCTCTAGTCGTTTCATCATTTTCTCGGATAATGATCCTCGAACTTTGACCAAGTAGGTCTTTTCAACATGATGACTTGGATGACTTATATACTGAGCTAACTCGCCATCGTTGGTAAGCAACAACAGCCCTTCGGTATTATAGTCCAATCGTCCAACCGGGAAGAGACGCTGCGGGATGGCCGCAGTCAGATCGGTTACTAACCGTCGACCTTCGGGATCTTTGAGTGTAGAAACATAACCACGTGGTTTATTGAGAAGGACAGTGACCTTGTCTTGTGCGGAAGCCAAAATTTGTCCATCAACCTGTACTTGATCAATGGATAAATCAGCCCGATCACCCAGCTTAGCCAAATGACCGTTCAGAAGAATCCTCCCCTCCTCAATCCACTTCTCTGCCTGCCTGCGAGAAGCCAAACCCGCTTGAGCAATTAGTTTTTGCAGCCGCTCTGCCATATTATCTACTCAATTCGTTCAGGATCTAGAGGTTCAGCCTGGGTTAATTGTGGGTCCAAAGCTGTAAATTCTCTTAACGTGGGAAGATCATTTAGGTCACGCAAGCCAAACAATTCAAGAAACTGGCGACTGGTACCATACATCAGAGGTCGTCCAGGAACATCTTTTTTGCCGAGGATGCGCAGCAAGTTTTTATCCAGAAGTGTTTTCATTACTCCTCCAGAATCAACTCCACGTAAATATTCAATTTCGGCACGGGTCGCTGGCTGTCGATAAGCAATAATCGCTAGCGTCTCAAGAGCTGCCCGTGAAAATCGAGCAGCACGATCTTTGCTTAGTTTCTTCAACCAAGGAGCCAGTTCCACGACAGTTCTAAATTGATACCCACCAGCGACTTCAGCAAGATAGAATCCACGTTCAGAAGCAACATATTGTTGCAGTAACTTTTCAACAATCGGCTTTATCAGAGTTCTTGGTTGTTCTGAAAGAACACTCAACCGATCAAGAGACACAGGACTATCTGCAGCAAATATAAATGCCTCAATAAGTTGTCTCAACTTATCCATAAGTCAGCAGATCCTTGTCTGGAGAAATTTGATCCAGTTGATCAGATGAGATTGCCAGAGCCAGCCACATTTCACTAAAATCTCCAACCTGCTCAATAATGACAATGTGCAACTTCACCAACTCCAAAGTCGCAAGAAAGGTAACTATCAACTCACTACGAGAAAATTTCACAGAGAACATTTCTCTAAAAGCAATACGCTTTTTATTCGACAATTTTTCTGAAATACGATCAATATAGTCGGCAACAGAAAGAGATTCTTGTACAACCTCATGAAAGATTTCCTTGGGTCTGTCCTTTAACAGTTGATGAAAGGCATCTGCCAGTTGGTATATGCCTATCGCAACTTCATTGTCTTCTCCGGCCTCTTCAATAGTACTTTCCAATCGAAACTGACCAACAAAAAAATCCCGCTCCAGCTGAGGTAATTGTTGAAATAGTTCTGCTGCATCTTTATAGCGTTGATATTCTAGTAACCTTCTCACCAGTTCTGCTCGCGGATCTTCTTCTTCCTCACTTATGTCGTCAATGACAGGTAACAACATTCTCGATTTAATATGCACAAGAGTCGCTGCCATGAGCAAAAATTCACCAGCAATATCGAGATCAAGTTGCTGCATCTGTTCTATAATCGTTAAATATTGTTCGGTGATCTCAACAATTCGGATATCGTAAATATCCATTTCATGATTTTTAATCAGGTGCAACAGAAGATCAAGGGGGCCGGAAAAATTTTCTAAACGGATTTGAATTGCCATCATTTCATCTCAATGACCAAATAAGAAACGAATAGCTTGCTCAACTAACCGTATTTCATCCCCAGCCATAAGACCAACCAGAGAGTTAATGATTGGGGCAAGTACCAGCGACCATACATCAGTGAAAAAAACTATAAATAAAATCAATACAAACCCAAATGGTTCCAATTTAGCGATCAAAGCTGCCTGGCGTTCAGGAAGAATTCCGGTCAGAATTCTTCCACCATCTAGAGGAGGAACCGGGATCAGATTGAAAATTCCCAGCAATGTATTTATATACAAACTGAAACCGACCATCATTTTGACCGGCGTTATAAATTGAACATAGACCTGTGAATCCCCAAACGAGCTCTGGTCAAGCAGACCTAAACCACGTAACAACAAGGCAGATAACAGCGCTAACAACAAATTTGTTGCTGGACCGGCCAGCGCTACCCAGACCATATCACGACGTGGTCTACGAAAATTCCCAGGGTTAACCGGAACAGGGCGCGCCCACCCAAATCCAAAAATAAAAATAGCAATTGTTCCAATCGGATCCAGATGCTTAAACGGATTCATAGTTAAACGACCCAGTAAACGGGCAGTCGGATCACCAAACCGTTCAGCGATATATCCATGCGCAATTTCATGTAAAATAATTGCCAATAAAGCCGGAACCAGCATTATTGCTATTTTAGAAACTATTGTTTCCATTTAATGTATAAAACTCCAAAATAAAACCTGAATTCCGAGAACAGTAAAACATAAGAGCTTACTCAGATATTCAGGCTCAATAATTTAATGAAACTTCAGTTTAATCGACAAGAGTTTCTAGGTCAACAAGAGGCAAAACCATCAACTCCAGAAAAATGGCTGCGGACTAAAATTTCCTCCTCTTCTCGAGTATTAATTTCTTTATTTAATCGAGCGTTCAATAAAAAATCAAAGATTTCCTTATAATATTTTCCCGGTGTGAACCCAAGCGCAATCAAATCAGTACCATTCAGAATAACTGTTTCTTTACGTAACTCGGTCATGTACAAAGAAATCCATCTACGCAGGCTCTCATTTTCACTCCGAGACATTAAATAGAGGATGACTTCTATAGACAAACCATCAAACCAAAAATATATTTCGCTGTTCTTCGGATCAATCAATACGTTCCTGCGCTGCTTAATCGTTCTATGAAGAAGTTTTACTTTTGGCACTTGTTCAAGTAACAGTGTTCGATCTTTGGGCTGCATACCAAGCCAATCAATGATTCTGCTAACCTCTTTTTCCGTTAAATCATCAACCAGGCAGAGTAAATATAACAACCAACGCCGATAACTTTCACCAGTATAGAGCAAATCAAACCAACTGCTGGCTCGTTCAGCGGCAACAAATAAACTTGCAGTCTCCTGGCCAAAGCGCAGTTGAGGATCAATAAATTTCAACAAATCAAATTGATCCAATCGATTCAGAACTGGGACAACCCGAGGCTCATCCAAAATCTGTTCTAATTCATTCAAAATCCGTAGCCCGGCCACTTTTTGAACTGATTTCAACTTCACGGCACTGCGCATTAACCGTTCCGTCTGGCGACCGATACAGAAATCCAGCCGCTGCTCAAAACGTACAGCACGATATAGCCGAGTCGGATCTTCAATAAAACTTAGACTATGAAGCACCCGAATTGATTTGTCCTTCAGATCACGTTGCCCACCAAAAAAATCGAGCATCTGACCAAAGCTATTATTATTTAGTGATATCGTCAAAGTGTTGATGGTGAAGTCACGGCGATAAAGATCATGGCGAATCGATGCATGTTCTACCTGCGGAAGAACAGCTGGTCGGTCATAATATTCAAATCGAGCTGAGGCAATATCAATTTTAAAACCATCAGAGAGGACAATAACTGCTGTACCAAATTTCTCATGTGCTCTAACCCGACACTTTGTTGTTTTTGCAAAGGCTTCTGCAAATGCGATTCCATCTCCCTCAACTACGATATCAACATCCAGATTAGGCTCTCGTAGAAGTAAATCACGAACAAAACCTCCCACCAGATAAATCTGCACATCAAGCTGATCAGCAACTATCCCCAACTGGTGCAACAAATTCCTTACCAATTTTGGTAGTTGGGTTTCGACTAATCTCTGTAAATTTTTCCGTTTTAATTGTAGTCCACGCCTCTCAGAGATATCCTGAGTTTCATCTGCGAATTGGTTACGATCTCCCAACATATAGCGGAGTAAATCTGTCCGCGTAACAACACCAACCAGGGTTTTTCCATCAATAACAGGGACACAACGCTGATTATGCTCAATGATGCCTTGTTGCAGTTCGATCAAGGAAGCGTCGGGCGATACCACCTGAAAATCGGTATTCATCATTTCGCCTACAGTCATTTTTAACAGCTTATGATGAGCAGCTTTTTCAACTACCTGTCGGGTCATGATGCCAACAACTTGACGTTGATCATCCAGAATCAGAACAGCATTGAAATTGAAGCGCGTCATTACCTCACGAACTTCCTCTATAGTTGAACTGACCTGTAGCGTCTTAACTGGAGAAGACATCAAATGACGAGCTTCACAGCGCGAACGAACATGCTTCTGGAGTTGTTCTTCCACTTTTTTCAGCAATTGTGCTAATGGAACATCGCGGACTGTTGCCGAAGCCGCAAATGCATGTCCACCACCTCCAAACTCTTGAAAAAATTCACCAACATGCATCTCAGGCAACCTGGAACGACCAACTAAAAAAATACGATCATCCATTCTCACTGCAACGATCAGAACGTTGAGGTTTTCAATGTCCTTAAGCCTGTGCACCAGACTTGAGATATCGCCTACATAATAATTGATGGACGCATAGGCAATGGCAATTTCTACACCATTTACAATGTGCTTCCGACAAGACTTTAATAATTCATTGAGTAAATCAACCTGCTCTGAAGTCATTTCCCTCACCAGAAAATCTGCGACTGTATTTAGGTTTGCACCATGTTCCAATAAAAAAGCAGCCGACTGAAAATCTGTTGCCGTTGTTCCAGAAAAAAGCAAATGCCCAGTATCCTCGTATAGACCGAGCATCATCATGGTTGCTTCGTCAGGAGTTGGCTCAATCCCTCGCTCCATAAATAATTGTGTCATAATGGTCGTTGTTGCACCAACCTCCCGAATAAACTCAACCTGCCCTAGTATGGTATTTTCATCCGCTGGGTGGTGGTCATAGATATGGATTTCAATATCAGGATTATGAACAATAGCCTCAAACTGACCAATTCGAGCTACATTGCGTACATCAACCAGAATCAGCCTGGTAATTGCGTCCAAATCAATGTCGCGAATTTTCTTAACGTCATAAGCATAGAGTGTGCTGTGCAATAAAAAATCACGCAACCCACGCTCGTATCCACCAGGAAACACGAGAATAGCATCCGGATAGAGTCGCTTTGCCGCAATCATCGAACCAAGACCATCAAAATCGGCATTTACGTGAGTGGCAATGACATCCATAGAAGTATCTATATCTCCAGAGTACCGATCAGATCGTTGATATCAGCAATTCCCTCTTCCCGACAGAACTTTTCCAAATCTGCAATAATTATTGCCATAGCATTTGGATCAACAAAATTAGCAGTTCCAACCTGAACTGCCTTGGCTCCAACAATCAAGAACTCCAATGCATCCATAGCCCGGGAGATACCACCGATTCCAATTACCGGTATCTGAACCGCTTGAACCACCTGATGCACCAATCGCACCGCAACTGGTCGAATTGCCGGACCAGACAGCCCTCCTATAGTATTCGCAAGACGCGGCTTACGAGTTTTGACATCTACTGCCATTCCAGTCAGAGTATTAATCAAACTCAAAGCATCCGCCCCGGCATCTTCAGCAGCCCTGGCAGTTATCTGGATATCGGTTACGTTGGGAGTCAATTTAACAAATAATGGCTTAGTTGTACGCTTGCGCACCAAAGAGACAGCAGAAAAAGCGGCTTTGGGGTCGGTGCCGAAAACAATTCCACCATGCTTAACGTTAGGACAGGAAATATTCATCTCCAGAGCAGCAACACCTGTAACATCATCTAAACGTGCAGCGACCTCACCATATTCATCCTGCGTGTTACCAAAAAAATTAACAATAACTGGGGTATCAAACTGTTCAAGAAAAGGCATCTTGTTCTTGATGAACGCATCCACCCCAACGTTCTGCAGCCCAATAGCATTGAGCATGCCACTCACTGTTTCACATATACGTGGGGTATTGTTCCCCGCTTTAGGGTTGAGTGACATCCCTTTGGTAACAATTGCACCAAGTTGATTTAAATCAAGGTAGGGGTCATATTCTTTACCATAACCAAACGTTCCTGATGCTGGCATAACCGGATTTTTAAATTTGATACCAGCTATCTCCACGGCCATTTTTGGCTGCAACATTTTCTCGTCAGATTTAATCATTTGCAACCTCCACTTTTTACATTCTTGATTTCAGCTTTGCGCCAATCAAGCTCCTCTGCTTTAAAAACAGGGCCACTGGTGCAGGTACAGAGATAGCGAGGTTCCTCTTCGGCGTGCCCTTCTCCCTTGACAACACAACCAAGGCAGGCACCAACACCACAGGCCATCAAAGCCTCAAGAGAAACCTGCAAAGAAGTTCCACGTTCAGCACAAATTTTTTGTACCGCTTCAATCATCGGCATCGGGCCACAGGCAAAAACTGTAGAGTGTGGATATTTGTCAAGTTTTCGCTCCAGTACCTGAGTGACAAGCCCCTCCTCACCTAGACTCCCATCTTCTGTTGAAACGTAAGTTTCAACACCAAGTCGCTCAAATTCCGTGACCGTGATGATATCATCCCGCGTTCGCCCCCCCATCAACAACCGAACATTAGAAGTTTCAACCATTTTCTCTGCTAACATATAGAGCGGCACCAAACCTATCCCTCCACCGACAAGAATTTTCTCTTCTTCGGGAGAGCCTACAGCAAACCCTTCACCTAAAGGCCCCAGTAATTCAACTGGATCGCCATGATGTAACCCCTGCATAATTTCAGTTCCACTACCGACAACTTTATAAATAATCTCGATAAATTCTTTCGGCGGCATACTGTCACAATCTGCCGGCAGAAATCCCGCCCGGAAAATCCCAAAAGGTCGCCGTAATAGTGGGGGCAATGATCGTTGCACCCGAAACATAACAAATTGACCTGGTTTGGCCTGCTTATTATAGCCCGGTGCCAAAATTTTCATCCGATAGTAGTTAGGCGATATTTCCTGATTTGACAGGATTATCGTCTTAAAATTCTTCATTAAATTCTCTCCTGAATTTATTAATCTGTAAAGTTTTTAACCATAACAAGGGCATCCTCACCATCCCGGTAGTAAGCCCGACGGATTCCACTCAGCTTAAATCCATAACGCTGGTACAAAGCAATTGCAGCTTGGTTTCCAGACCGAACTTCTAGCCAGGACGATGACAGCTCTGCCAGAGAACAGAGTTCAAAAGCCCGTTCAAGCAATTGTGCAGAAACCCCAATTCGACGTACCTGCGGTGATGTTGCCAAATTCAGAATCTGCATCTCCCCAGAAATTAACCAATAGCAAACGTAGCCCACAACTCTATTTTCAATTTCGCAAACAAGTATTGATGCAACCGGATTTTCTAATTCCTGTAAAAAATGTTGCAATGACCAGGGATGAGGATAGCAATCCCGCTCAATAGACAAAACAGCATCCATATCTGCCTCAGACATCAATCTAAAAATATATCCTTTTCCCGTCATTCCAGATACTCAACAAGCTAACTTTTATGTTAAAGTTCATTATCGACATGCCATAAAATCAGGGCTTAAATTAGCATATTTCATTTACCTGATACAGCGAAAGATAATTAACGATCACCATAATAACCTGCTGACAAACCAACTTTCTGGCATTGACAACCCCCTGCTTGAATGGTCTAATGCCGACCATTTTACTGGCTAAGGAGTCTAGAATTGAGCGATAACAAACCAATAACTTATAAAGATGCTGGGGTCGATATAGACGCAGGCAATCACTTTGTCAACTTGATAAAGCCTTTGGTCAAACAGACCTCACGCCCAGAAGTTCTTACAGATATCGGTGGTTTTGGTGGTCTTTTTTCCCTCAACAGTAACAAATATAAGCGCCCTACTCTGGTTGCCGCGACGGATGGCGTTGGGACAAAACTAAAACTCGCCTTCCTCTTGGATAAACACGACACAGTTGGAATTGATCTGGTTGCCATGTGTGTTAATGATATTATTGTTCAAGGGGCTGAGCCACTGTTTTTCCTTGATTACCTTGCCACGGCAAAACTATCTCCGGATCAGGCCGTCGAAGTAGTTAAAGGAATTGCCGAAGGGTGCAAGCAGGCAAACTGTGCACTCCTTGGTGGCGAAACAGCTGAAATGCCCGGCATGTATACCGGCGGAGAGTATGATCTGGCCGGCTTTTCTGTTGGTGTCGTTGATAATGACAAGATTATTGATGGTTCAACTATCACTAAGGGTGATCAGATTATCGGCATTGCCTCCAGTGGGTTACATTCAAACGGCTTTTCTCTGGCGCGAAAGATCTTTTTAGAAACTCTACAACTAGATTTGACTGCTCAGCCCAATGATTTAAACAAACCCCTTGGAGAAGAACTGCTGACCCCCACCAAGATCTACGTCAGAAGTATTCTCAACCTGATACGTGATTTTGAGATTAAAGGAATCGCCCACATTACTGGTGGAGGTCTTCTCGAAAACCTCCCCCGCATTCTGCCGCAACAATGTAAAGCCATCATCAAACGTAATAGCTGGGAGAAACCAGCAATTTTTGAAATGTTACGTCATGGTGGCAATATTCCGGAAGATGAAATGTTTCGAACTTTTAATTACGGTATTGGCATGGTTCTGGTTGTCTCTCCGGACGAAGTAGAAGATATTTTCGGGCGTCTGGCTGGACTGAAAGAGCAAGCCTATTTACTAGGTGAAATCACTCAAGCCGATGCTCCCCTAGTTGAGCTTATTTAAACGGATACAAACAGCTTACAGTAGGAGAAAAATGGGCTCGCAAAAAAAAATACACTTAGCTGTCCTGGCTTCAGGCAGTGGCACAAACTTACAGTCAATTATTGACCAATGCCAACAGGGTTTTCTGGATGCTGAAATTGCCATAGTCATCAGTAACAATCCAGATGCCGGGGCTCTAAGACGAGCAGAACAAGCCGGAATCAATAATATTTGCGTCAATCATCGTGAATTTGATAGCCGCGAAGAGTTCGACCTGGCTGTTGTTTCGGCCCTTCAAGAGGCAGGAACTGAGTTAGTTGTTTTAGCTGGATTTATGCGTATTGTCTCCGAAGTTTTTTTGCAAGCTTTTCCACAACGAATAATTAATATTCATCCTGCCCTATTGCCAGCTTTCCCAGGATTGCATGTCCAGCGTAAGGCCATCGAATACGGCGCAAAATTCTCAGGTTGTACCGTTCATCTGGTTGATGGTGGTGTTGATACTGGTCCAATCATCGCCCAAGCTGTTGTACCAATATTTGCTGCTGATTCTGAGGACACCCTCTCAGCACGTATCTTAGGACAGGAGCACAAAATCTACCCCCAAGTCATCCAGTGGTTTGCCGAAGAGCGAGTTGTCATTAAAAACCGTCAAGTACAGATTAAACACAGTAAGAATGTTGAATCGGCCACAATTAATCCTCCCGTCTCAACAGCAGAGTAAAACACTATGCACCCCATACTAGTCAGTAGCTGTCTCCTCGGCTTAAAAACGCGTTATGATGGTACCGACAACTTTTGTCAGGCAGTTATTGATTATATCGAAACCAATCAATTAACCCCAATCCCGATTTGCCCGGAGCAATTGGCTGGGCTGTCGACACCCCGACCAAAATGTTGGTTCAACCACGGTGATGGAGCTACTGTCCTTAGTGGAAACGGGATACTTATTGATGAAAATGGTCAAAACCTGACTACCGTTTTTCTCCATGGAGCAGAAGAATGCCTTAAAATTGCCAAAATCACTCATTGCAAAATGGCAATTCTACAACAGCGTAGCCCATCGTGTGGATCTCAGAAAATCTATCTAAATGAAGAGCTGGTTGAAGGAGTTGGTATCACAACTGCGATACTGAGAAAAAATGGTCTGAATGTTTTCAGTGATGACAATTTACCAACTGAAACAACTTAAAATATTTGCATCATTGAATAATATATGCTAGTAATGCGCGTTCGAAACTTTCAGGAGGAATAACAAGATGTCTAAACAATGTGAGATTTGCGGAAAAAAACCCGTAACCGGAAATAACGTCAGCCACGCACACAACAAAACCCGTACTGTGTGGAATCCAAACTTACAAAA